>CAYPQM010000266.1:0-5440 GCA_964412845.1 uncultured Streptosporangiaceae bacterium
GCCTGGCGGCGGTATGGGCAGCCATATGGTTCGATTTCTTCTTCACCGTGCCGTATTACCGGTTCACGATCCGCAGCTCTGCGGATGTCATGACGGCTGTCCTGCTGCTGCTCACCGGACTGGCTGTATCGCAGCTCGCGGCCCGCGCCCGGCGGCTGAAGGTCATTGCGATCACTGATGCGGGCTACCTGGCGCAGATCCACGAGGCTGCTTCGCTGGCGAAGTCCGCCGCGTTCCCTGATGCTGTGGTCGATCACGTCAAGGAGCAGCTCACTGGCCTGCTGGACCTGCAAGGGGCACGCTTTGAGTACGGTTCCCTGCTCGGCCACCCGCCGCGCCTGGAACCAGACGGCACCGTGACGGTAGGTCACTCCCGCTGGAATGTTGAGCAGTCGGGCCTGCCCGGGGAGGAGATCGAGGTGCGTACCTTCGGTAACGGCCAGTACTTCGGACGGTTCATGCTCAAGGCCAAGCCGGGTTCCAAGCCCTCGCTGCAGGCGCGACTGGTCGCCGTCACGCTGGCCGATCAGGCCGGGCGCGCGCTCGCTGCCAGTGAGACCGCGCGGAGCGTGCCCTGACGAACCAGCCAGGCATCTGATCCTTTCCGGATACCGCTGGAGTCGCAGATGCGGGCGAAGGAGCGGACCAAGTTACGCGGCAGCCGGGCCGACGCGCCCGGAACTCTCCGGCAGCCACCGCGCGCCCGCCTGTGTCCCAGCTACCGCCGGCCCCGGCCGAAGTAGCTGGCGCGCACGCGGTCCAGCAGGATCGCGACACCGAGCACACCGCCTTGCACGACCTGCTGGTAGTACGGACTGACATGCAGGGCGAGCAAGCCGTTGGCGATGAACTCCAGCAGGATCGCGCCGGCTGCGATGCCGACGATCCGGCCTTCGCCGCCGAACAGCGAGGCACCGCCGACGACGGCGGCCGCGATCGCGATCAGCTCCCAGCCGGGGCCAACCGAAGGATCCGCGACATTCATCCGGCCGATCACCAGGATGCCGACGACACCGGCCAGCATGGAACTGGCGATGTAAGTGGAGGTAATCCGCCGCCCGGTGGGAATCCCGGCCAGCCGGGCCGCCTCTTTGTTACCGCCGACCGCGTAGATCTGCCGGCCGATGTAGGTCCGTTCCAGGATGAACCAGGCGATCGCCGCCGCGCCGACGAAGAACAGCGCGGGCACGGGGACCTCCTCGACGTAGAACGAGCTCAGGTTGCCGAACAGCGGGTCGATGCCGTTGATCGGCGAGCCGCTGGTGATCGCGAGCGCGAGACCCTGGGCCACGGTGAAGGTCACCAGCGTGATGACGAACGGCGGCACCTTCAGTCTGGTGACCATGGTGCCGTGCCACAGGCCGATGGCGGCGCAGATGATGATGGTCAGCAGGATCGCGACCGGAGCCGGGAATCCTTGGTTCACGTTGAACCATGCGGCGAGGATGCCGGCCAGCCCGGCCAGCGCGCCGACTGACAGGTCGATGCCCCCGGTCAGGATGACCAGCGACTCGCCGATGGCGAGGATGCCGACCTGGGCCAGGTCACGGCCCATGACCTGCAAGTTGCCGATGCTCGCGTAGGTCGGCGCGTTCACCGCGATGAGGATGAAGACCACCACGCACGCGATCAGCACGCCGGCTTCCGGTGACTCGGCGAGCTTGCGCAGCAATCGAGTCGCGGCGCGCCGCCGGCTTGAGTTGGGTGGCACATCCGTCGGCAAAAGCGTGCTCTGGGCGCTCATGCGGCAGCTCCGTTAGTGGCCGGGGGTTTGCTCGCGGTAATAGCGGCGGCCGTCATGATCCGTTCCTTGGTGGCCTGGTCGTGGTCGATGACCTCCACCGCCCGGCCGTGGTTCATCACCGCGATCCGGTGGCAGATCAGCAGCAGTTCCTCGAGTTCGGAGGAGGCGACCAGCACCGCCATGCCCGCCTCGGCGGCGCGATCGATCAGTTCGTAGATCTCAGCCTTCGCGCCGACATCCACGCCGCGGGTCGGCTCGTCGAGCAACAGCAGCCTGGGGTTGGTCGCGAACGCCCGGCCGAAGACGACTCGCTGCTGATTGCCGCCGGACAGTGAGCCGATGGGCTGTTCCACCGACTGCATCCGGACGTTGACGCTCGCGGCGATCTTGCGGGCTTCGTCCCGGTGCCGGCGGGGCCCGAGCAGCCAGCCTCGGCTGATGCGGCGCAGGACCGACACCGTCACGTTGGCGCGGATCGGCGCGAACAGCACCAGCGACTGCTCCTTGCGGTCCTCCGGGATCAGCGCGATGCCAGCCGCGGCCCCGTCGCCCGGGCTACTCGGCGCGTAAGGGTGGCCGGCCAGCCACATCGTGCCGCCGGTGGCCGGTTGCGCGCCCGCGACAGTGTGGATCAGCCGGCTGCGGCCCGACCCCATGAGCCCGGCGACGCCGACGATCTCGCCGGTCCGCACGTCGAGATCCACCGGACCAAGGCCGTCGGCGGTCAGGCCTTCGACCCGCAGGACCACCTCGCTGTCTGGTGCCGGGGCCGTCGGTTTGCCGTGCACGATCTCGCCGCCGACCATTTCGCGGATCAGGCGCTCCTCGGATGCCTCCTCCGGCTGGAGATCGGCGACGAGGCGGCCGTTGCGGAGCACCAGGATCCGGTCGCTGACCGTGAGCACCTCGTCGAGACGATGCCCGATGAACAGCACCGTGCCACCCCGCGTGGCCAACTGCCGCGCGAGGCCCAGGACCATCTCCGCTTCTACCGGGCCGAGCGAGGAAGTCGGTTCATCGAGGATCAGCAGCTTGGGCTCCCGGCCCCACGCCTTGGCGATCTCGATCATCTGCCGGGTCGGCACCGGAAGCGTGCGCACCTCGCTGTTCACCGGGATCGCGGTCGCGGACAGGCCGATCTCCGCGAGCATGGCCGTCGCCTCGGCGCGCTGTGCCGCCCGGTCGACCAGGTAGCGCTTTGTGGAGTTGCGCGGGCGCCGCCCGAGGAGCAGATTCTCGGCCACCGACAGCTGGCCGACCAGCGGGAACTCCTGCGAGACCAGGGCCACGCCGAGGCGGACGGCGGCCTCCGTTGATCCGGGGACCAACGGCTGCCCATTGATCTCGATGTCACCGCCGTCGCGGTGCACCGAGCCGGCCAGTGTCCCCATCAGCGTGGACTTGCCCGCGCCGTTCTCGCCGACGACGCCGATCACCTGACCCGCGTGCAGGTCAAGTTCCGGCAGGTCCAGGACCTTGACCGGGCCGTAGGACTTATGGACCCCCCGCAGCCGCGCGGTGACCGCGCGGCTGCGGGGGTCGTTGGACACGGTCATCGTCAGCCGATTCCGAGCTTCGCCTCAAGTGACTGGTAGTCGCTCAGATCCGACTTGGTGATGAGGCCGACGCCGGAACTCAAGGTCGAGCCGTCCGACGACAGGTAGGGCTTGACGATGTTCATCGTGGCGGCCTGGCCGAGCACCTTCTCTGCCGCGAGGATGTACGCGCCGGTGTAGCCCTGCTCGTATGGCATCTGCACCACCGTGCCGGAGATCACGCCGGACTGGATGAAGCCCAGCGTTTGCGCATCCGAGTCGTCCGAGATGATGTGCACCGTGGCCGTCTTGCCGGCTGAGGTGACCGCTTGGGCGAGCGCCGGACCGTCGTAGGAGTAGACCCCGTAGAGGCCGTTCACATCTGGGTTGTTGGCCAGGATGGTTTCCGCGTCAGACGTGGCCGTACTCGCCTGGAGGTTGTCGTTGACCTTCTGTGCGACCGTGATGCTCGTGCCTTTCAGCGCGGCCTCGAAGCCCGCGATGCGCTGGGTGGCGTTGGATGCGGTCAGCGAACCAACCAGGATCGCGACCTTGCCTTTACCGCCGAGCACCTGCTTCATCGCCGTGCCGGCCTGGAACCCGGCGGTGTAGTTCGGGGTGCCGAGGTAGAGCGAGGCGGCGTCGGTGCCCGGCAGCGGCGAGTCGATCGCCAGGACCGCGACGCCGTGCTGGACATCGGTGTGGATCGTTCCCTTCGCTGACGCGGGGTCGATGGCGGAGATGGAGTATCCGGTGATGCCTTGCGAGCGCAGCGTCTCCAACTCCGAGTCCTGCTCAGTCAGCTTGCCGTTGGGCGGGGCGAAATAGGTGCACTTGCTGGTGGCGATGCCCAGGTCGGAACAGCCTTTGAGGAAGCCGACCTGACCAGCCTTCCAGTAGTCGGCGGCCACGTTGACCACCATGGCGATGTCGACCGGGGACAGGCTCTTGCCAGCCATCGCGACCTTGAGCGCCGCGTCCAGCTTGGCCAGATTGTCCTGGTTGAACGTGATCGTGCCGCTCAACGTGACCGCGCTCGCCGAGGCCTTCGGGGTGCTGGCGCTACCGGAACCGGTAGCGCTCTTGGAACACCCTGCTGCCAATGCCAGTAGCGCGATCGCCGACAGGGCGGCGGCGGAACGAGACGTCTTAAGCTTCATTGCTCTGTGCCCTTTCTGAGGTGAGGGATGGTGCTGAATAGGTGAGGGGATGGTGCTGAATATTGACCTGCGGTATTGCGGTTGCTCAGCGACGGACCGGCGCAAGCCCGCCCCGGAGGTGTGACGGCTGTGGCAGGCATCTAAAATCCCTGGGCGAGCCGGTAGTACGCCTGATTCGAACGGATCTCGTTGACGAATCGGCGGATTGTGGTCTCGGCGTCGATGACCAATAGCTCGACGCCGAGCATGTCCGCGAGTTCAGCGAGGGTCGAAGTGCCGACGGCTGCGGACAGGACCGTGTGGTGCGGGCCGCCGGCCGTCAGCCACGTCTCGGTTGACGTGCGCCAATCCGGCCGCGGCCGCCAGATCGCGCGGGCCACCGGAAGCCGCGGTAGCGGTTCCGGTGGCGCGACGACGTCAATCTCGTTGGCTACCAGCCGGAACCGGTCACCCAGATCGGCCAGGCCGACGACGAAGGCCGGTCCGGGTGACGCATCGAAAACCAGCCGCACTGGGTCGTCCCGATCCCCGATGCCGAGCGGATGGATCTCGCAGGACGGCATCGCAGCCGTGATCGAGGGACAGACTTCGAGCATGTGTGCACCGAGGATTAGTTCCCGGCCCGGTTCCAAGTGGTAGGTGTAGTCCTCCATGAACGACGTGCCGCCAGTCAGTCCGGCGGACATGACCTTCAGGGTGCGAAGGAGCAGGGCGGTCTTCCAGTCGCCCTCTCCGCCGAAGCCGTAGCCGTCGGCCATCAGCCGCTGCACGGCCAGGCCCGGGAGCTGGCGCAGGCCGCCGAGGTCCTCGAAGTTGGTGGTGAACGCGTGGAAGCCGCCAGCGGTGAGGAAGTCACGCAGTCCGAGTTCGATCTGCGCGGCGTAGCGCAGGGATTCGTGCCGTGCGCCGTCACGCCGCAGCTCGGCGGCGACTCGATAGGTGTCCTCGTACTCCTTGACCAGGTCGGTCACTCGCCCGTCGGCGATGGAGTCGACCGCCGC
>CAYPQM010000267.1:0-1696 GCA_964412845.1 uncultured Streptosporangiaceae bacterium
TCCGGCAACTCCGGCCCGGCCGGGTCCACGCCGGCCGCCCGGCCGGCCGGGCCAGCGCGTGGCAGGCACGCGCCAGGCGGCGCAGCCACGCCAGCGCCAGCCCAGGGGCCGCGGGCCGCCGCCCGGAGCACCACGCTGGGAGACGAGCAGGAGCGCCGGGCCAAGGCCACGCAGGCGCCGGAGCGAAATGGGCTGGACTCGGGCAATGGGGCAGCGGAATCTCCTGCTGGCTCAGCACGGCCCGGTCACCGGGTCGGCTCGCCGCAGGGCGGCCGGACGGCAGACCCGATCCGGCCGCCAGCAAAGCCTGACTCGCCGGTCCCCCCGCGCGGCTCAGCCAGCGAGCCGGATGGCACTGCCGGTTAAGGGCGCGCCCTAACAGGTAGCCGAACGACCGCGATCCTGCGGCGGCCGCGACGGGCAGTTCTCCAATCAGGAGGGCAGCGCGTCCAGCCGCCGCAGGATTACGCCCTCCCGCAGCGCCCACGGGCAGATCTCCAGTTCAGCCAAGCCGAACAGGTCCATGGCGGCGTCCGCGACGATCGCCCCGGCCAGGAGTTGCGGAGCGCGGCCGCGGGACACCCCGGGAAGATCCGCGCGTTCCGCCGCAGTCATCCCGGCCAGCCGCTTCGCCAGCTCGGTCACGTCGGCGTGGCTCACCAAGCGCCGGACATAGAAGCCCTCGCTGGACGGCGCGGCGCCGGCGATCCTGGCCAGCTGCCGGAACGTCTTGGACGTGGCCACGGCCCGGTCAGGCCGGCCATCACGCATCACTTCGCCCGCCCTCCTGGCGATCTCCGTGCGCACATGCCTGCGCAACTGCCGGACCTCCGCGGCTGGCGGCGGGTCCCCGGTGAACCAGTCGCGCGTGAGCCGGCCCGCGCCGAGCGGCAGCGAGATCGCGACGTCAGGCTCCTCGTCGACGCCGGAGGCGATTTCCAGCGAGCCGCCGCCGATGTCGAGCATCAGCACCTTCCCCGACGACCAGCCGAACCAGCGCCGCACGGCGAGGAAGGTCAGCCGGGACTCATCTGCCCCGGGCAGCACCGTGATGTTGGCCTGTGTCCCGGCGTGGATGCGCGCCAGGACCTCGTCCCCGTTCACCGCGTCCCGAACCGCGGACGTGGCGAAGGCGAGCAACTCCTCGACCCCCTTGTCCTCAGCGATCTGCAGTGCCTCCCGGACGAAGGCTCCCAGCTGTGTCTCGCACGCCGCGGACAGCCGGTTGCCGTCCACAAGGTGATCGTTAAGGCGCAGCTCGGCCTTGTGCGAGAACACCGGCGTCGGACGCGCACCCTGGTACGCGTCCACGACAAGGAAGTGAATCGTGTTGGATCCCACGTCCAAAACACCGAGTCGCATACATTGACGCTACTCAACCGGCCGCAGGCTTAACGATCAGCCCCGCCGGGAAACGGAGGCAGTCATGGCCAAACAGGCCGGCCGGGTCCGCATCGAGGCCGGGCCCAAGCGGGTCCGCGCGTACCTGGCGGGCGAACTGGTCGCTGACACCAGGCGGCCGCTGCTGGTCTGGGAATGGCCGTATTTCCCCGTCTACTACATCCCCGCCGCCGATATCCGGGCCGAACTGGTCCCGGCCGGCACGACCGATCATTCGCCCAGCCGGGGGGACGCGGAGATTTACCACGTGAAGGTGTCCGGCGCAGCCGCGGACGGCGCCGCCCGGCGGTACCCG
>CAYPQM010000267.1:1706-5381 GCA_964412845.1 uncultured Streptosporangiaceae bacterium
AGCGACGGCTGCGCGAGGCGGTCCGGCTGGACTGGGCCGCGATGACCGAGTGGTTCGAGGAGGATGAGCCGGTCTACACCCACCCGCGCGACCCCTACACCCGGGTGGACATCCTGGCCAGCTCCCGGCACGTCAGGGTCGAGGTCGACGGCATCACCGTCGGCGATTCCCGGCAGCCCCGGATCTTGTTCGAGACCGGGCTGCCGCCGCGCTACTACCTGCCGCTCACCGACATCCGGATGGACCTGCTGCGGCCCTCGCCCACCGAGTCGCACTGCCCGTACAAGGGCACCGCGGCGTACTGGTCGGTACAGGCCGGCCAGCAGGTCCACGAGGACATCGTGTGGATCTACCGCACCCCGCTGCCGGAAAGCCAGAAGATCGCCGGCCTGGCCGCCTTCTACGACGAGAAGGTCGACGTCTACCTGGACGGCGAACGGCAAGCCCGGCCGGTCACCCATTTCGGCTGACCGCGCGATGCGCACCCCCGGGTCACTCCGGCGGCACATCACGCTGGTCGGCGTGCCGATCGACTGCGTCGGCGCGCCGCAGCCGGGTGACCCGCCGTTCGGTACCGAGCTGTCGCCGGCCGCGCTGCGCGAAGCCCGCCTGGCCCGCGCGGTCGGCGCGGACGACGCGGGTGATCTGCCGGTCAGGCTGGTCGGGCAGGCCCGGGACGCCGCGACCGGCGTCGTTGGCTGGCCATCGGTCCGGTCGGTGACCAGCGCCGTGCGCAGCAGCGTGCACGACCTGGCGGCCAGCGGGGAATTGCCGTTCCTGGTCGGCGGATGCTGCACCCTGCTGCCCGGCGCGCTGGCCGGCGCCCGCGATGCCCTGGGCCCCACCGGCCTGGCCTACCTCGACGGACACCTCGACCTTTACGACGGCCAGACCTCGCCGACGGGCGAGCCCGCCGACATGCCGATCTCGGTGGTGACCGGCAACGGCCCGGCCGCCTGGTGCCGCGACGTTGCCGCGCCCTTGGTGGGCCCGGGCGAGCTCGCGCTGCTCGGACCGCGCGACCGGGCTGAGGCAGTCGCCTTTGGTTCCGTGATGCCAGAAAATGCCGGGCTGGCGGCCGAGCTCAGCCCGGGCGCGTTGCGGGGGCGTGGCCTGGCCGCGGCCGGGCTGGCCGCGGCGCAGCAGCTCACCGACCGGGCCGGGCGGTACTGGGTCCACCTCGACGTGGATGTCCTGGACGAGCGGGCCTTCCCGGCTACCGACTACCTGATGCCCGGCGGCCTGGCGCTGGATGAGCTGCGCGACCTGATGCGCCCGCTGCTGGGTCACCCAGGCCTGGCCGGGATCTCGCTGGGCTGCTACAACCCGGACAAGGACGCGGGCGGGGCGAGCGCGGGAGCGCTGGTCGGGCTGCTGGGCGAGCTGCTCGGCTGAGCGGGAGCGTCACCGGCCGTCCACATCCTGGATACGCGCCGTGGACGGGCCGCGCCGCGCGCCGATGGCCCGGGCCGCGGCCTCAGCCTCCCGCATGACCCGCAGGATGTTGCCGCCGGCCAGCTGGCCGCAGTCCTGCTCGGTCCAGCCCCGGTCCAGCAGTTCGGCGATCAGCGCCGGGTAGCAGGACACATCATCCAGTCCCTCGGGGAGCTGGTCCGTGCCGTCGAAATCTGAGCCGATGCCCACGTGCTCAATGCCCGCCACCTGCCGGACATGCTCGATGTGGTTAGCGACCTGGGCCAGGGTGGCGACCGGCCGGGGATGGCCGGGCAGCCAGTCCTGGCGCACCCTGGCCCGGCTGGCCCAGTCCCACGGGTCCATGCCACGCCGCTCCATCTCGGTGGACAGATCGCTTTCCCAGGCCCGGCAGTCCGGAGACACAAACGACGGCACGAACGTCACCATGCACACCCCGTGGCTGGCCGGCAGCCGCGCCAGGATCTCGTCCGGCACGTTGCGCGGATGGTCGCAGAGCGCGCGGGTGCTGGAGTGGGAGAAGATCACCGGCGCCTCGGTCACCTCCATCGCGTCGCGCATCGTCGCCGCGGAGACGTGCGACAGATCCACCAGCATGCCGAGCCGCTGCATCTCGCGGACCACCTCGCGGCCGAACGCGGTCAGGCCGCCGGCCTTCGGCTCATCGGTGGCCGAGTCAGCCCATGGCACGTTCGCATTGTGGGTCAGGGTGAGGTAGCGGACCCCGATACCGTAGAGCACCCGGAGCACGCCCATCGAGGATGCGATCGAATGGCCGCCCTCGGCGCCGATCAGCGACGCCACCTTCCCGGCGGCGAAGATCCGGTCCACATCCGCCGCGGTCAGCGCGAGTTCGAGCACGTCCGGGTAGCAGCGGATCATCCGGCGGACCAGATCGACCTGCTCCAGGGTCGCGGCCACCGCCCCGTCGCCCTGCAGTGTCGCGGGCACGAACACCGACCAGAACTGGGCGCCAAGGCCGCCCGCGGCGATCCGCGGCAGGTCGGTGTGGGTGAACGGGACCGGCGCGGCCAGGTCGATCGCGGCCGGATCCTCGCGGCCGGCCTCCCGCAATTCCCAGGCGAGGTCGTTGTGCCCGTCCACGAGCGGGAATCGGCTGAGCATCTGCCGGGCTGCCGTGCGCTGGCTGGTCATCCGGCCAGCCTACGGAAACCGGCGGTCAGATCGAGCGGACCCGCCGCGCCGCGGACCTGTCCGGCGGCGAGGTCAGCCTGCGGGGTTCGTCCCCGGCTCCGCCCCCGACCGGATGAAGCGGGCCACGACCGATAAACACATCTGGGATATTACCCAAAGTAATAATCGTGCCAACTGAACCACCCGAGTACTCTGAGCTGGTGGAACTGGATCCGGCCCCGCAGTTGGCGGAAGAAAGCTGCCCAGCCGCCGGTCCGGATGCCCTCGCGGGACTCGGCGAGACAGAACGCCGGCGGGCCCTGGTCGCGCAGACCGCGCGCTTCGCGGCGGCCTTCCTGCGCTGGACGGACGGGCGGTCCTGCGGCGGCCTCACCTACACCCGGCTGCGCCTCCTCGAAGCGCTGCATTGTGGCGGCCCCGCCATCATGCGCGAACTCGGCGGCTCGCTCGGGGTCAGCCCCCGGAACATGACGGCCATGGTCGACGCGCTGGAGGACGCCCACCTCGTCGTCCGCCGGCCACATCCGACCGACCGCCGGGCCACCCTGGTCGAGCTCTCCCCGGACGGGATCAGGGAAGCCGAGCAGGCGCTGGCCCCGCGGCTCGATGCGGTGGCGGAACTGTTCAACGAGCTCTCCGCCGACGAGCAGCGCGAGTTCTTCGTGACGCTGGGCCGCCTCGTGCAGGCGATCGACGCCCGCCAGGTCCCTGACCCGTGACGTGAGAAGCGTTCTGCTGTCGTTCCAACGACAGTAGAAGCGCTTTACTGTCGTTGCCGCTGGCTCTTACCGGGTTCTTACCGTCCCGCGCGGACCAGGCCTTCCGCATCCCGGCGTGCATAGCGTCGAGTTCATGGCGGGTGCGGGAGGCGCGGGAACAGACGAGCGGGACGCGAACAGGCCGGGTCCGGCCGAGCCGGGAGCAGGCCGGGCGGGCGCTAAACCTGCTCGCGGCGCGGCGGCGGTCCTGTCCCGGGTGGCGGACCGGGCGGGCGCGGAGTACCGGCAGGCGGCCGCGCACCCGCCGCCGGGCCCCTTCCGGCCCAGGACCTGGCGGAGCCCGCTGCGCGGCCTGTGGCTGACCTCC
>CAYPQM010000268.1:0-5351 GCA_964412845.1 uncultured Streptosporangiaceae bacterium
CTCTACGGGCCGCCTGGCACGGGCAAGACCCTGCTGGCCCGCGCGGTGGCCGGCGAGGCCGGGGTTCCCTTCTACTCGATCTCCGGTTCCGACTTCGTGGAGATGTTCGTCGGGGTCGGCGCCTCCCGGGTGCGCGACCTGTTCGAGCAGGCCAAGGCGAACGCGCCGGCGATCGTGTTCGTCGATGAGATCGACGCGGTCGGCAGGCACCGCGGCGCCGGCTTCGGCGGCGGCCACGACGAGCGCGAGCAGACACTGAACCAGTTGCTGGTCGAACTGGACGGATTCGACGTCAAGGGCGGCGTCATCGTCATCGCGGCCACGAACCGCCCCGACATTCTCGATCCGGCCCTGCTGCGCCCGGGCCGGTTCGACCGGCAGATCGTCGTGGCGCAGCCGGACCTGGCCGGACGCAAGGGCATCCTGCGGGTGCATGCCCGGGGCAAGCCGTTCGCGCCGGATGTGGATCTCGACATCATCGCGCGCCGGACGGCCGGCTTCACCGGGGCGGACCTGGCGAACGTCATCAACGAGGGCGCACTGCTGACCGCCCGGCATAACGGCACGCTGATCAGCATGGGAGCGCTTGAGGAGTCGATCGACCGGGTGATGGCCGGCCCTGAGCGCAAGAGCGTGCTGCTGTCTGAGCGGGAACGCAAGCTCATCGCCTACCACGAGGGTGGGCATGCGCTGGTCGGCGCGGCGCTGCCGAACGCTGACCCGGTGCACAAGATCACCATCATTCCCCGCGGCCGGGCGCTCGGCTATACCGCGTCGGCACCCGCCGAGGACAAGTTCCTGGTCACCCGCTCGGAGATGATGGATCAGCTGTCGATGCTGCTGGGTGGCCGGACGGCGGAGGAACTGGTCTTCCACGAGCCCACCACTGGTGCCGCCAACGACATCGAGAAGGCGAGCTCGATCGCCCGGGGCATGGTGACTGAGTACGGGATGAGTGAGCGGCTGGGTGCGCGCAAGTTCGGCAGCGGGGATGGTGAGCCGTTCCTCGGCCGCGAGATGTCGCACACCAGGGACTACTCCGAGGAGATCGCGTCCACGATCGACGAGGAAGTGCGCCGGCTCATCGAATCGGCTCATGACGAGGCGTGGGAGATCCTGGTCCAGTACCGCGAGGTGCTCGACGACCTGGTGCTCAAGCTGATGGACAAGGAGACCTTGAGCAGGAAAGAGGTGCTCGAGATCTTCTCGCCCGTGCAGACCCGGCCCTCCCGTGGCTCGTACACCGGGTACGGCAAGCGGCTGCCGTCGGACCGTCCTCCGATCATGACCCCCAAGGAACTCGCACTGACCGCCGCGGAGGTCAATGACCATCCGGCCGCGGGTAACGGGCAGGCAGCCCCGTGGAATCAGGGTGGCCAGCCGCTGGACCAGCCGCTGGGTTTCCCGCCGCGAAGCCAGGATGACAGCCCCGGCGAAGAGGACCATTGAGCCGGGAGTTCGACGCCGCACGAATCGAGAATGCGGTGCGGGAGATCTTGCTTGCCATCGGCGAGGATCCCAGCAGGGACGGGCTGAAGGACACTCCGGCCCGGGTCGCCCGCGCCTATGCGGAACAGTTTTCCGGCCTGGGGCAGCAGCCTGAGGACGTGCTCACCACCGTGTTCGATGCGGACCATGACGAACTAGTCCTGGTTCGTGACATTGAGGTGTACAGCACCTGCGAACACCATCTGACCCCGTTTTTCGGGTCCGCGCACATCGGGTATATCCCGAATGTCAAAGGCCAGATAACGGGGTTGTCCAAGCTCGCCAGGCTGGTTGACGTCTACGCCCGGCGGCCGCAGGTCCAGGAACGCATGACCACCCAGATCGCTGACGCGCTGATGAGCGTGCTTGAGCCACGCGGGGTCCTGGTCGTGATCGAGGCCGAGCATTTGTGCATGTCGATGCGCGGCGTACGCAAACCGGGCGCCAAAACGGTGACATCCGCGGTCCGCGGAATAATCAGGGACAGTGATCGCACCCGGGCGGAAGCGATGAGTCTACTGTTCGGGCGGCGCACAGGCGGGTAGCTTGCACTTAGGGGGCTCCCGTTTGGAGATTGGCCGCGCCAGGTGCCAGCGATGACTACGCTGATGATCCGTGATCCGGGGCTTAACCGATATGTCGCAGACAAGCCAGAGCAGGCCAGTAGATATTGCTGCTGTGCCCCCTGCCACCGACGCCGTAGCCGGCCAGCCGCCGGTGATCCGGCCGCCGGACCGCAGGCATCGGCGGCGATGGGTACCGGTGACCGCGGCGTGGCTCTGCCTGTTGATCGGGCTGGCCAACATCGTCCAGGTGGTGCTGCCCCGCTTCTACTCGCACACCCACCTGCACAAGATCAATTCCTTCGTGCCCGGCACGCTGACCAACCTCACGCGCACTGTGGACGTGCTTACCGGGCTGCTGCTGCTGATGCTCTCGCACGGGCTGAGAAGGCGGAAGCGCCGCGCCTGGCAGGCAGTCACCCTGCTGCTCGCGTTCAGCGTTGTGGTCCACCTGGCGCACTACCCGCACCTGGTCCCGGCCGTGATCGCTGCGGGCGTTCTCGTTGCCCTGCTGTACTTCCGTGCTGAGTTCTACGCGTCCGGAGATCCGCGCACCAGGTGGCGGGCGCTCGCGGTGTTCATCGGGCTGGTGGCAGCCGATGTCGCCATCGGCCTCACCTACATCCTGCTGGCCCGTGGGCTAGCCCACGATTACTCGCTCATGCAGCGCATCGAGCACGTGATGTACGGCTTGGTCGGCGTTTCGGGGCCGGTCCGGTTCGCGCCGGATAGCCGTAGCGACCTGTTCGATCTGATGACCAGCGCCCTCGGCTTGTTCACCCTGGTGGTGACCGCCTACTTGTTCCTGCGCCCGGCGGAGCCGGCGGCCCGGCTCGGTGAGCAGGATGGCAGCCGGATCAGGGACCTGCTGGCCAAGTACGGGCAGCGGGACTCCCTCGGCTATTTCACCCTCCGCAATGACAAGAGCATCATCTGGTCGCCCACCGCCAAGTCCTGCATCGGGTACCGGGTGGTGTCCGGGGTGATGCTCGCGGGCGGTGACCCGATCGGCGACCCTGAGGCCTGGCCGGGCGCGATTCACGCCTTCCTGGACGAGGCGGCGCGGCATGCCTGGGTGCCTGCCGTGATGGGCTGCGGAGAACTCGGCGCGGAGATCTGGTGCCGTGAGGGCGGGCTGACCGCCTTGGAACTCGGCGATGAAGCCGTCGTGGAAGTTTCCGATTTCTCGCTCCAGGGCCGCGCCATGCGGAACGTCCGCCAGATGGTGTCCCGGGTGGAGCGGAACGGCTACACGGCCGAGGTGCGGCGGGCCGGAGACATCCCCGAGACGCAGGTTGCGGAACTTATCTGCCAGGCCGAATCCTGGCGCGGAAGCCAGACCGAGCGGGGCTTCTCCATGGCGCTGGGCCGTGTGGGCGCCAGGGGTGATGAGCGCTGCGTCATCGCCACGGCTACCGAGAATGGCGTGCTCCGCGCCATCTTGCACTTCGTGCCGTGGGGACCTGACGGGCTCTCCCTGGACCTGATGCGCCGCGACCGGGCCGCCCAGCCTGGCGTCAACGACTTCCTGATCGTCGAGACCATCAAGGCCGCTGAGCAGCTTGGCGTCAAACGCATCTCGCTGAACTTCGCGGTCTTCCGGGCGGCCCTGGAGCGGGGCGAACGGATCGGCGCCGGGCCGGTACTGCGGGCCTGGCGCGGGATCCTGCTTTTCATGTCCCGGTGGTTCCAGATCGAGTCGCTGTATAAGTTCAACGCGAAGTTCTGCCCGGTCTGGGTGCCGAGGTTCTTCGTTTTCCCTGGTACGAAAGACGCGCCCCGGGTCGGCCTGGCCGCGCTGGAGGCAGAGGCCTTCCTGGTCTGGCCTCGCCTCGGGTTGCGCCGGGCGTGCAGCAAGATGGGGCTGGGCAGGCTCCGGCGCCGGATGCGCGCCGTCAGCAGGCGCTCGCGCGCAGCCTGCTGACCAGCCGCCCCCCACACTGCACCGCGCATAGGGTGGCGCTCATGACGAGCCATCCGGGAGCTGCCGAGGGTCACCCCGCGCAGCGGCGGCCGCCCAGCCCGCCCGGCTTGCCGGATGCGGATCGCTGCCTGGTCATGGGCGTGCTGAACGTCACTCCTGACTCTTTCTCGGATGGCGGCCAGTGGTTCGGCCCGGACGCGGCCATCGCGCACGGCATCGAGCTGGCTGCCCAGGGGGCGGACATCGTAGACGTGGGCGGTGAATCGACCAGGCCAGGTGCGCAGCGGATCACCGCTGAAGAAGAGCTGCGCCGGGTCGGGCCGGTCATCGAAGGGCTGGCCGCGGCCGGGATCCCGGTCAGCGTGGACACTATGCGGGCCGAGGTGGTCGAGTTGGCGGTACAGGCCGGCGCCCGCCTGGTGAACGACGTGAGCGGCGGGCTCGCCGACCCCCAGATGCCCCGTCTGGTCGCCGCCGCCGGGGTGCCCTACGTCGTTATGCACTGGCGGGGGCACAGCCACGACATGAATCGCAGGGCCGTCTACGCCGACGTGGTGAGCGAGGTGTGCCAGGAGCTGCGGCAGCGGGTTGACGCGGTCATCACTGAAGGGGTGGACCCGGCGCGGATCGTGCTGGATCCTGGGCTCGGCTTCGCCAAGCTGCCTGAGCACAACTGGGCGCTGCTCACCGCGCTGGACCGGGTTTCCCGCCTGGACAGTAGCGGGCCGGCGTTTCCGGTACTGGTCGGCGCGTCCCGGAAACGGTTCCTCGGCAGGCTGCTGGCCGATGACGCCGGGACCGTGCGACCGTTCTCGGGCTGCGATGACGCGACGGTCGCGGTGACCGCGCTGGCTGCCGTCGGCGGGGCCTGGTGTGCCCGGGTGCACCAGGTGACCGCCAACGCGGATGCGGTCCGGGTGGCGCAGGCATGGCGCCGCGCCGGATCACCGGCGGGCCACCGCGAGACCCCGGTCACCGGATCAGCCAGCGGGGTGTCCCGGTGACTGGCCAGCGGGACGTTCCGGTGAGCGAACCGGCCGGCCCGGGCCGGGACCGCGTTTCCGTGCGCGGCCTGCGGGTCTTTGCCTATCACGGTGTCCGCGAGGAAGAGCGCCGCGATGGGCAGGAGTTCATCATCGACGCTGCGGTATGGCTGGATACCGGGGCCGCCGCAGCCGGTGACGAGCTGGGTCTTACCGTGGATTACTCAGCCCTGGCCGACCGGCTAGTGGCGGTGGCCAGCGGGCCCCCGGTACGGCTGATCGAGACCCTGGCCGACCGGCTGTCGGCCGCGTGCCTGTCTGAGCCGTTGGTGACGGAGGTGGAGATCACCGTGCACAAGCCGCACGCGCCGCTGACCCACCCGTTCGATGACG
>CAYPQM010000269.1:0-1735 GCA_964412845.1 uncultured Streptosporangiaceae bacterium
GTTGGGTGTGGAAGCGGCCAACTGACGCGCGGCCTTGTCGCCCGGGGCCTGCACGTCACAGCACTCGAACCCGGCAAGAGCCTCCTAGCACTGGCCAGGCAGAACCTGGAAGGTGCTGGAGAGGTGGAATTTGTGAACGCTGAGTTTGAGAATGCATTGCTTCCCCGCGAGCAGTTTCAGGCCGTGTTCTCTGCATCCGCGTTTCACTGGGTTGACCCTAAGGTTAGTTGGCAGAAGGCCGCTGACGTACTTGTTCCCGGTGGAACGCTCGCCCTCATGCAATACTTCGGGCTTGAGGAGCCGCGTAGCAAGCGAGATCAGGAAGCAGCACTCGCTGCCATGAGAAAGGTCGCCCCGGACATTGCCGCTAATTGGCCGACCTACAGGGATCTCGAGGCCACGCTCGCTGGGATGGAGAAACGCCGTGGCAACGTCTCAGAGGTATGGGCCTGGCTCGGCAGCTACGACATAGGGCAAGATTATGCCGGCCGCTTGTTCGGTGATGTTCAGGTGGCAGTCATGCCAAAGCTCATCGAGCATACTTCTGACGAGCTCAATGCTCTCGTTCGTACGATGTCGTTTTACGCTCGGCTTTCACCGGCCCAACGTCAAGCCCTTGAGCGTGAATACGAGGCCATTTATGAACGAGTCGGGCGACCGATTCGCGCTAGCACGGTCACGGCTCTCGTCACGGCACGGCGCAGCACAAAGGGAGATGATCACCACGCATCGCCTCAGGGTACGCCGCACTGATGGGGGAGGAGCAAGGCACGAAGCTCGCCAGAGCAGTGAGTCAACGACGATCCGCCAGGTGATCATCGTGCCACTTAGCCCCACTCAATCGGGACTGATGTCTAGCCAGGTCAGAAGCTCTTAGAACAGGTTCGTGCCGGGCTGGCGGGTGAGCGCTGAGTGACAACGGTCCGCCGCACCTGCGTCGTAGCTGCGGCGGACCGTTCCTGCTACATCGGCAGCAGCTCGAAGATCTCCACCGCGCACTTCCCGTCACTGTTGGACAGGAACGGGAGGCCGTCGGTGAGCGCCTTCGCCGCAGCGAGATCATCGGCCTCGACGATCGTGTAGCCGATCAGGTCGCCGGCTGTTCCTTCAGTGCCGTCATCGCGAACGGACGCGCTCGTCCCGAACGGGCTGCCGACGTCGACGAGCGCCGCGCCGACCTTCTCCATCCAGGCGCCAAACGCGGCCTTACGCTCTGCGCCCTGCTCCGGCGTGGGGTCGGACATCGGAGTCGCCGGGCCACGGTAGAGGTAGATGAACTTCGCCATGTCGATCGTCCTTTCGAGAACCGGCGTGCCCCATGCACGCCTTCACCGCTGTGGGCGGACCTGCCGTAATGACGAACAGCCCGGCCCGGCGCGGACAGCCGCGGACAACGTTTCTTCCGTCGAGGATTTCTTCGGCCGGAGTTGTCCGTCCGAGCCGATCCCGTTCGTCAGATACTCGAACCGGTATCCGTCAGTGACTGGAGGGGTCATGCAGTACGCATTGCTTGCATACGGCAGCCAGCGGACCTACGCCGGCCCGGTGGCGGGCGCGGTTGCCGACGTGCTCGCCAGGCCCTATGTGACCGGCTGGGCTCGTCTGCACGCGGACGGGTCGGCCACGACCGTGCGAAACGGCGAGGGGCGGACGCTGCTCACCGACGGGCCGTTCATCGAGACCAAGGAATTCCTAGTCGGCGTCATTGTGGTGGAGGCCGACAACCTCGACGCTG
>CAYPQM010000269.1:1835-5257 GCA_964412845.1 uncultured Streptosporangiaceae bacterium
CTGGGCCCGGGTGCTGGCCACCCTCGTGGGGATCCTCGGCGACATCGAGCTTGCCGAGGATGCCGCTCAAGAGGCGTTCGCGATCGCTGCCGAACGCTGGCCACGCGACGGGGAGCCGGACAATCCCGTCGGCTGGCTGATCTGGACCGCGCGGAATCGGGCCATCGACCACATTCGCCGACAACGCGTGCTAGCCGAGAAGACGAAGCTGCTCGCGCGCGGGTTCACGGTCGAATCGGAGGCAACCGTGTACGAGTCAGCCACCTTTCCGGACGAGCGGCTGGAACTGATCTTCACCTGCTGCCACCCCGCGCTCGCGCTCGAGGCACAGGTGGCGCTGACCCTCCGCACCCTCGGCGGCCTGTCGACCGAGGAGATCGCGCTCGCGTTCCTCGTCCCGACCGAGACGATGAGCAAACGGCTGACACGGGCGAAACACAAGATCCGCGACGCACGGATCCCATTCGCCGTACCACCTGACCATCAGCTCCCGGACCGGCTAGCGGCGGTCCTCGCAGTGGTCTACCTCGTGTTCAACGCCGGCTGGGGAGGCGGCCGCGTCGACCTCGCCACCGAAGCGCTCCAACTCGGCCGCGCCCTGTCCGAACTCATGCCCGACGAGGGCGAAGTTCTCGCGCTGCTCGCCCTCATGCTGCTCCACGACGCCCGACGAGAGGCCCGGATCCGCGACGGTGAGATTGTCCTGCTCGACGACCAGGACCGCGCGCTGTGGGACGAGCAGCAGATCAGCGAAGGCCGCGAGCTGCTGCAGCAGGCGATCACGCGCGGCGAGACCGGCTCCTATGCCGTGCAGGCCGCCATCGCCGATCTGCACCTGCAACAGCCACGCGACTGGCGACAGATCGCGGCGCTCTACAACACTCTCTCCATCCAGACCGGTTCCCCCGTCGTCGAACTCAACCGGGCCGTTGCTGTGGCCGAACTCGACGGTCCCGAGGCTGGCCTGGCGATACTCGACGGGCTCGAGCTCGACCACTACCGCTACTTCCACTCAGCCCGCGCCGAGCTGCTTCGTCGCACCGGGCGAGACGACGAGGCGCGCCACGCATACCGACGCGCACTCGAACTCGCCCAGACCGACGCCGAACGCCGATCCCTGAACGACCAACTCACCCAACTCTCCTCCGGGACGGGTCGTGTTCGACGGGGGTGAGTTGGCGCGGCGTCGAACAGTTGTCGCGGGTTGCGCAGGACCCGATCCCATCGGGAACACGCCACCCGGTTCGGGTGCGGGTTGGCGGCGGCGATCACCCGCCTGACCGCGCAGCGTTCTACAGCCACGTGGTTGAAAGCCATATCGCGACGCCGGCGAGGGCAAGTAGGACGATGTTCAGCCCGATCATCCTGGCTTCGCCCCGGCTGAGGTGCAGCGAAAGTCCGCCAACCTGGATCAGCACGAGCCCGATAGCCGCCGCCAGGGCGAGGCCTGCCGCGATGCCGGTCAGCGGGGGCAGCACCAGTCCCAGCGCGCCGAGCACCTCCAGCACACCAATGGTCCGTACGAGCCTCAGCGGCACACTGTCGATCCAGCCCATCATCGGCCGCAGCTGATCTTTGGACCGCACGACCTTGAGCCCACCCGAGTACAGGTAGAGCAACGCCAACGATCCGGCGACGATCCAGTAGGCCACCTTCATAACAGCACATCCCTATAGTTACTCCCTGTAAGTGGCCTCATTGTCGATCACAATCGACGGGCTTACAAAAGTCACACCCGTGTGCGTAGCTATCAGCGAGGTGCCCGTGTCCGACCACGAGGACGTGTGCTTGATCAGGGGCGACCAAGGCCGGGCCATCCGCGCGTTGCTCGACCGCATCGCCGACAAGTGGGCCTTGTTGATCATCGCGACTCTGCACACCCAGCGATTGAGATTCACCGAGCTACAGCGGCGCATCCCGGGCATCTCCCAGCGCATGCTCACCCTCACGCTGCGCAAACTCGAACGCGACGGACTCGTGATCCGCACAGCCCATGCCGAGGTGCCACCCCGCGTGGAATACGAACCCAGCGAACTCGCTGCCTCCTTGATCCCACACGCGGTCGCCTTGGCCAACTGGGCCATCGAACATAACCCCGACATCCAGGCTCATCGTGAGGCATACGACACGCGGCCGGGCTGAGACACCCGCAAGCAAGGCGTCGGCAGATCAACTCGACCTCACGGTGTCCGCGTGGGCCTCGGTCAGGTGCCGACGTAGCCCGCGAGGTGCTCACCGGTGAGGGTAGAGCGGGCGGCGACGAGGTCGGCGGGTGTGCCCTCGAAGACGATCCGGCCGCCGTCGTGGCCGGCACCGGGGCCGAGGTCGATGATCCAGTCGGCGTGCGCCATGACCGCCTGATGGTGCTCGATGATGATGACCGACTTGCCGGAGTCGACGAGCCGGTCCAGCAGGCCGAGCAGCTGCTTGACGTCGGCCAGGTGCAGGCCGGAGGTCGGCTCGTCGAGGACGTAGACGCCGCCCTTCTCCCCTATGTGGGTGGCCAGCTTGAGCCGCTGCCGCTCGCCGCCGGACAGCGTGGTGAGCGGCTGGCCGATGCTGAGGTAGCCGAGCCCGACGTCGTCGAGCCACTCCAGGATGGCGAGCGCCGCCGGGATGCGAGCCTCCCCCGCACCGAAGAATTCCCGGGCCTCACTCACCGACATCGCGAGCACCTCGCTGATGTCACGGCCGCCGAAGTGGTAGTCCAGCACCGAGGCGTCGAACCGCTTCCCCGCGCACACCTCGCAGGTGGTCGCGACGCCGGCCATCATCGCCAGGTCGGTGTAGATGACCCCGGCGCCGTTGCAGTTCGGGCAGGCTCCCTCCGAGTTCGGGCTGAACAGGGCCGGCTTCACGTCGTTGGCCTTGGCAAACGCCTTGCGGATGGGGTCGAGCAGCCCGGTATAGGTCGCCGGGTTGCTGCGCCGCGAGCCGCGGATGGGCGCCTGGTCGGCCGTCACCACCCCGTCGCGTCCGGATACCGAGCCGTGGATCAGCGAGCTCTTACCCGAGCCCGCCACGCCGGTGATTACGGTCAGCACCCCGAGCGGGATGTCCACGTCCACATCCTGCAGGTTGTGCAGGCTGGCCCCGCGCACCTCCAGCTGCCCGGACGGCTTCCGCGCCGAGGGCTTCAGGGCGGCACGGTCGTCCAGGTGCCGCCCGGTGGTGGTGTCACTCGCCCGCAGGCCCTCGACGGTGCCTTCGAAGCAGACGGTGCCGCCCGCCGCGCCGGCGCCGGGGCCGAGGTCGACCACGTGGTCAGCTATCGAGATGACTTCTGGCTTGTGCTCCACCACGAGCACCGTGTTGGCCTTGTCCCGCAGCTGCAGGAGCAGGTCGTTCATCCGCTGGATGTCGTGCGGGTGCAGCCCGACCGTCGGCTCGTCGAAGACGTAGGTCACGTCGGTGAGCGACGA
>CAYPQM010000270.1:0-5156 GCA_964412845.1 uncultured Streptosporangiaceae bacterium
CGAGGTATGCGTCTGCGACCTGACCGCTGCGTTCGACCTGACCCAGCCCACCATCAGCCATCACCTGAAGGTCCTGCGCGAGGCCGGGATCATCGACTCCGAGCGGCGCGGCACCTGGGGTCTACTACTGGCTGGTGCCCACGGCACTGGAACGCATGTCCGCCCTGCTCTCGCCACCCGCCCGCTAATTGCCCACGGACTGGCGGTGGGCGCGGTCGGCTGCCAGGAGCATCAGCGCGGCGGTAAGCGAGCACACGGCGACGGCGGGGAACACTGGCATGTAACTGCCCGCCGTGCACCTTCACGCGCGCTCCCGTGACCGGATGCCGGCCCCGGGGCAGCCAGGCACGCGCCGGGGCAGGCTGCTAGCAGCACTACGCGGAAGCAGCCGACTCCCCGGTCTCGCTGGCGCAGCAGGCGGCACTGTCGGACTCTTCGCCGTAGAAGGTCTGGCTGTCGGCCAGGACCGTGTAGATCTCCCAGGACCGCCCATCCGGCGCACCCTGGACCCAGAACTTGTCCTGCCTGGCGTAGCAGCAGGTGGTGTCGCGCTCATCGACCGAGGCCAGGCCCGCCTCCGCCAGGCGCGCCTGCTCAGCATCGACAGCGTCGGCGTCGGGAACCTCGATGCCCAGGTGGTTGAGAGCGCCGCCATTGCCGGGGTTCTCCAGCAGGACGAGCTTGAGCGGCGGCTCGGCAATGGCGAAGTTCGCGTAGCCCGGGCGGCGCTTGGCCGGCTCGATGCCAAACAGCTTGGTGTAGAAGGCGACGGCTTCGTCGATGTTGCTGACGTCGAGGGCGAGCTGGACACGGGACATGAGAACCTCCAGGCGAATACTTCGATGACTGTCTATATCTTCCGCTGCTGCCGAGCTTGCCATGAGACATCGGACTCTGTCAATATAGATACATGTCGAAATCTGATGTGCTGCTCAGCCCACCCGGGGCGGCCGCGTGCTGCGACCCGGGATCGGAGGTACGCCTGCCCTCCGGGGTGGCGGGCGTGGCGGCCTGCTGCGCCCCGTTGTCGCAGGGGCCGCTGTCCCCGGAGCAGGCCGACCAGGTCGCGCCGCTGCTCAAGGCGCTCGGGGACCCAGTCAGGCTTCGGCTGATGTCCCTGGTGGCCTCACATCCAGGCGGCGAAGCGTGCGTGTGCGACCTGGCTGGCGCGTTCGACCTGTCCCAGCCGACCATCAGCCATCATCTGAAGGTGCTGCACGACAGCGGCCTGCTCGACCGGGAGAAGCGCGGCGTGTGGGTCTACTACCGCGCCCGGACCCAGGCGCTGGCCAGCCTTGGCACCCTGATCGGCAGTCCGCCGTCCTGACCGTCCGGGCCTATGTGAAGCTCACAGCCAGCAGCAGGACGGCCGAGCGTCAGCAGCACCGTGCAGAATCTTGAACCAGATCACCGCGGTACGCGCCCCCGGTCAGCGTGGTCAGCGCCCCCAGGGCAATCAGTAGCCCGGCGGCGACCCGGTAGACCCAGGCCCGGGCATCACTGTCCGTGCTGCCCTGATACTCACCGCGCCGGCGCCCGGCGGACCAGGGCACTTGGTCACCCGCCAGGACCCCCAGGCCCGATCTTGCCCAGGCAGCCTTCATCGATTATCGTCGATTAACGATGAAGAACGCGAAGCCACTCGACCGGACAGCCGCTGACATCTACGCGGCCTGGTTCAAGGCACTGGCCGACGGCACCCGGGTGCAGATCGTCTCACTGCTGGCGCGCAGCGGCGAGCCGATGACCGTGAAGCAGATCGTCGCGGCCGTCCCGGTAGGCCAGTCCACCGTGTCCGCCCACCTGAAGCAACTCGCCGCGGTCGGGTTCGTCCTCGCCGAGGACCGCAGCACGTCCCGCCTGTACCGGATCAACGAGGAGTGCGTGGAGTGCTTCCCCACCGCCGCGGACCTCGTCATGGGCAAGCCCTCACCCACCCCGCCTACCGCCGCACGCTGACTCGCCTCCTGGAGGAGACCATGGCACCCAGCCATACCCCAGATCATGAGCAGATCCGGGCGGCCATCACCGCCCGCTACTCCGGTCTCGCCCGGGCGGCACGCGCCGGGCAGCAGATCACTGACTGCGATCCCGGCCCCTTCGCTGCGGGCCGCTTCGGTGCCGCCGGTTACGCCGACACCAGCGAACTGCCCGATGACGCGGTGCGGGCCAGCCTCGGCTGCGGCAATCCAGTAGCCGTCGCCGAGTTGCACCCGGGGGAGACCGTGCTGGATCTTGGTTCTGGCGGCGGCATCGACGTGCTGCTGTCGGCCCGCCGCGTCTCACCAGGAGGGACTGCGTACGGCCTGGACGGCTCACCGGACATGATCGCCCTCGCCCGGAAAAACGCCGCGCAGGCCGGTGTCACCAACGCGGAGTTCCTGCACGGCCACATCGAGGACATCCCGTTGCCCGACGGCCATGCCGACGTCGTCATCTCCAACTGCGTGATCAACCTGTCCGCCGACAAGCCCCGCGTGCTGGCCGAGACGTTCCGGGTGCTCCGCCCCGGCGGCCGGATCGGGATCAGCGACGTCATCGCCGACGACGGCCTTGACCCGGCACGGCGGGCGGAGGCGGAGCAGCGGACCGGCTGCACCAGCGGGACCCTCACCGCCGGTGAGTATCGCAGCCTGTTGCTGGCCAGCGGGTTCACCCGCATCCGCATCACCGCCACCCGGGACGCCGAGCCGGGCCTGCGCTCAGCCATCATCCAGGCCACCAGGCCCGCATAGGACGCTGCGCCTCCCGGCATCCTGGTCCGGCCCATGCGAGCAGGCGAGGCAAGCCGAGCGCTCGCCGTCGATCACCGGGAGTACCTGATCCGCCGGTTCATCCGGCCCGCCTGGGGCGCGAGCCCGCCAGCGCGGCCCGCACCATCCTGGGCGACGCGGCCGCCACCAAGCCTCCGCTGATCCCCTACAACCCCGCCCCGCGGCCGCGTAACCGGGGCCGCTGGAAGCCTTACTGCTGGCCGAGCGCGCGGGGCTGCTGACTGGCCGGGACGACGACTTCACCATGATCCTCACGTGATGCTGGCCGACGCTGTAGCCCTAGTCATCTCATGGCCAGTTTTCGGGCCGCGTCAGTGACCCGCCTATCCACACCTGCAGTTCTCCCAGGTCCTTTCCCATCGACCGCCGGATCGCGTTCACTAGCGCCCGTTGCGCCTTCGCGGGGCCCTGGCTCGCCCGGGCGAACTCCTCCTCAGTCAGCGGATCCTTAACCGAGTTGCGATCGGCCACTGCTGTTAGGAAGGGATCAATGGCGCGTGCAAAGTTGTCGATCGCTGCTGCCACGGCTTTGGGAGCGACCAAGCTGGAGGACACTAGGGCTGCGCTCCATTCCGCCCAGTCCTGATCCTTTGGGCGACGGTCATAGTGCGCACCTTTGAGCTCCATCATGAACCTGGCGTACTGACCTAGGAGCTCGTCGTAGGCAGCGAGTTGCTTGTCCCGCAGCCACTGACGATCCTGGGCCTTGCATGCAGCCGGCGGTTGCCGGGCACTTGCCTACCGGCTCAGTGGTCCGGCACCGCTGAACCACATGTGCGTCAAGCACCTGAGTGGTTCGTTAAGAGTCGTCGTCGCATTCGATTCGCCGCGGCGAGCGTGGATCCTCTTAGTCGGCCGCCATGACGACGACGACCAAATCATGGACATCTACGCTGAGCTGTACCGCGTGCTGGGCGTGGACCCGCCAGAAGCCGCGGGACGGCTCAAACCGCCATGTTGCGACGAGGCCCCGGACCTGCCTCCTCTCCTTGGAGCCTCACTCACCGATGTGCTCGATCGTGCGACCAAGATCCGCAAGACAAGGCGCTGCCCGTAGGCAGGCACGGCGGCGTCATCGCGCTGTGTCAGGACTCGCAATCCCCGCCTCCAGCGCCCGCACGTTGATGGCTTCGACTGCCTGCGCCCATGGGAACAGGTCCAGGTAACTGCTGCCGGTTCCCGGGTCGTGCAGCGGATACACCTCCGGGCCAAACAGGACAGTCACGCCCCATGACCGCAGCTTGGCGATGTTCGGAGAACGCGGGGAGCGCCGCGTGCTCGCGGTTGGTGAACGGCATCGCGACGATGGGCAGGCGTTTGTCCGGGCGCGGGAACCCCAGATCACGGCCGGCCGCCGCGTACGCATCGACCGCAAGCGGGCACGGCCATACGATGGCCACGCGCGACACCGCCTCGGATCCCTTCTCGCGGTCGGCGCAACACGGGCGTTCCTGACCCCGAGGATGTGCCGCCAGCGGTTGCGACGACCGGCACCACGTCGACCTGCTGCCCCGGGCCGACGGCACGTTGCGTTCGTCGCCGAGCAGCCAGAGAAACGCCGTTCAGAAACAAGAGGAGATCAACAAATGTCGGCGACGCTGAAGTTGACGCATAAGGCAATCGGAGCGGAGGTCCGTCGTGGCACGTACGATATCGTGGTCGACGGTGAGCGGGTCGGATCGGTCGAAATGAACCACACGATCGAGATACCAGTCGAGCCTGGACGTCACACCCTGCAAGTTCGCAATGGACGAAACTCGAGCAGCACTCAAACCTTCGACGCCGCCGAGGAAGAGATCGTCGCCTTCCGATGCACCGGAAAGAGGCTCTTGCCGATCTTTCTCGCATCCTTTGTCGTGCCCAGGCTGGCACTGAAACTCGTTCGCGATTGAGTCGCTCGGCGCCTGACCGGCCTGCTCACTTCAGACGAACTGCCCCCACCTGAAATGGCTGTTCACCGAACGTCGCATCGAGGAACGGCCGGCCGCGGCGGGGCTGGCCACGGACGAGGACGGCCGGGACCGTGGCCGAGTTCCGGCTGCAGTCGGCGGCTTCCTCTGGTCTGCGGCATCGCCGGGTGGGTGCCGGTGGAGATACGCGCCGTCGTGCCTGGCAGTTGAGCGCCCGCACCCTGCTGCTGGGCATAAAACTCGCCGCCGCCGACGGTTGCCGCCATGAGCAAGACCGGCTGCCCGCTCCGACCTTGTTAGGGCAGATCCATGCCCGGTCGGCTGGTGATCGTTCACGGAGAGCCCACGCATGGGATTCAGTCAGCAGGGGTGGATGCCCGGGAATGCTGCCCGGTGGCGGGGCCGGCCCCGGTGGTGACCCACGGGCGGGCGACGCGGGCGATGTCGGCGTCGGAGGCGCGGGCGAACGCGT
>CAYPQM010000271.1:0-4930 GCA_964412845.1 uncultured Streptosporangiaceae bacterium
GATTCGAACTCCTGACCTCTTGCATGCCATCCAGCGGCAACCCGTCCACAGAAGTCCATCGCCGCAGGTCACCGTCCCGGAGAGTACACCCACGTCCGCCTGCGTCCAGGCCTGTTGCGGTACTTTCCTGCTGTACCCACCCGCCCTCCTCTTCGCTTCGGGCTAGCGTCTGGCCGCTCAGCCCTGCGAACTCGGTTCGTGGCTCCAGAATACTGTCCTACTGCTGTGCTACCGTAGTTATATGGCTGTCCGCAAGAAGCGCTCCATCTCCCTGCCGCCCGACCTGGACGCGGAGATCGCCGCCGCAGCCGCGCAGGCAGGGATGACCTACAGCTCATGGCTTGCGGCCACCGCCCGCAAGGAGTTCACCATCCGGGCAGGCCTGGCCGCGGTGGCCCAGTTCGAGGACGAGCACGGCGCCTTCACACCGGGCGAACTCGCTGACGCCGACCAGTGGGCCGCTCAGGCCCTCGAGCGGGCCAGCCAGACCGGGACCACCCAGCGGCGCAGCGCCTGATGGGCGTCACCTATGACACCGGCGCACTGGTCGCCGCCGACCGCGGCGAGCGCCGCCAGTGGGCCCGCCACCAGGCGCTGCTGGCCCGCCGGGAAGTACCGACAGTCCCCGCACCCGTCCTCGCCCAGTCCTGGCGCGGCGGCACCCGCCAGGCCCTCCTGGCCCGGCTGCTGACCGGATGCGACATCGAGGCCCTCGATGACCAGCACGCCCGCTCCGCCGGCTCGCTCGCCGCCCGCGCCGCAACCACCGACATCGTCGACGCCTGCGTGGTCGAAGGCGCCCTCCGCCGCCACGACCTGGTCATCAGCTCAGACGAAGGCGACCTCCACGCCATCGCCGCCGCTGTCAGCCGCCGCCTGGAAATAGACCACCCATAACCACCGCTCCCCGCCGGTGCCCGCCCCGGCCCGACGTCCGCGCACGACAGCCCAGACGCCACCCCGCACCCCTCGATGACCTTGCCGCCGAATCGCACAACAGACCGGCCCGAGCGCATCTTCAGCAACTGCCGCGACGCGCTTCTGCCGCCGATCAGGTGCTCTCGTCACGGGGACTGCAACAGGGATGACCTGAGGATCAAGCCCGACGGCAGCCGCGCCCAAGTCGCCAATTTCCCGGCGTGACTCCTAGGTTCAAGATCCAAGGCCGATCGATGACGTCACGGTCTGTCACGAGACCCGCAGTGACGTCGGCGTGCGGAGCCGCCGATATTTCAGGCCAGTTTCGGGTGCCGGCGACATAGCTGAAGCGGTGTCACCCGGGTCGGCTATACCCGCGCTCCTACCCGGAGGCTGGGAAACGCCTAGCTCACCGAAACTTCTGCTGGCCCGTTGCACCGCCGCCGCCCCTGAAGCTACCATCCATATAGATGTCACAGAGATGGCATGGAGATGGTGGCCCATGGCCCCGGGTGAGGGCGAAAAGACCGAGAAGATCACTATCAACCTGGGACTAGTGGACCTCGGGCAGATCGATCTGCTGGTCCAGGAAGGCTTCTACACCAACCGCACCGATTTCATCCGCACGGCCATTCGCAACCAGCTCGCCACCCGGAGCGAGGCGCTCGACCAGACAGCGGCCCGGCGCACCCTCACCCTGGGCAGCTGTCACTACACCCGTCGCGACCTGGAGGAGATCCGCGACGCCGGGCAGATGATCCACATCCGGGTGCTCGGGCTGGCGAACATCGCCACAGATGTCTCCCCCCAGCTGGCCCTGGCCACGATTGCCTCGGTGGAGGTGCTGGGCGCCTTCCGGGCCCCCACAGCAGTGAAGGCCGCCCTGGCGGCCCGCATCGTCTGAGCCGCCGTGATCACGCGGCTGCCCGGACCGCCGGTGCCAGCAACGTGCAAGCTGCCCTGCCCGGAGACCCGCGAAGACAACCACGAGAAGGGATACCGCCATGAACGCACGCCAGATGGCGGCGATGGCTGAGGCCACCCGCCTGACCCGCCAGGGCCGCCTCCTCGAGGCAACCGCGCTGATCCAGCAAACGCTGGCCAGCCCGGTGGTGACCGGGCGGACGCCGGATGCGCCATGTGACGAGGAGGAGACCGGCACCACGCCTGGCCGCCACCGCGATCTCCCGTCCGCGCTGCGCGCCCGCGAGGGGACACAACTGAGGGAGGTCCCTTCTGGCTGGCTTCCCCGCCGCCGCGCTCTCCCCAGCCGAGGCCCATCGGGTCTGCGCCGCCCGCACCGGCCCGCGTCCCCGGCCGTGAAGCCACCAGCGGGCCGGTTTGACGCCTTCTCCTGCACCAACGCGGCCGGCATCCGCGCCTACCGGCTTTATGTCCCCACCGGCGGCACCGGCAGGGCCCTTCCCCTGATCGTGATGCTGCACGGCGGCACTCAAGACGCCGCGACCTTCGCCGCCGCCACCGGCATGAACGACCTCGCCGAGCGTGAGAAATTCCTCGTCGCCTATCCTGAACAGCCCCGCTCAGCGAACGCGGGCCGCTATTGGAACTGGTTTGCCCCCGGTCATCAGCGCCGCGACGCCGGTGAGCCGTCACTGATCGCCGGGATTACCGGCCAGATCACGGATCGCTACGGGGCAGATGCCACCCGGGTGTATGTGGCCGGGTTCTCCGCCGGGGGTGCGATGGCCGCGGTGATGGCCGCGGTCTACCCCGATCTATATGCCGCCGCCGGCGTGCACTCCGGGCTGGCCTACGCCGCCGCCGGTGACCTGGCCTCCGCGTTCGCGGCGATGAGGCAGGGCCCGTCACACCCGGCCCGGCCCCCCGCGCGGCCCCTGCCGCTGATCGTCTTCCATGGAGACCAGGACGGGACCGTAGCCCCCGCCAACGCCGCAGGCCTCATCGAGCACGCCCTGGCGGCGGCCAGCCCGGACCAGCGCCCGGGCACCCGGCCAACCACGGTGACCCGCGGGCAGGTGCCCGGCGGCCATGCCTACACCCGCACCTGCTACCAGGACCCCGCGGGCGCGACCCTGGCCGAGTACTGGACCATCCACCAGGGCGGACATGCCTGGTCCGGTGGCATCCCACACGGGTCCTACACCGACCCCCACGGGCCGGACGCCAGCGCCGAATTCATCCGCTTTTTCAACGAGCACCCCGCCGGACCGCTGACCGGAACCGGCCCCGGACCGCACCAGAACATGCTCCCGCCGGCTGACCCGGTCCTTTGAACCGGCACCGAGCCACATGAACCGGCGGCGTACCCCGCGGCAACCGCCTAGCCGCGCGTCCCCACCCGGGTTGGCTCACTACCAGCCTCGGCGCGGACCACCCTGATCCGCCGATCGGCGCGCCCGGCTTGCGTGTGACGGCCGCTGGCAATGAGCGCGGATATGGGTGATCTGCGCGTTCCTTGGCCTGCGCCGGCTATCTGCGGGGCCGTTGTGTACCGGGCTTGGCGACATCGCGGGCCTGTGCACCCGGGACGGGCTGGCGCGGATAATAGGCTGCGAGGCGATAGGGAACACTCAGACGATGACTAGTGTCCCGGCACCCACCTTGTACCAGCGATGGCTTGGCTGGCACGCCCCGGCCATGCGGCGTGCGCTCACGGCATTCACCGCCGGCCTGATTGTCGCCGCTGTCCTCCTGCCGTTCGTGACGTGGGGGCTGGCACTGGTCGCGGGCTGGGACACCGCCGCGCTCACCATCCTCGAGGCCATCTGGCCGATCATTGTCCGGGCCGACAGCTCACGCGCGCCGAAGCTGGCTGGCCGCGAAGACGAAACAGAAGGCTCGGCCAGGCCACTGCTAGTCGGGGCCAGCGTCGCCAGCCTCCTGGGGGCCGGTTACGCGCTGCACCTGGCGGGGCGGGAGAGCGGCGCACCGCGGGTGCTGCTGATCGGCTTCGCCGTGCTGACCGTCGTGCTGTCGTGGGCCGTGATCAATACTGTCTATACCCTGCGCTATGCCGACCAGCATTTCCGGTCAAAGCCGGAAGGACATATCAACATGAGGATCTCGATCATCGGCACGGGCAAGGTGGGAAGCGCCCTCGCCCACGTTTTCGCCCGCAACCACCTCGAAGCTTGCGCGGCAAACACCCGCGGACCTGAGTCGTTTCCTGAACTAGCGGCCGAAGTGGGGCCTACCGTGCGAGCGGTGGCGCTCGACGAGGCCTTGGGGTATGACCTGATCATCTTGGCGGTCCCGTTCCTCGCTGTCGAACCCTTGGGCCGATCTCGCCCGGACTGGCGCGGAAAGACGATCGTGGACGTGACCAACGCGTTTATGCTCCCGAACGCCGACGAATTGCTGGCGGGGCGCTTGTCCACTGAGATCGTTGCGGAAGCGTTTCCCGGCGCCGAGACCGTTAAGGCCTTCAACCAGCTACCGGCAAATGTCTTGGGCCGTGACCGGTCGGCCGAAGAGGGCAAGCAGGTCATCTTTGTATCCAGCAACTCCGAGAACGCCAGCACGAGAGTCGCGCAGCTGGCCGAACGCCTCGGATACTCAGCGATAGAGCTCGGGCGCATCGACGAAGGCGGGCGTCTGATCCAAGCGCGCAACGCCCTCACGCTCCGCAATCTCATCGAGCTGCCGTTGAGCTGAGAACGAGACCCGTCCTGTTTGGCGCATAAAAGCAGTCTCAACAAGAGCTGCAGGGGAAAATGACCAGGGTACGGCTCTTCTGGAGGGACGCTGAGAATATGACGACTGTGGGATTCATCGGAAGCGGGCAGATCGGCAGTACCGTCGCGCGGCTCGCCATCGAGGCCGGGCACCAGGTCGTCCTCAGCAACTCGCGCGGTCCCGAAACGCTCGCGGACACGGCTGCGGAACTGGGGCCGCGGGCATCCGCGGCGACGAGCGGGGAGGCAGCGGCGGCCGGTGACATCGTCGTGGTCACGGTGCCGGTCAAGGCGTTCCCCAACTTGCCCGCCGCGCCACTGGCCGGGAAGACGGTCATCGACACGTGCAACTA
>CAYPQM010000272.1:0-4874 GCA_964412845.1 uncultured Streptosporangiaceae bacterium
CGGACCCTGCGCCCATCCGCCGTGTGACCGGCCAGGCACGGTGCCGGCCGGGCCCGGCCGGGCGGATCTGCCGCCTCGATCAGGTGGGGCGCTGTTCGCTCACTTTGACCGTTCGCCGCCGGGGCCGGTATCCTCTTCAAGCGTCCATAGCGCGTCTGCATGCCCGCGGTGCCCGCTCAGCGGGGCTGGTTACGCGGCGGCGGATGCGGAGGACTCCCGTATCAGGCGGTTGTCCTGGATATGGACCCAATGATCAGGCCCCACCACGCGAAGGCTTATGACTGTGCGCACATTCAGCCCGAAGGCCGCTGACATCCAACATCAGTGGCATGTCATCGATGCCTCCGACGTAGTGCTCGGCCGCTTGGCCAGCCAGGTAGCGATTCTGCTGCGCGGCAAGCACAAGCCGATCTTCGCACCCCATGTGGACACTGGCGACTTCGTGATCGTGGTGAACGCCGAGAAGGTCGCCCTGAGCGGTAACAAGCTCAAGGACAAGCGGGCCTACCGGCACTCGGGCTATCCCGGCGGCATGCACTCGATGGCCTATGGCGACCTGATGGCCGCCCACCCGGAGCGGATCGTGGAGAAGGCGGTCCGGGGCATGCTGCCGAAGAACACGCTGGGCCGGGGCATGCTGAGCAAGCTGAAGGTGTACGCGGGCCCCGACCATCCGCACCAGGCGCAGCAGCCAGCGGTATTCGAGATCAAGCAGGTAGCGCAGCAGGCACCAGGTGAGCGCGCGGACAGTAAGTGAGGTCGCGGCCCTGGTCCCCAGGGTCGCCAGCCGCCGCCAGGCGCATCATCAGGGCCGATAAGGAAGTACGAGGAAGGGAACCGTGGCCGAGTCCACTGGCACGCTAGCGTCCGAGCCGGACACGAGCGTGGAAACGGCGGGAACCGCCGCGGAGCACGTGTCCGAATACACCACCGAGACAACGGCGGACGCCGAGGCGAAGCAGGCGGCGCGCAAGCCGGTGGTAACCGGCAGCGCGCTGGCCACCGGCCGCCGCAAGGAAGCTATCGCGCGAGTCCGCATCGCCCCGGGCACCGGGCAGTGGAAGGTCAACGACCGGACGCTGGACGACTTTTTCCCGAACAAGGTTCACCAGCAGCTCATCAGTGAGCCTTTCGTGAGCCTGGGGGCGGATAATCAGTTCGACGTCATCGCGCGGATCACCGGCGGCGGCGTCACCGGGCAGGCAGGCGCGCTGCGATTGGGGATCGCCCGCGCGCTGATCCTGGTTGACCCGGACAACCGGCCGACCCTGAAGCGGGCTGGCTTCCTGACCCGCGACGCGCGGGTGAAGGAGCGTAAGAAGTACGGGTTGAAGAAGGCCAGGAAGGCGCCACAGTACTCGAAGCGCTGACCGGACGGGCGTGCCAAGCGGCGGGCGACCCGGCCGGCCGCGCGGCACGGACTACGGGGGGCACGTTTCATGGGTCGGCTTTTCGGAACTGACGGTGTACGTGGCGTGGCCGGTGAGGATCTGACCGGCCGGCTGGCCATGGATCTGGCTGCGGCGACCGCTGCGGTGCTTCGTGACTCGGGCGCGTTCGCCACGGCCGAGAAGGCTGGCCAGCGACCGGTAGCCCTGGTCGGGCGCGACCCGAGGGCCTCGGGGGAGTTCCTCGAAGCAGCGGTGGTCGCGGGCCTGGCCGGGTCCGGGGTGGACGTGCTGCGGCTGGGTGTCATGCCCACTCCGGCTGTCGCCTACCTGACCAGTGAGCTTGGCGCGGAACTTGGTGTCGTGCTTTCCGCCAGCCACAATCCGGCCCGGGACAACGGGATCAAGCTGTTCGCCCGCGGTGGGTTCAAGCTGGCCGACGCCGCTGAGGACGAGATCGCGGACCGGCTCACCGCTGACGAGGGGCCACGCAAGAGCGTGCCGCCCGCCGCTGGTTTCGGCCGGGTCACCGACGCCGCGGCCGAGAGCGAGCGGTACACGAACCACCTGCTCGCCTCGCTGCCTGACGGCTCCGCGACGCACGGGCGGGCACCGCTGGCCGGGCTCACCGTCGTGGTCGATTGCGCACACGGGGCGGCCTCCTACGTGTCACCCCGGGCGCTGCACCGGGCCGGTGCCGAGGTCATCGCGATCGGCGCGGAGCCAGACGGGCTGAACATCAACGCAGGCTGCGGCTCAACCCACCTGGAGACCCTCTCGGCGGCGGTGCTCAAGCACGGTGCGGACGCGGGCATCGCGCATGATGGGGACGCCGACAGGTGCCTGGCGGTCGATGCCGATGGGGTGGTGGTCGACGGGGACCAGATCCTGGCCGTGCTCGCCCTGGCCCTTTCCGATCAGGATCGCCTGCCGGGCAACACGGTCGTCGCCACGGTCATGTCGAACCTGGGCTTCCGGGTGGCGATGCGTGCCGCGGGCATCACCGTGGTCGAGACCGGGGTGGGGGACCGGTACGTCCTGGAGGCCATGCGCGCCGGGCACTACACGCTGGGCGGGGAGCAGTCCGGGCACATCATCATGCTTGACCACGCCACCACGGGGGATGGCCTGCTGACCGCGCTGCACCTGCTCGCCACCACCGCGCGCCAGGGAGTCCCGCTGGCCGAACTGGCGGCGGTGATGACCAAGTACCCGCAGGTGCTGATCAACGTTCCCGGCGTGGACAAGGCACGAGTCGCCGCCTCGCTGGAGCTTGCGGCGGCCGTGGCCTCAGCTGAGCAGGAACTGGGCACCACCGGCCGGGTGCTGGTCCGGGCCAGCGGCACCGAGCCGGCCGTCCGGGTCATGGTCGAGGCTGCGGACCCCGGTCAGGCTCAGCGGGTAGCCGACCGACTGGTGGCCGCGGTGCGCACGGCAATGTGATCGGGTGCTGACTATACGTTAGGTATAGTTTAGGCGGTTTTCGGCCGATGTACCGGCGGCCTAGAGGGCAGGTCGGGAGACCGGCTGACGAGGCGCACGGGTTAGCCTGGCTGTCATGTGCGGCATCGTGGGATACGCAGGTCACCGCCAAGCACTCGACGTGGTAATCGCCGGGTTGCGCCGCCTCGAATACCGGGGATACGACTCGGCCGGGGTCGCCGTGATCGGCGCGGACGGGCTGGTCACCGAGAAACGGGCGGGCAAGCTGGGGAACCTGGTCGCCGCGCTTGACGGGCTCCCGTCCTTGCCCGGCACGGTCGGCATCGGGCACACCCGGTGGGCCACGCACGGGGCGCCGAACGACAAGAACGCGCATCCGCATTCTGACTGCGGCGGTCACCTCGCCGTGGTGCATAACGGCATCATCGAGAACTTCGCGGCCCTGCGGGCCGAGATGGCGGGCCGCGGCCACATTCTTCGCTCCGATACCGACACGGAGGTCGTGGCGCACCTGCTGGAGGAGTACATGGCGGTGCAGCAGGAAGCCGCCGGGAATGCCCCGCTGCCGCCCGGCGCGCTCGCGACGGCCATGCGCGAGGTGTGCCAGCGGCTCGATGGGGCGTTCACCCTGGTCGCGGTCGACCTGCGGGATCCCGGGGCGGTGGTCGGTGCCCGGCGCAACTCGCCGCTGGTGATCGGCCGGGGAGATGGCGAGAACTTCCTCGCCAGCGACGTGGCCGCGTTCATCGCCTTCACCAGGGATGCCGTCGAACTCGGCCAGGACCAGGTGGCCGAGGTGCGCGCCGACAGCTTGACGGTCACCTGCTTCGACGGCAGCCCGGCGGACGTGACCGAGTACCACGTGGACTGGGACGTGTCGGCCGCGGAGAAGGCGGGCTACCGCTACTTCATGCTCAAGGAGATCGCCGAGCAGCCCAAGGCGATCGCTGACACGCTGCTTGGCCGGATCGGGCCGGACGGGCGCCTCGTGCTGGACGAGATGCGCCTCGGCACCGAGGAACTGCGGGAGATCGACAAGATCATCATCGTGGCCTGCGGCACCGCGTACCACGCCGGGATGATCGCGAAGTACGCCATCGAGCACTGGTGCCGGGTTCCCTGCGAGGTGGAACTGGCCAGCGAGTTCCGGTACCGCGACCCGATCCTCACCCGGACCACGCTGGTCATCGCCATCTCCCAGTCCGGGGAGACCATGGACACGCTGATGGCCGTGCGGCACGCCCGCGAGCAGCACTCGCGGGTGCTGGGCATCTGCAACGTGAACGGCTCGACCATCCCGCGCGAGTGCGACGCCGTCGTCTACACGCACGCCGGCCCGGAAATCGCCGTCGCGTCGACCAAGGCGTTCCTCACCCAGCTGGTGGGCTGCTACCTGGTCGGGCTGTACCTGGCCCAGGTGCGGGGCACGAAGTTCGACGACGAGATCCGCGCCGAGATCGGGCAGCTCGGGCAGATGCCGGCCGAGGTGGAGCGGGTGCTCGCGACCATGGAGCCCGTCCGTGCCCTGGCCCGCGAGCTGGCCGGTGAGCGATGCGTGCTGTTCCTCGGGCGGCACGTCGGCTTCCCGGTCGCGCTTGAGGGAGCGCTCAAGCTCAAGGAACTGGCCTACATGCACTCAGAGGGCTTCGCGGCCGGCGAGCTCAAGCACGGGCCGATCGCGCTGATCGAGGACGGGCTCCCGGTCGTGGTGGTGGTGCCCTCCGCGGAGGCCCGCGGGGTGCTGCACGACAAGCTCGTCTCCAACATCCAGGAGATCCGGGCCCGCGGCGCCCGGGTCATCGTGATCGCCGAGGAAGGCGACACCGAGGTGAAGCAGTTCGCGGACACGCTGATCGAGGTGCCCGCCGTGCCGACCCTGTTCCAGCCCCTGGTGAGCACCGTCCCCTTGCAGGTCTTCGCCTGCGAACTGGCCACCGCCAAGGGCCACGACGTAGATCAGCCCCGCAACCTGGCCAAATCCGTCACCGTCGAGTAGCCACCCCCCCCCACCCCCCCCCCCCCCCCCGCCAACCCCCCCCCCCC
>CAYPQM010000273.1:0-4810 GCA_964412845.1 uncultured Streptosporangiaceae bacterium
GCGGTCCAGCGACCCGGTGACCAGGTCGGCGGCATCGGCCAGGGCGGCGGCGCCGGCGATGGCCGCGGCGGCCTGGACCTCCCCGGCCTGCCGGGCCGCCTCGCCGCGGCGCCGGGCCCGGGCGGCGGCCGCCGCCAGATCCAGCCCGGCCCACATGCCCTCCCAGAACCGGCGCCGGGTCCGCCACGCCCGGCTCGCCGATTCCAGCGCCCGGTGTGCCGCGGGCAGATCGCCGCGGGCCAGCAGGATGAGTCCCCGTCCGTGCTCGATCGCGGGCAGCGTGCCGGGGATGGCGCGGGCCGTGAGCACCGCGCCGACCTGGTCCGACCAGGCCCCGGCGGCATCGACGTCGCCCCGCGCCAGGTGCGCCCGCACGCCGGTGAGCAGGTACGGGAACAGGTAGGCGGCGTCCGTGACGTCGGCCGAGGCAGCGTAGCCCCGCTCGCAGAGCGCGAGCGTGGTGTCGTAGTCGCCCTGGCACCGCGCGACTTCGGCCAGCCCCCACAGCGGCGGCGACAGCCGCTGCAGCTCGGCCATCTGCTCACCCTGCGCGAACGCCTCCCCCAGCAGTTTCCTGGCCGCGTCCCAGTCGCCGTGTCCCATCGCCAGGTAACCGAGGACGTACTGCGCGGTGATCCGGGTGGTGATGCCGCCGCGCCCGTCGGCCAGCGCATGCTGCGCGGTCTGGGTGGCCGCCGCCCACTGGCCGGTGGCCCACTGGACGTGCGCGAGGTGCGCCGCCATGTAGTGCCGGTGATTCCACAGCTCGACCCGGTCCGCGTACCGGACGCCGTCGCCGAGCCACTGCTCCGCCCGGTCGTACTCCACCAGCACTGACGCGGACGATCCGATCATCCGGTACCCGCGCGCCGCCTCCGCCTCCTGCTGGGCGTCGCTGGCCTGGGCGATCGCGCTTTCGAGCAGCTGCCAGCCTTCATCCATCCGGCCGGCGAAGACCAGCACCGATCCGAGCGTGGCGTAAATATTGAGAGTGGCCTCGCCGTCGCCGATGCGCCGGCTTTCCGCGCGGCTGCGCTCGCCATGCGTGATGGCCTCGTCGAGGCGGCGGTCCAGCATGTACGCGGCCGCCATCGCGGAGCGCAGCCTGGCCCGCTCGCGATCCGCGCCGGCCACCCCGTCCAGGCGGTCCAGCGCCGCCTGCAGGGTGCCCACCCGGGCATCGAGGCCCGCACCGAGCAGGTGCGCGACCGCGACCATCCGCGGCACCAGCGCCGCCGCGCCGCGCTGGTCACCGGCGCGGGTGGTCAGGTCATGGGCGGCCTGGTACGCCTGCGCAGCGGCCGCGTTGTCGTCGGTGGCCGTGGCCTCGTCACCGAGCGCGGCGAACAGGGCCGCCCGGTCCAGCGCCGGAAGCTGGGCCGGCAGGGTGCGCGCGGCCCGCCGGTACAGGTCGAGCGCCTCGCTGTGCGCCGATACTGACGCGGCGTCGCGGGCGGCGGCCAGCGCGCGGGGGTAGCCGAGATCGGGCCGCTGCGCCTGCTCGAAGTGGGCCGAGATGAACGAGTCGCGGTAACCGCGGGCCACGGCCGCTCGCGCCACGCTCTCATGCAGGCGGCGCCGGGCGGGCAGGTCCGTGTCCGCGTACAGCGTGTCGCGGATCAACGCGTGCCGGAAGTCGAAGGTGACCGCGTCGGCCCCGGGCAGGACAAGGTATGCCTCCTGCAGCTCACGCAGGGCGGCGGCGACCTCGTCCGGGCTGGCCGGGGTGACCGCCGTCAGCAGGTCGAAGTCGAAGGAGCGCCCGATGACGGCGGCCGCTGATGCCACCTCGCGGGTGCGCGGGGCCAGCTGGCGCGCGCGGCTCAGCACGGCGTCACCCAGCGTGTCCGGCACCGCGGCGGCCTGCACCACCGCGCCGGACTGCGACGTCAGGGCATCCTCGTCGATGGCGGCCAGCAGCTCCTCGACGTGCAGCGGGATGCCATCGCTGCGCTGGTGGATCGCCGCTACCACCTGAGCCGGGGCCGGCCGGCCGAGCACCGCGCCGGTCATGGTCGCGGTCTGGCCCACCGCCAGGCGGGTCAGCCGGATCTCCTCGGCAAGTCGCTGGCCCAGCAGGCGGACCCGCAGGTCACGCATGGGCAGCTGCGGGTAAAGCTCGTCGCTGCGGTACGCCCCCGCGATCAGCATCGGCCTGGTCGCGAGCCGGCTGGCCAGGTGGCCGAGCACGTCGAGGCTCAGCTGGTCGGCCCAGTGCAGGTCCTCAAGGATCATCAGCACCGGGATGCCGGGGTCCGTGCTCACCAGCAGGTCGGCCAGGTCCTGCACGAGCAGGCGGCGGCGGCGGTGCGCGTCCCCGGCAGCGGCCGCACCGGCACCGGCGGACATCTCGCGGACCCGGGCCGACAGGCGCTGACCGAGGTCGCTCAGCGCCGGCTCGGCCGCGGACATCAGATCGCTGGCCAGGTCCAGCAGCAGGCCGGCGAACGACTGCACGTCACCGGGGAACGCCGCCGCGCGGACCACGGCGACGTGGCTGGCCTGCGCGTGCCCCGCCATCGCGCCGAGCAGGCGGGTCTTGCCGATACCGGCCTCGCCCGCGACGAACAGCAACTGGCCCGCCCCGGCGGCCGCCTCGGCCAGCCGGCGCTCGGCCAGCGCGAGGAAGTCGCGGCGGCCGACCAGGACCGGTGACTGGACCACGCCACGACCCGGCACCGCGCGCACCTCCTCGAAAAGTAGGGAACCGAGACCCGCAAAATAGGTCATCCGCCCGATGAATCGCACGCCCGCCGCCATCGAGACTGGAGGCATCCCACCAGCAACTGCAAGGAGTCTGACATGGCGAAGTTCATGGACGTGCACAGCGGATTCGTCGGCGTGACCGAGGATCAGCTGCGCGAGGCGCACGAGCGCGACCTGGCGATCGAGGGAACTGAAGGGGTGCACTTCGAGCGGGCGTGGCTCGATCCTGAGTCAGGCAAGGTGTTCTGCCTGTCGTCCGGGCCGTCGAAGGAGGCGGTCCTGCGGGTGCACGACAAGGCCGGGCACCCCACGGAGGAGATCTACGAGCTGCCGGTCGAGGTCGAGTAGCCGCCGGCTCAGCCAAAGGGGGCTGAACTCGAGTCGGCGGGGGCCGGCTCGAGGGCCACCCGCATGCTTACTCACTTCCGCCGCGGCTGAAATCCTCGGCGGCAGCACGGAAACACTGTGCCAGCCCGGTAACCGAGCTCACTCATGTTTCCGGGGAACCCGCACCGGGGCCGGAGTCCAGGCCGTGCTCGAAGGCATACCTGACCAGTTCGACCCGGTTGTGCAGGTGCAGTTTGGTCAGCGTGTTCTGCACGTGGTTCTGCACGGTGCGGTGGGACAGGACGAGCCGGTCGGCGATCTGCTTGTACGAAAGGCCGGTGGCGACCATTCGCAGGATCTCGGTTTCGCGCTCGGTCAGCGGTGGCGCGCCCGGCCCGGCGGGCTGCCGGTCGGCGGCCAGCCGCCGGAACTCACCCAGCACCAGCCCGGCGAGACCAGGCGTGAAGACTGCCTCACCCGCGGCCGTGCGCTGCACCGCATCGATGAACTCCGCCCGGCCCACGGATTTGACCATGTACCCCGCCGCGCCCGCCTTGACGGCGTCGAGCACGTCCTGCTGCTCGCCGCTGACGGACAGGATGAGCACCTGGGTATGCGGGCTGGCCGCCTGCAGGCCCAAGACCACCTCGACACCCGAGATGTCGGGCAACTGGAGGTCGAGCACCACCACGTCGGGCGACGCCGCCCCCGCCACGCGAAGCGCCTGCGTCCCCTCGCCGAGGGCCGCTACCACGTCGAACCCCGCTTCGGTGAGGTCGCGTGCCACCGCTTCCCGCCACATCGGATGATCATCAACAACCATCACCCGGACGCGCCGCTCGTCCACACCGTGACCTTAGGTCATCTGACCCGCGCGCGGTACACGCAGCTGAACCTCGGTCCCGGCGCCCGGAGCCGAGGTGATGGCCGCCGAGCCGCCGAGGTCGCGGACCCGGCCGCAGATCGCCTGGCTGACGCCGAGCCGCCCATCCGCCGCCGCCTCGGCCAGCCGGCCGACCGCCATGCCCGGCCCGTCATCCCGGATGGTGACAGTGACCTGTCCGCCCTCGTCTTCGACGAGCACCCAGGCCTTCGTTCCCTGGCGGCAGTGCCGCTGCACGTTGTCGAGCGCAGCGCGGACCGCGGCGGCCAGTTCCTCCGCCACCTCCGCGGTGAGCAGGATGGGCTCCGCGGGGGTCGCCACCGAGACCACGGCTGATGCCTCCGGGGTGAGCAGCGCCCGGAGGTCGACTTCACCGGAGGGCAGTGCTGACTCACCGCCCGCGGCGATCAGGTTGCGCAGCGCGGCTTCCTGCTCGCCGGCGAGGCGGCCGATCTCGGCCGCCTCGCCGCCGGCCTCGGCGCCCCTGCGCTGCACGAGGGCGAGCACCTGGAGGACAGAATCATGGATGCCGCGGGCCAGCCGTTCACGTTCCCGGCTGGCCGCCTCGATCTCGGTGGCGCGCTGCAGCACCCGATCGGCCTGCGTCGCGAGCGTGGAGACATAGCCCACGCCCGCGCCCGCCAGCAGCCGCAGAATCGTGCCGTTGAGTTCGGTCCCGGTCTTGCTGAGATCCTCGATTTTCCACTCGCCCGCCATGAACGAGACGCGCGCATGCAATTTCGAAATCGACGCCTCTTCTACATCAAGCAGGACCCGGATATGGGCCTCGCTCCCCTCGGGGATTTCGTCCCCGCGGCCAAAGTCATAAACGCGGGACGGATCCAGCCGACAAGTCAGGAGTTCCTTGCCCGCCACGGATGGAGGGGCAAGCAG
>CAYPQM010000274.1:0-4785 GCA_964412845.1 uncultured Streptosporangiaceae bacterium
TGGCGACCGCGATCGAGCGGGTCGACCTCGGCGGCCGGGCGAGAGCGAAACTGCGCACCCTGTCCGGCGGCATGCTGCGCCGGGCCGGCATCGCGCAGGCGATCGTCAACGAGCCCGACTTGCTGCTGCTGGACGAGCCGACCGCCGGTCTTGACCCCGAGCAGCGGGTGGCGTTCCGCGCCCTGCTGCGCGACCTCGGCGAGCGGACCACCGTGATCGTCTCCACCCACCTGGTCGAGGACGTCGGCGCCGCCTGCAACGAGGTCGCGCTGATGGACGCCGGGAAAATCGTGTTCCAGGGCACGCCGGGCGAGCTGACCGCCCGCGGCGAGGGCAGCGGCGCGGCGGGCGACGCGCCGCTGGAACGCGGCTACAGCGCGGTGCTCGCGGCCGCCCGGTCCGCCACGGCGGCGGCGTGATGACCGCCGCGACCAGCGCCCCGGTGCGGCCCCGGACACCGCGCGCCACCAGCGCGGTCCCGCTCAGCGCCGCGCGGTTGCTGCGCGTGGAACTGCGCCGCAACGCGATGCCATGGATCCTGCCGCTGATCGCCGCGCTGTTCTGGTTCGACTCCTACCGGCCCAGCATCGGCACGGCGCAGCTGTATGGGCTGCGCACGTTCTGGAACATGGGCCAGGGGCACACGATCATCGACTTCGGGCCGTTCGTGGCCGCCGTGGCCGCCTGGATGGGATCGCGGGACGGCCGCCGCGGCCTGGCTGACCTGGTCACCGCGACGGCCCGGCCGCGCTGGGCGACCCAGCTCGTCACCTGGGCCGCGACCGCGATCTGGGCGGTAGCGGCCTACCTGGTCTTCGTGGCCGCCATGTTCGTGATGTACGCCCACCAGGGCGTCGGGGGCACGCCGCCGTGGTGGTGGGTCGCCGCCGGCGTCACGGCGGTGGCCGCGTTCAGCGCCGCCGGGTTCGCCATCGGGGCTTACTGGCCGAGCCGGTTCGCCGCGCCGGTGGCCGCGTTCGCCGGGTTCCTGGCCATGGCGATGTCGTCGCAGGCCGGGTTCAAGTACACCAGCGGGTGGGCGCTGATCCTGCCGACCAACTCCAACGGCAACTTCGACGGCAACGCCCAGGGTGACTCCGGGATCTTCTACCCCTGGCTGCCGGACCTGCCGATCGCCCGGATCATGTTCCTGGCCGGGATCGCGGTCGTGGCCCTGGGCCTGACCGGCCTGCCCGCCCGGGCGGGCGGCCGCGGGCTGCGCCGCGCCGCCGCGGTCCTCACGCTGGCCGGCGTGGTGTCGGCGGGGACTGCCGTCGGGCTGGCCAGGACCGCCCAGGAATCAGCGCACGGCATGATCATCCCCGCCCTGCACGACGCCGCGAATGACGCGCCCATTTCGTACACTCCCGCCTGCGGCCGCGCCGCCGGGGTCCCGGTGTGCCTGAACCCGGCCTACCGCCGGTGGCTGCCGGACGTGACCGCCGCGCTGGCGCCGGTGCTCGCCGGGGTGGCTGGCCTGCCTGGCGCGCCCGCGCAGGCCAGCCAAGTCGCTGCGGCATACCCCAGCGGTGACGGCGGGCCGCCGCAGGCGGTAACGCTGGGCGGCCACCCGCTGATGCTCCGCCTGTCGCTCGGCTTGCTCAACATGCCGGGACCGTGCGGCTTTTGCGATGGGCCGGTGGCCGCGAAGCAGTTCGCTGACCAGATCCGGCTGCTGTTCGCCCACGCCTTCGTGGGCGCGGGCAGCGGCTCCGGCGGCCCGGCGCAGCAGGCCGTGCAGGCAGCGCTGCTGCGAGGAGCCGGGATACCGTTCGCCGCCCAGCCCAGGCTGCTGGCCACCACCGGGAACTTCCCGGAGTCCGGGCTGGGACCGGCGGCCGGACCGGTCTATGCCGCGGCCCGGCGGTTCGCCGCCCGGCCGGCCGCGGCCCGGCACGCCTGGCTCGCCGCTCACCTGGCCGCGCTGCGAGCCGGCCGGCTCACCCTGCAGGAACTGCCATGACCACGGTCGGCCTGCACCGGCCGGTGCCGGGAGACGCCCCGCCTCCGGTGACCGGGACCCGGCGAGACCGGGCGGCCGCCGGATGGCGGCTGGCACGGCTGTACCTGGTCAGCCGCCGGGTGCCGATGGCGCTGGCGCTGCTGGCCGGGCTCGGCGCGCTGCTGTGGGCCGCGCTGCACTGGCGCTGGAACATCGCCGGCGGCGCCGCCGCGCGCAAGTTCATCCCGCTGACGATCCAGACCGGGGCCGCGGCGGTGATCGCGGTCACCACCTACGGGCCGTTCGGGGAGCTGGAACGGGCCGCCGGCCGGTGGCTGCCCTGGCTGCGGCTGGGCGCGGCGGTGGCGCTCACCAGCGTCGCGTTCGGCGCGCTGGCCGCCGGGGCGGCGGCGGGCGGGATGCCGGGCGGGACCCTCGCCCTGCTCCGCAACCTCGGCGGCATGACCGGCATCGGCCTGCTGTCCGCGGCCGTTCTCAGCGGCGCGTTCGGCTGGACCGGGCCGATGGCCTACCTGCTGATCACCGAGGGGGCGCTGGCCCACCGCTCGACCACGCCCTGGGTCTGGCCGACCCGGCCGCCGGCTGACCGCGGTGGCGCGATCTGCGCCGGCCTGGTGATCGCCGCCGGACTGGTGCTGATCACCGTGTGCGGACCGCGGGAATCGGGCCGCGAGTCCGGCCCCGGGAGCTGACCCCGGGGCAGCGCAATCACCGGCGCGGCCAGGCCCTCGCCCGGCATCAGCCGCCGGGGTCACGGTCACCGCGGTACGCGGCGACCGTGACCCCGTCCGCGGGTAATGTCGCCCCAGGCCGGCCGTCCAGTGGTCAGTGCACGGTGAACTGGCCGTGCAGGCCACCCACTGAGCTGTCGCCGACGTACACGTCGAAGCCGCCAGGTTCGACGGCGAAGTGTCCCTGGTTGTTGTAGAAGCCAAGGTCGGCCGGCCTCAGCCGGAAGGTGACGGTCTGCGCCCGGCCCGGCGTGAGGGTCACCCGCTGGAATCCGTCGAGCCGGCGGACCGGTTGCAGGATGCTCGTTCCCGACTCGTGTACGTAGAGCTGGACGACGTCGTCGCCGGTCCTGGTGCCGGTGTTGGTGATGTCCGCGGTGACAGTCAGCGTGCTGCTGGCCGGGATGCTGCTCGCCGACAGGTGCAGGTTCGACAGCGCGAAGGTGGTGTAGGACAAGCCGTATCCGAACGGGTACTGCGGCGTGTTCGGCACGTCGAGGTACTTGGAGGTGTACTTGTTGTTCGGATCGTAGGGCCTGCCGGTCGGCAGCTCGTTGTAGGAGATCGGGATCTGCCCGACGTCGCGGGGGAAGCTCATCGGCAGCTTCCCGCCCGGATTCACGGTGCCGAACAGCACGTCGGCGACCGCGGCGCCGCCTTCGGTGCCGGGGAACCACGATTCGAGCAGGGCCGGCGCGTTGTCGGCGAGCCAGCCGATGGTCAGTGGCCGGCCATTCATCAGCACCACGACGTACGGCTTGCCGGTGGCCGCGATCGCCTGCACGAGCGCGAGCTGCTGCCCGGGCAGGCCGATCTCGCTGCGCGAGGACGCTTCGCCGGTGTCCGCGGCCGGCTCACCGACCACGACCACGGTCATATCGGACCCTTGGGCGGCGCTGACCGCAGCACCGAATCCGGATGTCGATGTGCAGGAGGTGTCGCAGCCTTGCGCGTAGGTCACGGTCGCGTGCGGCGCCGCCGCCTTGACGCCGTCCAGCACCGAAACGACCTGGCCCTGATCCAGGGTGTACCCGATCGGCACGTCCGGCCCGAGCTGGTCGGACGGGTCGTCAGCCAGCGGCCCGACCACGGCCACCGACGACAGGCCCGCGCTCAGCGGGAGCGCGTGGTTGTTGTTACTGAGCAGCACCATCGAGCGGGCGGCCATGGCCCGCGCCGCGGCGAGGTGGGCCGGCGTGAGTTCCTCGTGCTGGACCCGGGCGGGGTCGGTGAGCGGGTGATCGAACATGCCCGCCAGGTACTTCAGCGTCAGCACGTGCCGCACGTCGTTGTTGATCGTGGCCATGCTGACCTGGCCGGTGCGCACGAGGTCCGGGCCGAAGGCCGGATACGTGGCGTACTGGCTCGGGACCTGGACACCCATTTCAATGTCCACGCCCGCGGTCAGCGCCAGCCGCGCCGCGTCCGCGCCGTCCGTCGCGAAACCGAAGTCGATGAGTTCCTGGATGGCCTGGTAGTCGCTCACCACCGTGCCGCTGAACCCCCATTCCTGGCGCAGGATCGTGTTGAGCAGGTAAGGGTCCGCGCTGGCCGGCACGCCGTCGAGTGAGTTGAACGCGCTCATCACGGACGCCGCGCCCGCGTCGATGGCCGCCTTGTACGGCGGCAGGTAGTCGTTGAGCAGTTGCTGCTGTGACATGTCGACCGTGTTGTACTCCCGGCCGGCCACCGGCGCGCCGTACGCGGCGAAGTGCTTCACGGTCGCGGCCATCTTGTCCGGCGCGCTGAAGTCGCGGCCCTGATAGCCGCGTACTTTGGCGGCCGCGATCGCTGATCCCAGGAAGGGATCCTCGCCGGCCCCCTCGACCACGCGTCCCCAGCGCGGGTCGCGGGCGATGTCGACCATCGGGTTGAAGGTCCACTTGATCCCGTCCGCGGTGGCCTCGTCCGCCGAGATCGCCTCATCGTTCTGCACGGCGGCCGGGTCCCAGCTGCTCGCCTCGGCGATCGGCACCGGGAAGATCGTCTTGTACCCGTGGATAACGTCCAGGGAGAAGATGACCGGGATGTGCAGCCGTGACTGGAGTGCCGCCTGCTGCACCTGGGTGATGTTGGCCACGCCCACGAGAT
>CAYPQM010000275.1:0-4779 GCA_964412845.1 uncultured Streptosporangiaceae bacterium
CGATCCGAGCGGGTCACCGTCGAATTGTCCGAGGAAAGCTAGCCAGCGGTCCCGCATAAGCTCAAGGTTATTTAGGTTCTGATCTTTCCGCGCGTGCTCGGCTTGGGCGTCTAGCCGCTTCATTTCCACGTTCCGCAAGTGCCGAAGAAGCTCTTCGTCGGGCGCGACATGAACGGAGAAACTGCAGTCGAGATCAAGATCGTCCGGAAAACGTGCTGGTGATCCGAGCTCAGTTTTCACCGCGTGCTCGAAGTCCACGGTAGCTTCGGGCGGGAAACGCCGGGAAATGGCGCGGAGCCGACCTTCCACCGCCATGCGCTGGGCTTTGATGCGCTCGCTGACTGCTAGCTCAAGCGCGCCAGACTCGCCTGAGCGAGTCCAGAGTTCGTGGATGGTCACCCGGAAGCTGAACGCATCACCCTGGCACGGAACCTCGGCCTGGAACCACGTCTGATGAGTCCGCCTAGGAGATTCGGGCGGGATCGGGAACGCCGAACGCCAGGACCGGGTCACCAACTGGCCGACCCACGCGCACGCCCGGAGCAGCGTCTCCAGCGCAAACCTCACGAATGATTCACTGCGGGGCATGATCTCCCTCCCTGATCCTGGTTGGGGATGCGGACGTCAACTCGGAGTGGCGATAGGCCCACAGCTGCAGATAGAAGGCGAGCTGGCTGGCGGCCGTGCTGGAAGCTCGGCGCAAATCGGCCAGCAGCGTCCCCAGCGCGTCGGTCAGCGCTGGGTCACGAGCGGCACTCGTCGCCAGCTTCTCCAGGGCTGTCCAGGTCTCCTGCCTGGTATTCGGCTCCTCCAATGCCGCCGCGACGAGGGCGACGATATCCGCACGGGGAGCGGCGCGGCCGGACGAGGCGAGGAGGAGCAGCGGACGGCCGAAATCGTCGACAACATGCGCAAGCGGTGGGATGCACCGGCGGGCCAGGGCACGCAGCCGCAGGTCAACGTCCTCGGTCCAGGCGCGCAGTGCATGCACGACAGCTGCCTGGTGCGGACCGGAGATTAGCTCTGTCACACTGTGGCGCACGGCTTCACCCATGGTCTCGGCTGGCCGCCCGGTGTTCCTGAGAGCGAGCTGCCGGAGCCGGGCGAGCGTCTCGACCGAGTCGTGCTCGCTGATCCCCGTGCCCAGGGCAAGGACAGCAGTGCGCTGCCGATTCTGGTTTCCGTCCTTGCACCACTCCGCCAGCAGCTTCCACACCTGCGGCGACATGCTCACCGCGACAGCTTCAAGCGCTGTGGCGGCCGCTTCCCGCGCCCTGGCGTTTACCGAGTCGGACCACTCAACGAGCAGCCGGTGGCAGACATGGCCGAAATCCCGGACCGCCAGTCGGCCGACGACCTGGGCGGCTCTAACTCTGACTGCCTCGTCGCGCGAGCTCACGGCGAGTTCGCGTAGCCACAGCAGCAGCGGTGACCTGGCCCCGTCGTAGTGCTCCCACACCTCCTCCAGCACGGCTACGTGGAATTCCGGATCACGGAAACGAAGTTGCTGTGTTGGCGTCGGCCCCCAGCGCCCTGGCAGGCCCGACTCCTCGATCATGATGTCGGGCTCCGCCAGCAGGTGCTCGCGTCGAGGGATGAAGATCTCACGGCCTCTCAGCTTCGGAAACTCGACCGCGATGAACCTAGCGGCAAGCGCCTCGGCCGCCGCCACGGCATCTGCATAGGGCAACCCGATAAAGACGGCGACGGACACCAGCGCCGCGCGGCGGCACAGCAGCTCGACACGCTCCCTGGGCTCCTTCGGCCGATTGGTGCGGAGCAGATGCCGCGCTCGTTGGCGACGCATGCTAACAAGGACTGGACCCAGATCCCCGATGGGGCGACCGTCCCTGACGATCGCCAGAAGATTTGCCGCGAGGTCTGCAGCCGCTCCGGGTGAGGTGGCACACGTTAGCGCCGAGCCATTCTGCAGCAGCCTGTCAGCCTCGTGCGCATGATCGGCGTCGAGGCGAAGGTGCCTACGCAGGACCTCACGGCAGTCCGGCGGCTCGTGCTCCACGACGAAGTGCCCGGCGGCGTTGGCGTCCGCCGGCGCATCAGCCGGCACGGTAATGAACAAGTACGCACCCCGCTGGCGAAGCTCGGCCGACAAGGCGGCCAGGCGGGTGTAGGGGAGTTCCGCGGGCGCACGGCATTCGGCCAGGTAGCCTATGCGTTCCCCCAGCCCGGAACCATTCTGCGACCCGAGCACCAGTTCGGCGCTGATGGCGTGCACGTCGTCGCCGACCAGCTTGCTCAGCATGAACAGCGCGGTCGTACGCTTGCCCGATCCGTCGGCGCCACGCAAGATTACGACCCGCTCCTCGCGCAACACCCGCTCCGCCGCGGCGCAACTTGAGCTGGGGACGTGCACGGCCCGGACCCGCCGTAGCCGCTCGCGGCCGATTGGTCCCGTCTCCGGGATTGTCCGCCCGGTGGTGCCGTAGTAGATGTTCACGTCACGAGCAGCGGCGTGTCCGCCCAAGCTTGCAGGGCCGTCGAAACGCGTCGCACCGCTGAACCACGTCCCGCCTAGGCTCTCCAGGCCAGCCCGCCGCATCCGGCGGCGGGCGCTGATGCTTTCGGCTAGGTCTTCAGCGCCGAGGACAGCGTCATCTTCCTCCTCGGCGTCAAGGGTGGGGGCCTCATCAGCTCTAGCGGGCGTGTCCGGGTGCCTCGCCGGTTCCGGCTGCCGCAGCGAGCCTGAGGCGGGCCCCAGTTCCGGCTGCGGCGCCGAGTCCGATTCGGCGACCCGCGGAGCCTCCACAGACAGGTCAGGCATCGCGTGTGCGTTCCTGGATGTTCACGTCCCGTCCAGCCGCGTGCCCGCCGAAGCTGGCCGGACCGCTAAAGGTTGCGGATCCTCCAAAATGCACGCCCCCCGCGGCCATGGCAGGGGATTCTGGCGCACTGTCATCGGACGAACCGTCACCAGGAGGCAGCCTCCGGGCGCGCCTCCCAGGTGCTGTCGCCTGCTTTCCATCTGCAGGATCTGCAGGACGTGATCGCGTGGGCAGCCCTGGTACGCGGATCCACGCAGGCTGGCTGAATTGCTTCCGCGACACCTGCACCTCGCGATACTCATCCGGATCGATCCCGCGGTACCGCTGCAGGACCACATCACGGTGGAGCTGCCCGGACACGATCACCGCGAGGTCGTCCGGGGCTGTCTTCAGGGCATCCCTGAGTGCGTCGGCCTCGATTAGTCGCATGACCGCGACCACCGACTCGCCGCCGAACCCGGTGCCGTCCAGGTGCACCTCCCCAGCGTGCAAGGCCACGCGTAGGCGCATCCGTGCGTGCGGCAGCCGGTTCCGGTTGAACAGACGCAGGGCGGTGACGAGTTCGCGGACTAGATCGTCGATAAGCCGCGCCTTGCTGACACCGGGCCGGATCAGGATGAGGAACGCGTCGCCCTGATCCTGGCGGGCATCAGGTGAAACCCCGATCCGGTGGAATGCCTCATCGCACACGCGCCGAAGCGCTTCCCGAAGCTCCAGATGGCCCAGGTTATCCCTGCCGCTGTAGCCCTCGATGTCCACAGCGACGAAGGAACGCGGTACTGGATCCAGCGTCATCGGACCCGCCTTTGCCGACTTCTGGGATCGCGCAGCGCCAAGGCGCCGCGCCGGGTGTTCGTCAGCAGTTCAGCACGAGGATTAAGGCTGTAATAGGGAAAAATACGGCTTCACGCTATTCGTCGGCGAGTTCGCCCAGCGCGGCCCGGTCCAGGATGGTGACGTGCCGCCGCCGCGTCCTGATGATCCTTTGCCTGGCGAGATCCCGGATCGCTTTTGCTGCCGATTCCAGGGACGATCCGACCAGCCCGGCCAGATCTGCCTGGGACAGCGCAAGATCGATGTCGCGACAGTTCCCGTCGTCAGATGCGCTCACTCCGTGCCACCGCTCCAGGTCAAGGAGGACCAGGGCGAGTCGTCGGCGTACCGGGAAAGCGCCGAATTCAAGCCGCCGTCTGTTCGCGGCGCGTAGGCGGCTGGCGATCAGCTCCGCAAGAGCGATCCCAGCCCCCCTCTCACGGTCGATGAAGTCACGAAACTCGGATCCAGGGATGATCCGGGCAAGCACCGGATCTAACGCGACCACCGTCGCCGACCGGGGATGGCTGTCGAGACCGGCCATGTCCCCGACCAGATCACCAGGTCCCCGGATCCCGAGGACGACCGCGTACCCGTTCTCCGCCCTGCTCGTCACCTTCACCCGCCCGTGGGCGAGGAGCAGGACGTGGTCCGAGCGCTCACCCTCGCACAGCAGGAACTCGCCGGGCTGGAAGCGGCATGTCGCGCCGAGCGTGAGCAACCGGTCCCGTGCCCCGGGCGTTAATCTTCCGGCGATGCCACTCGCGGGGACTGCGCAGCCTGCAGCTCTGCAAGTCGCGCCGCCGTCCGCCGCACCCCTTGCCGCCTGGGTCATGTCTGGCATGAGTTGGTAATTCCCGTTACGTTCCGAGTACAACCAGTACCCGCGGTTCCGTGAAGCGCAGGGCGAGCGCGGCCAAGAGCTAATCGAAGCTGATCCGGGTCCAGGCGAAGGCGGCGCGTGGTCTAGTGAGCGGTGCTGATCCTCCGTGCCCATGCGCGCATCCGTTCCCTGAGGGCCGATGCGTCCTCCGGGGTTATGCCGTACGGCTGGAACAGGCTGTCGGGCAGGCGGTCGATCGCGGTGAGTGCCTCGGCGAACCGTGACTGGTCGAAGCCGGGATCGTGATCCGCGGCCAGATCGAGCAGTGCGTCTTCTGTGTAACGGCCGCTGGCCAAGATC
>CAYPQM010000276.1:0-4710 GCA_964412845.1 uncultured Streptosporangiaceae bacterium
TGTGCGTGTGATCATCGTGAAGAACTCGCGCCCGAGGCAGGGTCGGTTCCTGCGATCAGCCTTAAGACCTGCTGCCGGGTGGCAATGGCGCTTTTTCGGTTCGCTGATGCTGGTGGCCCTGCTCCCTGCGATCACGCTGGCCTGGCCCTCTTCGGCCGACGCTCAGGTCGGCGGCCCGACGACCCCGGCCAAGCCGATGCTGAACGTCGTGGTCATCGGCGATTTCTACTCCTACGGCTACTCCTCGAGCACCGACCCGGCACTGCGGTCGTCCACGCCGCCGACACTTCAGACGCTCAACCAGATACAAGCGGCGAACCCGGGCGTCCAGATCAACGTGATGTTCCTCCCCGTCCTCGACGCCACGAGCACCAAGCTCTACCACACCACGGCCCCCGGTACGCGTTTCGCGACGCCGCCGCAGATCAACGCGGTCAAGCACGCCAATCTCGTGGTCGTCGGCGTCGGCGCCAACGATGTCGGCTTCACCAACTGGCTGCGGTCAACCCTCTTCGGGACCAGTGCGCCAACGACGTCGTCCGCACAGTTCGAGGCCCGCTTCGACAACGGCTCATATCTCGCGGCGCAGACCGCCTTGCTCGACGACATCGCGACGCGCGCGGCACCTGGCGCGTCGATCGTCACGGTGGGGTACCCCAAGGTGCTGCCGGAGCAGCTTCCGTCCGGGCTCGCCTGGTGGTCGCCGTTCAGCTGGACCGCCATCAGCCAGCAGCAAGCGAACCAGGCCAATCAGCTGGTGTCCGCATTGAACACGGCGAACAACGAGGCCGCGAGCATCGTCGGAGTCCAGCATCCCAGCCTGCACTTCCTCTACGCGGACCTTTCCGGAGCCCTCCAGGGTAAAGGGCCCTTCGGTCCGTTGCAGGTGCGGAATGGTGCCACCCCGGCGACCACTAGCAGCTCACAGCAGGTCGCTTTGAAGCAGACAATTGTTGGCAGTGACCTGCTGCCTTATGTGGACCAGGCGGTGAACAACGAGCTTGTCGCCAAGGGTGTCTCAGGCTCCCAGCATGTTCCGGCGTTCACGCCGACATCGAAATGGAAGCTGATGCTCGCCGTGCCCGTGCAGATATGGCTGGCGCAACCACGGCAGGCGGCGTCGCAGTCGGGGGTCGCCACCCCGCCAGCCAACACCCTGGAAAACCCGGCCATCCGGCCGCGGTCTTCGTCGCCCGGTCAGCACGCAAACCCAGTCCAGGGCAGCAAGCCAGCGGATAACGGGCAGCAGGCACCGGGTGGTGCTCCGGCACCGGTTTCCGTGCTCCCTGGGAGCATCTCCCAGTCGGCACACGGCAATAACGGATCGCACTCCGGGTCAGGCGCGGGTACCGGCCAGGGGACCGGGGACTCGGGCTCGCAGTCGGCGGGTACCGGCCAGAGGACCGGGACCACCCAGCCACCGGCCGACACCGGCCAGGGGTCAGCCGCTTCGCAGCCAACCGCGGGCGGCCAGGCACCGGGAACCACGCAGCCGCCGGCCGACACCAGCCAGGGGTCGGCGGCGGCGCGGCTGGCCGTCGGCGGCCAGGCATCCGTCCAGCCGGCTGACACTGGCCAGGCGCCGGTGCAGCCGGCCGTTGACGGCCAGGCGCCCGGGACCACGCAGGTGGCCGGGGCCAGTCAGCCGGCCGGCACCGGCCAGGCGCCCGCAGTCACGTCGGGCACCTGCGCGTTCGGTGGGAGCGTCCCCTGTGCCGATCAGAGCTGCGGCACAGTGTGTCCTGCCGGTAACGGCAGCGGGGCAGGCACTGCGCCAGTGATGCCGGTCGCCCCGGCTCCGCTCCCGGCGCCGATCACCCCGAGCCAGACTCCTGGCGCGGACACCAACCCCGGCACGGACGCCAGTCCGGGCCAGACAACCGCCGCCCCGCCGAGTGCCAGCCCGGTCAGCCCGATCCCGGATGCTGCCAACGCCCCCAACATCCCTAGCACCGCCGGCGCTCCGGCCGCACCGGCCAGTGCTGCTGCCGTTCCGGCCGCACCCGCCAGTGCTCCGGCCGTACCTGCCAGTGCGGCCGACGTGACCGCGGCACCTCCCGCTGCGAGCACGGACTACGTCGCGGGCGCTTGATCTTGCGACAGTGCGGGTGGCCGGGCCTTTGTGGCCCGGCCACCCGCACTGTCGCAGTCATGACGCCATGGGTGGTCAAGCTGGTCGACGCGGCCTGGTGATGTGCCGGAAACAGTCCCCGGCTCGGCTGGCGGCGGCGCTGCCTAGCGCGCCGTCAGGATCCGCTGGCGCAACTGAGGTGAGGTCGGGTCGATGTTGAGAACCCGGCCGTTCAGCTTCAAGACGAGCGCGCTGCTTACTCCGCCGTTCATGATCTGATCGCTGAGCGGCGGGTCTTGCGGGGCGTACTGCTGCGACCGGACGCACTGCGCGAAACCGGGATTGGCGATGCCGACCTCTTTGCCCAACCGGACCAGCGCACTGATCTGGAAGCCAGCGGCAGTCATCCCGGCCGACTGGGCGTAGAGCGCGTTGTGGAACCTGGCCCACCGGTTCGCTGGGGCACACTTCGCCGCCGCCCACGCTCGGATCGAACTGGCCTGCTGCGGCTGGTCCATGGAGATTGTGAACGGGTAGTAGACCACCGCTACCTTGCCCTGCTCGGCCAGTCGCTGGATCATGCCGCCGTTTGCGTTCTCGAATGCGGCGCAGGCCGAACACAGGAAGTCTTCATAGACGTCGAGAACAGGCCTGCTGACACCGCGCTTGGCCATCGTGACACTGTTGTCCGCGTTCAGGGTGACCGGTGCGTACGGCCCGGTGTACCCGAAGCTGGCCTTGGTGGTTTCCGCGTGGATAACGAGTCCGACGGCGACCGCCGCCACGATCACCGCGACCACGCCTGCGCTGACCGCTGCCCTGCGGATCCGCCGTTGCCGTCTTGCCCGGCGGGCCCGCTCCGCGCGCACCTGGTCCCGGGCGATTCTGCTGGGTGAGGTGGCTGGCTGCTCGGGTCGGCGCCATGCGGGTGCATCGACCGGTATCACGACGTCAGGTGCCGGCCGGGCGGGCGTTGGCCACAGGGCGGCGTCGAGGTCTGCCTCCTGGGCAGATGGCTGGTAGCGGCTGCGCCGCCGACCGGGCGGTGCCTCGTCAGTCACGGCGTGGTTGCTCTGCCATCAGCGCTGACCTGCGGGGATGCTGCTGACACCGGGTCTCCACGTGGTAAGGCCGAGCAGGTCAGACATCATGGCGACCCGGTTGTCAGCGGCCATCGATCCCGGGCCGGCGTCACCCTTGTCCCAGTAGCGCATTCCATGCTGGCGGAACGCGGTGCCCAGGTTGACGCCGTCCCGGACAACCTGTTCCCACGTCGCCGCGGGAGCCATGACGGTCCAGCCCGCGTCCTCGTCACAGTTGCCGGTACCCGTCACGGCCTTGCGGGCGGTCAGATCGACCAGCCACCAGGTGTCGTCCTCAGTCCTCGTTGGCGCCAGCGCGACAATCAGGAATGACTCGTCGGAATAAGGCTTCCAGTCGCGGATAAACTCATCATCAAGGCGGTGCAGTCGAGACTGCAGCCGCTGGCTGACCAGCAGCGAACCGGGCAGGATCAGGCTGCCGGCCCCGCGCGGCGTCGACCGGCCCGCCGTCACCTGGCCTTCGGCGGGTACCCGCAGGTCGCCGGGTCTGCGGACGGTGCCCCACGTCTCGTCGATGCGGACGTACCCGAGCCGGCCAGCGAGGTCGTTTATCGTCGCCGTCAGCGGCGCGGGGATCAGGCTCGCCGGGATAGGCCATCCGCGGCCCACCGAGTCGCCGGTGACCTGCGAGGTATTCCAGATCTTGAAGTCTCCCGGCCCGGCCCTCTCCCGCTCGCCGGAGAAGCACAGGGCGGAGATCCCGGGCACGGGCGGCAGCCCGAGGAAGCTGAAGATCTGCCCGGCTGCCGTATCCGGGTCGGCTACCAGGTCCTCATAGCGGACCCGGTAGCAATGACCGGGGAACTTGTCCTCCATGGCCAGGATCGCGGTCGTGTGATCTGCCCAGTACCTGGCCAGCGCGAGCACCGAGTTCCCCGGCGCTCCGGCGACATACGGCTCGAAACCGTAACTGGCCAGCCCCCACGGGCAGGCCTCGATCCCCGAGGCGATTACGTCCATCGGATGCCGGTACAGGCAGACGAATTTCGCCTCCGGGTACACGCTCAGCAGCACCTCGGCGTGGTGTTCGGTACCCAGGTTCTTGTCGCAGTACCGCCTCTTCCCCCGGCGCGCCAGGTACGGGCCGATCATCAGGTCCATGGTGTGCCGGATTCCGGCCACCGCTGCCCCGGGGACTCCTGTCCCCCCCTGTCCAGCGTCGGCCGGTGGCGGAAATCCCTCGATCGCCGACCACAGGGTGATGAGCTGCCCGACAACGGCGGGCAGCTTCAGCTCGGGCGGGCAGGCCAGATCGGGGTGGGCATCAAGCAGGAAGCGCAGTAGGGTCGACCCCGACCGGCCAGTGCACAGCACGAACACGGGATCCGCGGAAGCCCCTGCATACCCCGCCCAGTCGGGCACGCCGTCTGCCGACTCGGGGGCAGCAGCCTCACCCACTGCCAGACCCGCCACCCGACGTGAATCCGCCAGCCACGACTGTCGTACTGCCCAGCGACGTGACGCCACCGTCCACCGCGGTGGTGCTGCCGAATGACGGGATGCCCACGGTCGGGATGCCCACGGTCGGTGTGGTCG
>CAYPQM010000277.1:0-4702 GCA_964412845.1 uncultured Streptosporangiaceae bacterium
CCACCGCCTGCCGGGACGGCTCCCCCGCGGGAGCCGCCATCCACCGGCTGGTCTCCCGCAACTGCCGCAAGTCGACCGGCTCCATCGGATCGGCCAGCCGGTGCCCGCGCGGCACCACCAGCACGAGCGGATCTCGGACCAGCGGGTAGAACCGCAGCAGTCCCGGCTCGGTGCCGGCCAGCCCACCCGACCAGTCGTCGACCAGGGCGACATCCACCTCAGCCGAACTGAGCTGGCGCAGGCTTTCGTCACCCGGGCTCTGCCGGAGCAGCAAGGTCAGTCCCGGATGCTTCCGGAGGCTGCGTGCCAGGGCCGGGGCGAAGGCGACGGCCGCGGTCGGGAACGCGGCGACCGACACCCGCCCCGACGGCTCCCTGGCCGCCGCGGACAGATCCGCCTCCGCTTCCTCGACCTGGGCCAGGATGCGTTCGGCGTGCGACGCGAGGCGGAGCCCGGCGTCGGTCAGCTCGGCCGACCGGGCGGTCCGGTCGAGCAGCGCCGTGCCCGCCTCCCGCTCCAGCGCGGCCAGCTGTTGCGACACCGCGGACGGGGTGTACCCGAGGGCGGCGGCGGTGGCCGCGATAGTGCCCCGCTCGGCGAACTCCTTGAGCAGGCGGAGCCGGTGCAGGTCAAGCATTAGTCAAGCTTATCCTCAACAACAGGAATAGATGCTTGTGCTAATGCATGAGGCAGGGCATGCTGGTCGGAGTGGCCGGAGGCGCACCCCGGTGCCCTGCCACTCCACGGCGCAGTGCGGCGTCCCGATCCCCCGCAGCTAGGAGTCAAGGCCATGTCCATGGCTGGTACAGCCATGCGGACCGTCAGCCCCGCACCAGCGACCACCACGATCCCGGTCTCGGCCACGCTGGCCGCCAATGAGGCGCTCGCCGTCCGCAGGCGGGCCGGCGAGCCGGTGCTCCCGCTCGCCTTCGGCGAGGCCGGCCTGCCCGTCCACCCGATGCTCCGCGACGCGCTGGCCGCGGCCAGCGACAGCAACTCCTACGGCCCGGTGGCCGGCCTGACCGCATTGCGCCAGGCCGCGGCCGGCTACTGGGCCCGGCGCGGCCTGCCCACCAGCGCCGGCTCGGTGGTCTGCGGGCCAGGCAGCAAGCCGCTGCTGTTCGGCCTGCTGCTCGCCATCGGCGCGGACGTCGCCGTGCCCCAGCCGAGCTGGGTCAGTTACGCGGCCCAGGCCAGCATGCTCAGGCTCGGCACGCACTTCGTGCCTGCCCCATCCGGGCAGGGCGGCATCTGCGACCCGGCCGGCCTGGCCCGGGCCTGCGAGGCGGCGTGGGACGACGGCCGGCGGATCGGCTCGGTGCTCGTCACGCTGCCGGACAACCCGACCGGGCGGCTCGCCCGGTCAGGCACCGTACGGGAACTCTGCGACGTCGCTGAGGCCTACGACCTCATCGTCATCTCCGACGAGATCTACCGGGACCTGGTCCATGACCCAGGTGCGCCGTTCCCGAGCCCGACGGCCTTCGCGCCGCAGCGGACCGTGGTCACCACCTCGCTCAGCAAGAGCCTCGCACTCGGCGGCTGGCGGATCGGCGTGGCCCGGCTGCCGGACAGCGCCGATGGAGGTGATCTGCGCGACCGGCTGCTGGGCATCGGCAGTGAGATCTGGTCCGCACCGGCGGTACCCATCCAGCAGGCCGCGGCCCTCGCCTTCGATGAACCGCCAGATTTGACCACACGAATAGCCCGCAGCCGGTCCCTGCACGCGACCGTGGCACACGCTGTTGCGGGCCGTTATGCCGCGGCAGGACTGGTGGTGCCTGCCCCGGAGGCCGCGTTCTATGTCTATCCGGACTTCGCCCCGTGGCGCGAGCACCTGCGCGGCGGCTATGGGATCAGCACGGGGGCCGGGCTGGCCCGGCACCTGCTTGACCGCTACGGCATGGGGGTGCTGCCCGCGAGCGCGTTCGGGGAGGAGCCCGGCGCGCTGCGGGTGCGGGTGGCCACCGGGCTGCTCTACGGGGAGACCGCGGCGCAGCGGATGTGCGCGCTGTCCGCCGCCGATCCGCTGGCGCTGCCGTGGATCGCCGCCGCGCTGGCCCGGATCGAGGAGATCCTGGCCGATCTCGCGCCGTAGGCCCGGCGGAATGGCATGCGCAGGCGTTGCGGCATTAACGGCCAAGGAGCACTATGTGCACCGGGCAGGCTGCATTGTAATGCTTCAAGGTCAGCTTTCCCCGGGAATACCCCCACGAGCACGTACAGGAATTAGGTACGTGCTCGGAAGTTATGACCTCGGCCGGCACGCCGCTACGCCGCTCGGCGCGACCTGGCCGGTACGGCAGCGGCTCTCCGACGAGGGCAAGAACAGGCCCCTCGGTCTTGGCTTCCTGGACAGCTCCGTCAGCTAGTGCCAGCCACTCCCGTGGCCTGGCACCAGATGAGGACTGGGCTGGCCCGCATCGTTTGACGCGCACCCTGGCCCCGGGGATTTTGTCACTCGCCCGGCTGTCCATGTCATTCAGAATATCCGCCGGGCGGGAGGGGGGTGATTCTCGTGGCCTGCGCTTTGGGGGCGCTCCTGCTATCTCGCGGCGGCCGTGAGCGGGGCGGTGGCTGGCCGCGGTGTTCGCGGGGCCCTTACCAGCGCGGACACCGACGTGATGTGCAGGGCGAACAGCAGCGGCACGGCGGCTGTCGGGATCAGCGCGAGCGGGAGCTCGCTGATCGGCGCCCCGGACGGCGTCACGTTGAGCAGCTGGAATCCAGTGAGGGCCCCGAGGGTCAGGGCCACGACCAGATCGGTCATGCCGAACGCGTTGAACCACAGGGCGGCGCGGCGGCCCCCGCCCGGCGCGAGCCTGCGCGCGACCAGCGGCGCAGCGATACCGGCGGCGATGTCGCCCAGGCCCGCGGGCAGGGCGAACAGCGCGGGCAGATGACCGAGGGCCATGGTGGCCAGGAAGGCCGCCCCCCCGGCCGCCCGGAACGAATGCGGGAGCTCCAGGCGGGCCACCATGCCCGGCGCCGCCAGGGCGCGCGCCACCACCGGGATCCGGCGCAGCGCCAGCAGCGTGCCAAAGGAGCCGGCCACCGCGACCGGCAGCCACGGCACCCCGTGGCCGAGCCGCGCGTGATACCAGCCGTGACCCGCGATCACCGCGCTGGCGGTGAACCAGCCGCCGAGCACGACAGCCGCACCGCCGGCGAGCAGCGCCGCACGCGTCCGGCCCAGGCCGGCGCGCACCGCGCCGCCGTACAGCACGACGCAGGTCGCGGCCGGGATCGCGATGATTCCGGCGATGGTGATCGCCCACAGATAGCCAGGCGGGTCGTACATGAATCCTCCTCCGGTCGACTTCAGTATCTATAAGATAGTAGGTTGTAGATAGTATCTGTCAACTAGTATGGTGGTTGATGTGACCCGGAACGTTCGTACCTACGACCACTTCTGCCTGACCGCGCGCGCCTTGGAGCGCGTCGGCGACCGCTGGAGCCTGCTGGTGATCCGCGACCTGCTCACCGGCGCCAAAAGGTTCACCGACCTGATGGACCGCCTCGGCGGGATCACCCCCAAGACGCTCAGCCAGCGCCTGCGCGAGCTTGCGGACGCCGGGATCGTTGCCGCCGACCGTGCACCGGGGCGGCGGGAGGTCTGGTATCGCCTGACACCGGCCGGAGCCGACCTCGGGCCCGTCCTCGACGCGCTCGGCCGGTGGGGGCTACAGCATGCCTGGCGCCGGCCCCAGGCCGGCGAGCCGCTGCACGCCGAGCATCTGCTCCGCTCCGTTACCCAGGCCATCGACCTCGCCGCCGACGACCAGGAACCAGCCCGCTGGCACTTCCGGCTCGACGGTGCGGACTACCTGGTTGAAAACGACGGCCGCCAGTGGTCGCTCACCGCGGGGGCCCCACCCGCACGGGCCGACGTCACGATCACCGCGACCACCCAGGCCCTGACCGCCCTCATCTTCGCCGGGTCAGACACCGGCATCGACATCACCGGCGAACCCGGGCCAGTCCAGCGGTTCCGGCAACTGATCAGCACCATGGCCACCGTCGTGCAGCCCGTCTGAACCGGAGCCGTGGGACCGGCGGTCACGTACGGCTGTCCACTCCGGGCAGCACAGGCTTACGGCAGCCGTGGGCGGGGCGGATTCAACCAGTCAATGCGTTCGCTATCTCTTGTGTGGTGTGTTCCCAGCCGCGCAGGGTCGACCGCCGCTGTCGTGCGGCGGCCCGTAGCCGGTGTCGGTGGCGCTCGTCACCCAGCCAGTCTCCGAGCGCGGCGGCGAGGGCAGCCGGATCGCCGGGAGGGACCAGCTGGCCGGGGCGGGTGCCATCGGCGGTGGAGCCGAGCGCTTCGGGCAGCCCACCGACGGCGGCGGCTATGACGGGCAGGCCGTGGGCGAGTGCTTCGGTGACGGCCATGCCGTAGGTCTCCGAGCGGGACGGCGCGACGAGCAGGTCGGCGGTGGTGTACGCGTGGCTGAGCGCCGCGCCGGTCAGGACGCCGGTGAGCCGGACGCGGTGGCCGTAGCCGAGGCGCGTGATACGGGTCCGCAATTGGCCGACGAAGTCCGGGTCGCGGTCGAGCGGTCCGGCCAGCACGCAATGCCAGTCCCGCTCAGCGAGGTCGGCGAGCGCCTCGACGAGGAGGTCCTGCCCCTTGTGGCGGCCGAGGACTCCGACGCAGATCAGGTGGCCGCGGACGGGCCGGGCCGGGGCAGCGACCCGATCG
>CAYPQM010000278.1:0-4566 GCA_964412845.1 uncultured Streptosporangiaceae bacterium
GATTGGCGTGGCCCCGCCAGAGCACGTGCAGGATGTCGTCCTCCGCCCAGACGGCCAGCGCCGTACCGCCACCCAGCCGGGAGCGTAAGGCCGCCACGTCGCGCGGGTACCACACCCGGACCATCTCGTCGGCGTCCATCTTGTCGCCGTCCGGACCGGTGGCGTCCGGACCGGTGGCGGCGGCATACCGCGCGGCCGCCCGGCGCTGGTTGGCCGCGAGCAGGGTCCGCTGGCGTTCCGCCACCGTCTCCCGGCCGGCCACCGCGCGCTCCTGGTCAGTAACGGACGGGTGCCCGCAGGCGATCTCCTCGCCGGCTTGCTCATAGGTCCAGACGGCCAGCGGATCCGGAACGCGATGGCTACCCACGCGCTCCACGGTAACCCGGCCGCACCCCGCGGACCACCGGCGGACACGCGCGCCGTCCGGACTGCTCCCGGCACCTTGCGGGCTGACCCGGTACCTGTCCAGGCTGCTCCCGGCGCCTACCCGGGTTAGTCCTGGCGCCGCAGGACGATGACGGAACGCCCCGCGACCGGAAGGGCCCGGCCGCTCTCCAGGGCTTCCCCCTCCCGGCCCGGGCCGGAGGTGTCGATAGCGGTGTCGACCACCATCTCCCACCGCTCGCCCCACAGCTTCGGCAGCGTCCACTCGATGGGCTCATGGTGCGCGTTGAACAGGAGCAGAAAGCAATCGTCAGTCACCTGCTGGCCGCGGCGGTCACGATCGGTGATCGCTTCGCCGTTGAGGAACAGGCCGACCGTGGGCGCGGATCCGGCCGCCCAGTCGTCGTCGCCCATCTCCGAACCGTCCGGCTTGCACCAGCCCAGGTCCACGGAGCCCCGGATGGGCAGGCCCTGGAACCAGCGCCGCCGCCGCAGCACCGGGTGCACGCGGCGCAGCGCGATGAGACGGCGGGTGAAGTCGAGCAGATCCTCATCGACGTTGTCCCAGTCCTGCCAGGAAATCTCGTTGTCCTGGCAGTAGGCGTTGTTGTTGCCGCCCTGGGTGCGCCCTGACTCGTCCCCGCCGAGAAGCATGGTGACCCCTTGGGAGAGCAGCAGGGTGGCGAGGAAGTTGCGCTGCTGCCGGTGCCGCAGCGTCAGGACATCCTTATCGTCGGTGTCGCCCTCGGCGCCGCAGTTCCAGGAGCGGTTATGGCTCTCGCCGTCGGCCCCGCCCTCCCCGTTGGCCTCGTTGTGCTTGTCGTTGTAGGAGACCAGGTCGCGCAGGGTGAAACCGTCATGGGCGGTGACGAAGTTGACACTGGCTCCGGGGTGACGGCTGTCGGCCTGGTAGAGGTCGGAGCTGCCAGTGAGCCGGGAGGCGAACTCGCCGAGGGTCGCGGGCTCGCCGCGCCAGAAGTCCCGCACGGTGTCGCGGTATTTGCCATTCCACTCCGACCACAGGGCGGGGAAGTTGCCCACCTGGTAGCCACCTTCGCCGATGTCCCACGGCTCGGCGATGAGTTTCACCTGGGAGACGACGGGGTCCTGCTGGATCAGGTCAAAGAAGGCGGACAGCCGGTCGACCTCGTGGAACTGACGGGCCAGGCTGGCGGCCAGATCGAAGCGGAACCCGTCGACGTGCATATCGGTCACCCAGTAACGCAGCGAGTCCATGATCAGCTGCAGGGTGTGCGGGTGGCCGACGTTGAGGCTGTTACCGGTACCGGTGGTGTCGTAGTAGAACCGGGGATCGTCGGCGACCAGCCGGTAGTAGGCGGCGTTGTCGATGCCTTTCAAGGACAGGATCGGCCCCATATGGCTGCCCTCGGCGGTGTGGTTGTAGACGACATCGAGGATCACTTCGATGCCAGCCTGGTGCATCGCCCGGACCATCGCCTTGAACTCCGCGACCTGCTCGCCCCGCTGACCGCCCGCGGCGTACTCGTTGTGCGGAGCGAGGAATCCGATGGAGTTGTAACCCCAGTAGTTCCGCAGCCCGCGCTCAACGAGGTGGGCGTCGTGGATGAACTGGTGCACGGGCAGCAGTTCCACGGCGGTGACGCCGAGCCCGGTGAGGTACTCGATCGCGGCGGGATGGCCCAGGCCGGCGTACGTCCCGCGCTGCGCCTCCGGGATCTCGGGATGCCGGGCGGTGAACCCCTTGACGTGCACCTCGTAGATAACCGACTCATTGAGCTGGATGTCCGGGGGGCGGTCGTTGCCCCAGTCGAAGTACGGGTTGTGCACGACTGACCGGGGCACATGCGGGGCGCTGTCGTCGTCGTTGCGGGACTTCTCGTCACCGAAGTTGTACGGAAAGCACGCCTGAGCCCAGTCGACCTGGCCTTCGATGGCCTTGGCGTAGGGGTCGAGCAGCAGCTTGGCCGGGTTGCAACGCTGGCCATCGTCCGGCGCCCACGGCCCGTGCACCCGGTAGCCGTACCGCTGCCCCGGGGCCACCGAGGGCAGGTAGGCGTGCCAGCAGGAGGCGTCGATCTCATCGAGTACCACCCGCTGCTCGGCGCCGTCATCGTCGAACAGGCAGAGCTCAACTTCCTCGGCGACCTCGGAGAACAACGAGAAGTTCGTACCGCCGCCGTCGTAGGCGGCGCCCAGCGGATACGGGCGACCCGGCCAGATCTCGATGGCATCGGTCATATGCGGTTGAATCCTCCGGTCAGGATGGCGACTGTGTCAGGCGGGAGGGCCAGGCCCTGCCGCGTCCGTTCGACGCCGGGGGCGGATGCGGCGAGCAGCTCTGCCGACGGGTCCGCCGGGAAGGTCCAGGTATTCCTGCCGAGATTACCGGCCACGATGACCGGTCCCCGGCGCACGACTATCCAGCCGACATCCTGATCGTATTCGGTGTAGACGCGGTCGAGGCGGGGATCGGTGAGAGCCGGGACCTGCCGCCGCAGGGCGATCAGCCTGCGGTGCCAGGCCAGCAGGCCCGCGTGCTGCTCTTTCCTCAGCTCGGCCCAGTCGAGCCTGGACCGCTCGAACGTGGCGGCATCCTGCGGGTCAGGCACGTCGGCGGGGTCCCAGCCGAACGTGGCGAACTCATGGCGCCGCCCCTCGCTGACGATCCGGCCGAGCGCCGCGTCCTCGTGGTCGGTGAAGTACTGGAACGGCGTACAGGCGCCCCACTCCTCGCCCTGGAAGAGCATCGGCACGAACGGAGAGGTCAGCAGCAACGCCGCGGCCACCCGCAGCCGGCCATCACTCATCAGGGCGGTGCCGCGCTCGCCGGCCGCGCGGTTGCCGACCTGGTCGTGGTTCTGGGCGGCGACCACGAACTGGCTGCCGGTCAGCCCCACCGGGGGCCGGCCGTGCACCCGCTGGCGGTACGGAGAATAAGTCCCGTCGTACACCCAGGCCTGGCGCAGTGCCTTGGCCAGCAGGCCCAGCGGCCCGAAATCCGCGTAGTAGCCGCTGACGTCGCCGGTCAGCACGGCGTGCAGGGCGTGGTGCCACTCATCAGCCCAGGAGGCGGCCAGGCCGTAGCCCCCCGCGTCGCGGCTGCGGACAAAGCGGGGATCGTTGAGATCGCTTTCCGCGATGAGGAACAGCGGGCGGCCCGCGTGCGCGGCCAGCGCGTCCACCTCAACCGCGAGCGCTTCGATGATGTGCGTGGCGGAGTCGTCGACGATGGCGTGCACCGCGTCCAGCCGCAGCCCGTCGACGTGATAGTCGCGCAGCCACATGAGGGCGTTGTCGATGACGAAGCGGCGGACCTCGTCGCTGCCGGGGCCGTCGAAGTTGACGGCATCGCCCCAGTTGGTCTGGTGCCGCGCCGAGAAGTACGGGCCGAATTCCGGCAGGTAGTTCCCGGTCGGCCCGAGATGGTTGTAGACGACGTCGAGGAGCACGCCAAGCCCGTGGGCGTGCGCGGCGTCGATGAGCCGCTTGAGCCCGTCCGGCCTGCCGTAGGCGTGGTGCGGGGCGAACAGGTCGACGCCGTCATACCCCCATCCCCGGCGGCCGGGAAACTCCGCCACCGGAAGCAGTTCGATGATGTCGACACCCAGGTCCACCAGATGCCCCAGGTGACCGATGACCCCCTCGAAGGTGCCCTGCTCCGAGAACGTGCCGACGTGGCACTCGTAAATGACCGATCCGGCCAGCGGCACCCCCCGCCAGCCGCGGTCAGTCCAGCCGAACGCGGAGTGGTCGACCACCCGGGACGGGCCGTGGATGCCGCGGGGCTGGCTGGCCGAGCGCGGATCGGGGCGAGGCGGTCCGCCGTCGAGGCCGTAGGCGTAGTCAGTTCCCGGCCCGGCCTGGCCGGCTGAGCACGCCCACCAGCCACCGTCCGTGCGCCTCATCGGGATCCGCTGCTCACCGAGGACGATCTCGACCCGCTGCGGCAGCGGCGCCCACACCCGGAACTCGTGGGTCATCCGGGCCTGCCCAGGACTGCCACCGGGAACCGCCGCAGCAGCGCGGCCACGCTGGCCTCGCCGTGCTCACCGGTCGCCGCCGGCTCACCGGTCAGCACGCTAACCCAGTTGCCGGCCGGGAGCGTGACGGTGGTACCGGCCCAGTCATCCGCCAGGCCGGCCACCAGGCGGGGTACGACCACCGCCAGTCCGCCGGACCGGGTGAAGGCCACCGCATGCG
>CAYPQM010000279.1:0-1793 GCA_964412845.1 uncultured Streptosporangiaceae bacterium
CCCTCGCCACCAGCCTCGTCACCCGCCACACCACCACCCACCCACCCCCATGACGAGCCTGGCCAGGAACCCGATCCTGCCCGGCTGCCATCCCGACCCGAGCATCTGCCGCGTCGGCCCGGACTACTACCTGATCACCTCGACCTTCGAGTACTTCCCCGGGCTTCCCATCCAGCACAGCCGGGATCTGGTGAACTGGCGGCCAGCCGGACATGTGCTCGGCCGGCCAGGTCAGCTGCCCTTGGACGGAGTGCGCCCATCCGGCGGGCTGTACGCGCCGACACTGCGGCATTCCGGCGGCGTGTCATACGTGGTGTGCACCCTCGTCGACGGCACCCGCGAGACGGGCAACTTCGTGGTCACGGCCCCGCACCCGACCGGGCCATGGTCGGATCCGGTCTGGCTGGATGAGGCGGAAGGGTTCGATCCGTCGCTGTTCTTCGACGACGACGGACGGGCCTGGTTCCTCGGAACCCGGCCCATTCCCGGCGCTGAGCCGGCGGGCCGCACCGAGATATGGATGCGCGAGTTCGACCCGGTGCGGCTCTGCCTGACCGGCCCGGAGCATGTCCTGTTCAGCGGCGCTCTCGTGGACGCGGTATGGGCGGAGGGGCCCCATCTGTTCCGTCAGGGCGGCTACTACTACCTGCTCCTCGCCGAAGGCGGAACCGAGCACCACCATGCGGTCACCGTGGCGCGCAGTGCGCAGGTCACCGGCCCGTACCAGAACAACCCCGGCAACCCCGTGCTCACTCACCGCCACCTCGGCCGGGCGCAGGCTGTGGTCGGGACCGGGCACGCCGATCTGGTCCAGACCCCGGCCGGTGACTGGTACGCCGTGCTGCTGGCCCGGCGGCCATACGGCGGCCCCTTCTGCAACCTGGGCCGGGAGACGTTCCTGGCGTCCGTTACCTGGGAAGACGGCTGGCCGGTCGTCAATCCCGGGGCCGGCCGGCTGCTGGCGCAGTTCCCTGCGCCGCTGCCCCAGCATCCGTGGCCGCCCGAGCCGCCGGTCGATGACTTCGACGCCGCAGTCCTCGGGCCGACCTGGAGCATGCTGCGCACCCCGCGCGAGGAGATCTTCAGCCTGACGGCCCGGCCGGGGCACCTGCGGCTGAGACTCCGGCCCGAGGTCATCACCGAGGCGGCCAACCCGAGCTTCGTCGGCCGCCCGCAGCAGCACATGTCCTTCACCGCCCGAGCCGTCATGGACTTCGAGCCCGCCGCTGCAAGCGACTGCGCGGGCCTGGTCCTGCTGCGCGATCCCGATCACCAGATCAGGCTCGTGGTCACGGCCGCTGCGCTGCCGCCCGGCGAAACCGGCCAGAAGGTGGTGCGGGTCATCGTCCGCCGGGGCAGCGGTGACGAGATCGCCGCCGAGGCAGCCCTGGCCGCCGGCCGGACCTACCTGGCCGCCGAGGCGGCCGGCCAGGACTACACGCTGCGGGCCGCTCAGGATCCCGCCCGGTGGCAGACGCTGGCCACGGTCGACGGGCGGCTGCTGAGTCCGGCGCAGGTGGGCGACTTCACCGGTGCCTACCTCGGCATGTACGCGAGCAGCAACGGAAACTCCTCATCCGGTCACGCCGACTTCGACTGGTTCGAGTACTCCGGGATCGGCTAGCGTTCCAGGCGGACACCGGGGAACCTGGCCGCCCCGGCCTCGTCCCTGGTGAGTCCAGGAGATCTGGGTGATCCGGGGGCAGTGGCGGCTCCCGGTCGGCAGTCCTCCCGGTCGGCAGTCCTCCCGGTTTGCAGTCCTCCCGGTTTGCGGACGTTATCTGCTGTGCGGG
>CAYPQM010000279.1:1893-4464 GCA_964412845.1 uncultured Streptosporangiaceae bacterium
GCAGTCCTCCCGGTTTGCAGTCCTCCCGGTTTGCGGACGTTATCTGCTGTGCGGGGCTTGCCAGCAAGGGCCAGCCGCCAGAGTCCACTCATCGCCTGGCCCATGTTCGTGCGCCCCGGGCGGACGGCCCGGGGCGCACGACGGTGAGCGTGGCGTGATGTCAGGTGGTGCAGGCGGTGCCGTTGACCGTGAAACTGGTTGGGACAGCGTCGCTGCTGGCCCAGGTGCCCTGGAAGCCCACCGAGGTGCTGCTGCCCGCGGCGATGGTGGCGTTGTAACTGGCGTTGGTGATGGACACGGTCTCCCCGCTCTGGGTCGCCGTGCCGTTCCAGGCGTTGGTGATCTTCTGGTCGCCCGGGAAGGTGAAGCCAAGCTTCCAGCCGCTGATCGCTGACGTGCCGGTATTGGCGATGGTCACGCCCGCCACGAACCCGCCGGCCCACTGGCTCGCGGTGGTGTAGGTGACCTTGCACGTGCCGCTGCCGCCACCGCCGGCCGAACTCACTGTCCAGGTGAAGGTCGCCGACCCCGAGGCGCCGGTCGAGTCCGTCGCCGTCACCGTGACGGTGGAGGTCCCGGCGGTGGTCGGGGTGCCGGAGATCAGCCCGGTGGTTGAGCTGATGGACAGGCCCGCCGGCAGGCCGGCCGCACTGTAGCCGAGGGTCTGGCCGGCCGCGGAGTCGGACGCGTGGATCTGCACGCTCGCCGCGGTTCCGGTGCTGCCGGCCTGGTTGCCCGGGCTGGTCACGGTGACGGTGTTACCGGTGCCGGTCGAGCCGGCCGGGATGGTGTAGGTGACCAGGGACCGGGCGGGCACGGTCGCGGTGAACGCGCCGCCGCTGACCGGGATGGTGGCCTGGGTGGCAGCGTTGCTGGAGGAGTTGGTCAGGTGCGGCGTCACGGCGGCCCCGTTTGCGGTGCCGGTGCCGGACAGGGAGAACGTGATGGGGTCAGCACTCGTCGCGGTGTTCAGCGCCACGATGGCCAGGGAACCGTCGGTGTTCTTGAAGGCGGTCAGGGTGTCGGCGCTGTTGGAGCTGGTCGCGCCGATGCGCACTGCGCCGGGGTGGATGTACCTGCTGTAGTTCGCGAAGGCCCACAGCCGCCCCGACGACGAGACCGTCGACCCGTTGATCTGGATCAGGCTCTCGTTGTCGCCGTTGGATGAGGGGGTGCTGCTGCCCCACCAGTACAGGAACGCGTTCAGGTTGGCGGCGGTCAGTCCGGTGTAGATATGCTGCGCCCAGGTCAGCCCAGACGCGACCGAGCCGTCATCCCAGGCCGGGTCCCAGGTCTCGAACGTCGACCACTCGGTCTCCCAGGCGGGCTTGGTCCAGCCCGCCAGTGCCGAATTGGGTGGCGCGGTGTAGCCATGGCTGGTGAACACCTTCACAAAGGAATTGGCGGTCGCATCACCCTCGATGGCGGCCGAGTATGTCTTGGCGAAGTCCCACCCTTCGGTTGCGCAGCACTCCAGTTGGGTGGATAGTCCTGAACTCGCCAGCGACGGGCCGAGGACGTCGATGAAGTTCGCCGTCTGGGCCGGGCTCATCACCATGCCTGAATAGCTCGGCGCCAGGTTGGCCTCGTTCTCCGGGCCGAGATACGTCAGGTTGATCCCGTCGGCCGCATAGTCCTTCGCGTACTGGATCAGGTAGTTCGCGTAGGCCTGCCGCCAGTCGCCGCTGCTGCAGGTGGCGCCGGGCACGCCGCACAGGGTGCCGCCGTTGATGTCGGAGTTGTTGGTCTTCATGAACGCCGGGGCGCCCCACGCGTCAGCGAAGATGTTGTTGACGCCGTAGCTGCTGTGGATCTGGGTGGCCAGCCACTCCTGGCCCTCGTCGTTGCCGAGCGCCCGGTAGGCCGGCGTGGCGGTGGGACTGCTCGGCGCCGTCGGCTCGATCGTGCCGCCGGAGTCCGACGGAATCTCGTTGCGCAAGATGGTCAGGCCCGCGCCGCTGGTCGGGCTGTACAGCAGGCCCAGGGCCTGCTGTTGGGTCGCCGATGCCGCGTTCATGATCGTGTCGGCCTGGCCGAAACCTTCTGAGGCGCCGAACCCGGCGATGGTCTGGAACGTCGTCGCGCCGTTGATCGTGGCCGTATCCGCCGCGGACGCCGGGCCGGACGGGGCGAGGACGGTCAAAGTGCCTACGGCGAGTAATGTCGCCGACGCCATCAGCGGTATTCGGGCAGTGTGCGTGGTGAGCGTGAACATAAGGCCTTTTCCTTTCATGGGTCCCGCGGAACGTTGCCTGCCGAGGGGCATCACCTGGGGTGTCGTGCCGTCCCTCCTTTCTCCGGGCATGGGTAACTCGCGGCCGGTCCCCATCTCGCCGGGGATGGCGCGCTAGAAGAGCGGTGGAGTCACGATCGCGACAGGAAGGAAACCGCTGCCTCGGAGATGGCCAGGCGGGATGGACCGTCGAGCCAGTCGATCTGCGGGGACGGCAAGTTCAGCGGCAATAACATAACCCGGCCGGGAACCGTTGCCGCCATTGTGGCGAGAGCGCCGCACGTGCGGATGCTGCGCATGGTCATCTCCTGTGGATGTCGCCCCGAGCGTCGTCGCCC
>CAYPQM010000280.1:0-4453 GCA_964412845.1 uncultured Streptosporangiaceae bacterium
CCCGTGATGTCGTGCTGCTCACGCACCAGTCACGCAATCTCGGTGAACTGCCACCAGACACCCGATCCGCCGCGCTCCCCGGCTGTGGCCACCTGCCCATGACCGACGACCCCGCCCGTGTCACTGACCTAATCATCACATCCGCCTCCCGCGCCTCCGCAGCCCACGACTCCACCTCACCCCGGCAAAGCCCTTGAGGCGGTCGGAGCAGCACCGAATTGGCAATATCCGCCCATCGCCGACAGCCTCATCGCGTGCCTGACTGGGCTAGGCCGGCCAGGACCCTCGGGCCTCGGGCCGCGGCCCTTCGGCTGATGCTTGACGCTGGTCGTTCGGGTGATGCACTCCAGGGGGCAGGAACCGGCTCCCTGGATCTGTTACTGCGCAGCTTGTTCCTGCTCGGCCCAGATGGCGCGGGGATCGGCCGATGTGACGGTGACGTCGCATGCGTCTGTGATCAGGTCCTGGCCGTACAGCGTGCCGGGTGTCCAGGCTCCGGCAACGCGCGCAGGCTCGTCGGCGAGGACACGGCAGACGATCGCTGCGGCGATGGCGGCGGTAGTCGCCATCGCGTCGCCGAGAACCGCCAGGCTCCCCGCCATGGTGCCGTCGACATCCTGGATGTCAGCGTAGGCGTAGGAGACTCCGGTCGGCCCTGGGCGTTGCCCGGGGGCGGCGAAGTACGCCGTCACATCGGGTGCGCTGCTGGCGCGGCGGGCAGTTTCCAGGTCGCCGACTGGGGCAGGGATGACCTGCCAGGCGTGCCCGTCGAGCAGCATCTGGCGAGCCCCGCTGCCCAGTGGCTCGTGCACGAGCTTGCCGCCGGAATACCGTGCCGCGCCGTCCTCGGCGGCCTGCGCGGCCGTGGCGAAGACGCCGGGGCTGATCGCGCCGGCGGAGGGTGCGGCGGCCACCCGAACGGCGGCGGGCGGTCCGCTGCGGCCTTTCATCAGGCCCAGCACCAGCGCCTCGGTCACGGCCGGGCCGAAGCCGGCGCCGGTGACCAGGACGGCGCCGTGCGCGGCTGCGCGCTGGTGCAGGCCGAGCAGGTACTCGATGGCGGTGTGCTCGTTGGCGATGTCCACGTAGGGGATGCGCGCGACCAGGCACGCCTGGATCAGATCGCCGGCGAGCCTGGTGAACGGGCCCGCCGTGTTGACGACCAGCCTGGCGTCGGGCACGAGGGCGGCTGGGCTGGTGAGGTCTGCCCGGGTGACCTGGGCGCCGAGTTCGAGTGCCAGCGGTTCCAGCGCGTCCGGCCGCCGGCCCGCGAGGGTCAGCAGCACGCCGCGGCTGGCGAGTTCCCTGGCTATGCGCTGGCCGGTCGCGCCGCCAGCGCCGATCACGGCAACTCTCTCGTTCATGGTGTGCCTCCAGGTTCAAGTGGCGGGCACCGCCCGTCCGGGTGAGCGGGCACCGCTTGCATCCGCATTATATGTCGTATAATTTAATGATACGACATCTACCAGAGGAAGGAAGCAGGATGCCGAAGAGCGACCCGATCAACGCAGTCTCCGTAGTCAGCACGGGCACGGTGGCCATCCGCCCTCAGCACATCGCGACCGACGGCAGCCCGGCGCTGTGGTGGGCGCTGACCGAGCGGCAATGGACCCAGCCGCTGCCGATCAGCGTCTATGTCATCGAGCACCAGGACGGGCTGGTGCTGTTCGATACCGGGCAGCGCCCGGACTCGCTCACCGACCCGGACTACTTCCCCCGCGGCCCGCTGCGCGTGCTCTACCGCCGGCTTGGGCGCGCTGAGATCGGGGCGGATGAGACGCTGACCCAGCAGCTGGCCCGGATCGGCTACGACATCAGCGACGTCCGCACTGCGGTGATCTCGCACCTGCACCACGACCATGCGGGCGGCCTGGCTGAGCTGCGGCACGCCGAGATCGTGGTCGCCGCGGATGAGTGGAAGTCGATGCACGATCCCCTGCCCGCGACCCGCGGGTTCTTCCCCCGGCACATTGACCTGCCGGGCTTGCGATGGCGCAAAGTCACCCCGGAGGCGGCGCAAGACCCCGGTCTGAGCCCGTTTGAGGCCGCGAACGACCTGCTCGGCGACGGGAGCCTGATGATCCTGCCGACTCCGGGCCACACTCCAGGCTCGGTGTCACTGCTCGTGCGCCGCCCTGGGGGGCCACCGCTGCTGATGGTGGGAGACATGGCCTTCGATCTGGACTGCATGGCGCGCGAACAGGTGCCCGGGCTGGGCAAGCGGTCGCTCCTGATGGACAGCACCCGGAAGGTAAACGGCCTAGCCAGCCGCTACCCTGGCCTGGTGGTGCTTCCCGCGCATGACCCCACCGCGGCCAGCCGACTCGCCGCGGCCAACCGGGCGGCCACGGATTGAGCGCGGTGAGCTGATGCGGCCCGAGGAGGAGGCCGCGCTTCTCATCCTGGCGGCGCAGCGCGAAGGCAACCGGCTGATGGCCTCCGCGCTGCGCCCGCTCGGGGTGACTCCCGCGCAAGCAGAGGTCCTCCAGGTTCTCGCGCACCGGCAGCCGCTGACCCTCACCGGACTCGGCGAGCTGCTGGTCTGCGAAAGCGGCACCAACCCCAGCCGCCTGATCGACCGGCTAGTAACCGCCGGCCTGGTACGGCGAGCAGAATCCGGCCAGGACCGGCGGCAAGTCGAGCTCAGCTTGACCCCGGACGGCCACGGCAAAGCCCGCCAGGTCGATGCCATCAAGGAACAGATGTACCAGCTCATGGACGGCGCCGACGTCGGCTACGACATCCAGCAGGTACTCGGCTATCTGCGTGCGCTAGTCCAGGGCCGCCCCTCCGGCCTCGCCATCGACCGGAGAACCGGGCGGCAGCCCCACACCAGCCAGCTGCCCCACGCTCCGTGACCTGGCCAACCACAAAAACGACTCTAATTGAATCGGGTCAGGCGGTGCGGGGTTCGTCCGTGGCGTTCAGGGGCCTGGCGGGCTGGCGACCGGACGCCGATTGGCAAGAACACCCGCGACGAGCGTGACCCTCGCCCTGGCCTGAGCGGTCTTCCCGCACGCAACCCGCTCCGCCGCACGCCCCTGAGGCAGAAGTGCCTCAGGCCACGCTCGGCCTGCAAGGTTGGACGCCTCTGCGACGCGAGCCCACGGCCGCATGGTCATCCACGATACCCAGCAGCCGGGAACCAGAATGGTCAATCAGCGCGGCAGCGACGGACTCGCAGCTGCAGATAACAGTCACGCCGAGTCGGCGCTCGGGAGTGGTGGTTGGCCAACGGACGCGCATCCGTGACGGGCGGGGCGGTGACCTGGTGTGATGGCCCGGGCCGTTTTACCGTGGGGTTCTCGTCATTTGCTGGGGCCACAGCTGGCCCAGTTTCGGGGTCTCAGCCCGTACCCGGAGGTGCCTGATGGCCGCCACGATCCCGTCCGCTGCTCTCGTCCCGGTCGCACTGGTGTTCACGAATACGGAGCGGCTGGCATTAGCCGGGTTCCTCGCCGCCTACGGCGGGCTGACCCGCCAGGCGACGTGCCGGATACTCGGCCTGGTCGTCCTCATGTTCCGTCGCGACCAGGCGAAGGACGCTGAGCTGCTGATGTGAGTGCCGAAAATTCCGTCCGTGTCACGCGATCAGGCGGTATTCGTTGATCGTGCCATCAGTGCGGGCCCGGCGATGGCCTGGAGGCTGCTCCAGCGGAGAGCGACGCCCAGGGCCTTGCGGCGCGCGCTGCCCTGCGGGACAGGATTGACCAGCGGCCCCCGGCCGTAGTGCAGGTGGAAGTCGTAGAAACCGCCTACCACGGCCAGGGCGTGCGCGATGGTCGCCCAGGCGTACCCGCCGCCGGGCTCGGGCTTGCCGGTACGCAGGTTCACCGAACCCGGGACTGGGGAGCCGGCCCGCCGGCGCCGACGCTGCGGGTTGGCGGCGGTGCGCAGCCAACCGACCAGGACAGCCGTCTCGGCCTCGGTGGCCCCGTCCCAGGCGGCCTCCAGCAGCCACAGCAGCCGGAATCAGCGAAGAAGATCATGGGCATAGCTTCGGCACGTCAACGGGCTGACATCCCCCAGCATCCGATCACGCAGGTACAGGCTGACCGGGCTTCAGCGCTGACCACGTGACAGAACGACGACGCCAACACCGAGCGGATCGCCGCACTCGATGAGCTGGCCATACGCGGGCCACGTCAAGGGGCCGCCGCGTCGGCTGACGCACCAGCACCCGCGTTCTCCTTGACGGGCCACGTTGTCCGGCGCGCCGGGGCACAATCCGAGAGCCACCCCGTACCTCTTCCCGGAACGGGAACCGCTCCGCACGATCGACCGCGGGAAAATCGCCTGGTCAGGGACGTCGGCCCCTGCAGCAGGGGACACTCAAATGCCACTCGCCTGCAAGGGATACACGGTTCCATATTCGAAAAAGCGCCACAACCTGGAGCCCCCTTACGGAATCGAGCCGTAGACCTTCTCCTTACCATGAATAACCGGCAGGCTC
>CAYPQM010000281.1:0-4451 GCA_964412845.1 uncultured Streptosporangiaceae bacterium
GCTGGCCATCCCGTCCGCGACGAAAGCCGGCACCTACACCTCCACCTTCACGCTGCAGATCACCACCGCGCCGTGAGGCGGCAGGCCGGGCTGCTCACTGCTCCTTGATGACGGACGTGATCAGCGCCGCGGAGTCCTCGAAGGACAGGGCGGTGGCCCGCAGGTGGTTGAAAAACATGTTGTAGTGGTCCACCTCATCGACGTCCTCCACATACAGGGCGCTGGTGAGGTCCTCCAGGTACACCACGTCGGGGTCGGCGCGCTCGGGGAAGGCCAGGATGACGAACGGCCGGCCCATCGCCGGGTGGGCGCCTGCGCCGAACGGGATCACCTGGATCGCCACATTCGGCAGCCGGGCCAGGTCAAGCAGGTGCTCAAGCTGGAGCCGCATCAGGCCGGCCCCGCCCACGGTGCGGCGCAGGGCGGCCTCGTCCAGCACGGCCCACAGCCGCGGCGGGTCGGCGCTGGTGAGCAGCGGCTGGCGGGCCATCAGCAGTTCCACATTGCGCTCTACGCCGTCATGGTCGCCGCCCACGGTGCCAGCGATGAGCACCGTGCGCGCGTAGTCCTCGGTCTGCAGCAGCCCCGGGATCAGGGTGACCTCGTAGATCCGGATCTCCGACGCCGCGCTCTCCAGGCCGATGTAGGTGGCGAACCGCGGCTCGATCGTGTCGCTGTAGGCATGCCACCAGCCCTTCTGCCGCGAATCGCGGGCCAGCTGGACTAGGCTGGCGCCCTCTTGCGCTGACACGCCGTAAAGATCCAGCATGTCGCGGACGTCCCGGGGGGAGACAGATACCCGGCCGGTCTCGATCCGGCTGACTTTCGACGTGGAGCACTCCAGGTGCTCGGCTACTTCCTCGCAGGTGAGCCGGGCCGCTTCGCGGAGCCTGCGCAATTCGAGCGCGAGCCTGCGGCGCCGGACCGTCGGGCTGTGCTCGGCCATGTGTCACCTCCCATCCCCAGCCGTCGTATCTGACGTGTGCCCGGTGAGGTTGGTTCCCTGCCTGCGCGGGGCTGAGCAGGGCCTTGTTACTAGTGTGGCGACCCACCCGGCCGCCGTCCACCGCGTCGGGCGTTCCGGCACGGGTAACCCAGGTTGCCCATGACCATAGTTTGACCTTGTGAATCACTCTATGCATGTTGCAAACCGCAAAACATGACGGCATCCTGAACCTAGAAAGAACGCTATGCGTCTACTCGATTACTTGAGGTGAGCATGATGGCGATGGGGACCGAGCAGCGGACCGGCCTATCCCCGCCTGACCAGGCATATACCGACCGGCTCGACCGGCTCGCCCAGGCGCTCGCCGCCTGCGGGCTGCACGTGAGCCTGCTGGCCCCGCCCGGCCGGGTGCCCTGCCTGCATGTGGTGAACCCGGCGGTCCTGGCCCTGGCCGAAGATATCTACGCAGGCTGCTGTGAGGATGGCCGGTGGTGGTTCTGGTGGTCGTGGGCCGAGCGGATAGCTGCCGAGGACGACCTGGCGGAGGCGGCAGCACGCATCGGGCATGTCCTTGCTGCGCCGCACGAGGCCTGATGGCCAGGCGGCCGGCCTAGGCCGTCGATCTAGGCCGGCGGCCGGGCTGACGCCGCGGTGGCCGCCGGGCCAGTGAGCCCGGGAAAGGCGACCGAGCGGCCGGTCCATGCGGTGCCACGGAGCGCGGAGGCCCGCACCTGACGTGCTCCCCAGGCCCGCAGCCGGGGATCGCCGAGCGCGACGAGGCCCAGGTAGGCCGCGGTCACCCGGTCCTCAAGGAAGGCCGCGAGCGCAACCGCGGCGCCGTGCCCGCGTACCGGGAAGGGCAGCTGATAGGCGTCCTGCGCGGGCACCGGCTGCGCGCCCAGGGAGGTCAGCTCGGCCTCCAGTGAGTCCCGGGCGAGCTGGTGCGCGGTCCAGTCCCGCTGCGCGGCGCGCTGGCCTGCTCCCGTCAGGTGCGCTCCGGCTACCCCATAGCCGTAGATCGCTGCGTGCTCGGCGGCCAGCGCCGACTGCAGGGCACTGCGCTCCGGTCCCGTTCCCCGGCTGGCCCGCAGCCAGGGTGCCGTCATCCGGCTTCCGTTCACCTGTGCCCGGCCCGCGAGGCAAGCAGCAGGGCGTGGGTGGCTTCGGACGCCGCGATGCTGGCCAGCAGCTGGGCCAGCGACGGGGTGACCTTGGTGAGATGGCGGATCAGTGCGCTGGCGGCGTCCTCCTCGGCGGCGCGCAGCCCGCTGAGGCCGGCCGCTCCCCCGGACGGCCCCGGCGGCGCCGGGGAGCCGGAACCAGCAGGCGAGGGCGTCTCCCGCGGACCGAGGAGCCGCGAGTTCAGCCGGGCCAGGTGCGCCCGGTGCTGGGCCAGCAGCGGGGTGAGGAAGGCCGCCTGCCCCGGGGAGCCGGCGATGGTGGCGCGATACCGGGCGATCATCAGCTTCTCAGCGGTGATCGCGTCGTCCAGCACCGCGACGTCGGGTCGTGGCCTCGGCGGCGCGCCGAGCGCTCCGACGCCTTTGCACCCGGCCGCGAGCAGCGGAAACGTCATCGCGGCCGCCGCGAGCACACTCCGCCGCCTGGGATCTGCCGGCACCGGTCCTCCTGCCATGTCCGTGACTGCTCCCGCTGAGCGTAAAGGGAGCGCGGAGTGGCCGTGCGCGGGCGTCCGGGATGTTACCGAGGGCCGGCCTGCGGGCCGCGGCGTCATCACAGTCTGTGTGCAGGTCGGCCAGCCGCCGAGCCGGCTGCCACGGTGCGCCTGGGCGCGGGGCGGCCAACGGTGCCGCCGGGTCCGGTTAGGCTAGACCAGGCTGGACAACAGCACAGGTGGCGGACGAGGAGGTCGTGATGCGCGGTAGTTCCCGTCACGGACCGTCACGTCCGGATCGGGTCGGCCGGGGGGCCGCAGATGGGGCTGCCCCGCGCCGCGGGAACCGCCCGGCGCGGCCCCAGCCCGGTCAGCGGGCCGACCGTGGCCAGCCGGACCTGACGCGGCCGGATCGCCCGCTGGGCAGCAAGCCCGCCGACGCCGAGCGCCTCAGCGCCGTGCTGGAGCCGGTGGTCAGGGTCGCGGGCCTGGACCTTGAGTCAGTGCGGATCAGCGCGGCCGGCCGGCGCTGGCTGCTCCGGGTCGTGGTGGATGGCGACAACCGCCCCGGCCTGGATGAGATCGCGCTGGTCAGCCGCTCCGTGTCGGCGGAACTCGACGAGTCGGGGGTAATGGGCGAGGCGGCGTACACCCTGGAGGTCTCCTCGCCCGGCGTGGACCGGCCGCTGACCGAGCAGCGGCACTGGCGCCGCGCGGTAGGCAGGCTGGTGTCCGTCCCGCTCGCCCGGCCGGCCCCCGCGGCCAGGACCACCCCGCCGGGCAGCACGGAACCAGCCACCTATCTCACGGCGGTAACCGGCCGGGTGGTGGCGGCGGGACCTGAGGCGGTGACGCTGGACATCGAGGGCGAGCGGCGTGACTTCGGCTACCGGGACCTCGGGCCCGGCCGGGTGCAAGTGGAATTCAGCAACGCGGGGACCGCGGGGGCGGCCTCCGGAGCGTCCGGGGATGAGGGGGAGACAGGTGGACATTGACCTGAGCGTCCTGCGCAGCCTGGAAAGCGAGAAGGACATCTCGATGGACATGGCCATCAAGGCCATCGAGGACGCGCTGCTGGTCGCTTATCACCGGAGCGACGGGGTCGCTGCCATGGCCCGGGTCGAGGTGGACCGGGGCAGCGGGCACGTCACCGTCTGGGCGGCGGAGACCGCCGAGGATGGCACGGTGCTGCGGGAGTACGACGACACGCCGGGCGGGTTCGGCCGGATCGCGGCGACGACGGCGCGGCAGGTGATCTTGCAGCGGCTCCGTGACGCCGAGGACGAGCTGACCTTCGGGGAGTACGCGGGCCGTGAGGGCGACATCGTGGCCGGCGTGATCCAGCAGGGCAAGGACCCCAAGGCGGTCCTGGTCGACCTGGGCAAGATCGAGGCCATCCTGCCCCCGTCCGAGCAGGTCCCGGGCGAGCGATACGCGCACGGCGAGCGACTGCGCTGCTATGTGCTGCATGTCCGCAAGGGCTACCGGGGACCGTCAGTGACCCTGTCGCGCACCCATCCGAACCTGGTGAAGAAGCTGTTCTCGCTGGAGGTGCCGGAGATCGCCAGCGGGGCGGTGGAGATCGTCGCGCTGGCCCGCGAGGCCGGTCACCGCACCAAGATCGCGGTGATCTCCCGGCAGGCCGGGGTGAACGCCAAAGGTGCCTGCATCGGGCCGATGGGCAGCCGGGTGCGAAACGTGATGGCCGAATTGCACGGAGAGAAGATCGACATTGTGGACTTCTCCGAAGATTCCGCGCAGTTCGTGGCCAACGCGCTGTCCCCGGCCCGGGTCACCCGGGTCATCGTGGTGGACCCGCAGGCAAGGGTGGCCCAGGTGATCGTGCCCGACTACCAGTTGTCCCTGGCGATCGGCAAAGAGGGGCAGAAC
>CAYPQM010000282.1:0-4446 GCA_964412845.1 uncultured Streptosporangiaceae bacterium
TGGTCAGGATGTTGGCCACATGCCGGGCCACTGTGTCCTGGCTGATGACCAGCTCATCAGCAATGCCCCGATTGGTCAGGCCCCGGGCGATCATCTCCGCGATCTCCCATTCCCGCGGCGTCAAGGCGGACGGCGCGCTGGTCACGGGACTGCCGTTGCCCGCCGCCAGGGTCCTGGCCGGCAGGCCCGAGCCGGCCGAACGGTGATCCGCACCGCTCACGCTCATCGCGTACTTGATGGCCTCAGCCGGGGTCATCGCGCGGCCCTCAGTGAGCAGCCCGGCCGTCACCCCGTCGCCGAGGTGGCGCCGGGCGGGCTCCAGCAGGTCCTCCAGGCGCGCGCCAGCCCCGGTGGCGGGAACCTGGCCGGCCGCGGCGCGCAGCTCCAGGGCTGCCCCGGCCAGCCGCACCGCCCGGGGCAGGTCATCTCCCTTGGCGGCCAGGGCCGCGAACGCCTCCAGGCCCCGGGCCACCGCGAGCCGCTGCCCGGTGGCCATGCTGAGCTGCAGGCTCTCGGTCAGGCTGGCGACGCTGCGGCTCAGATCGCCCTGCGCGAGGGCCACCCGCCCGATGCCGGCCAGGCACCGGGCGATCTCCGGCCGGGCGTCGATCTCCCGGTACAGCACCAGCGCCTCGTCGAAGTAGCTGACGGCCGCCGAGTGGTCGCCGCGCGCCCGGGCCAGGCCGCCGAGCCCGTAGAGCACCTGGGCCACACCCCAGCCGTTGTTGTCCCGCAGCACGTCCAGGGCGGCCTCAAGGTTGCGCTGGGCCTCACGCAAGCCACCCTGGCGGGCGTGGATGGCGGCCTTGATGCCGAGCGCCAGGCCCTCTTCCCACTCGTTCCCCGCGCCGCGCGCGGCGGTGATCGCGTTCTCGATCGTGGTCAGCGCCTCGTCGTAGCGGCCCGCGCGCAGGCTGATCACCGCGAGCAGCCGCAGCGCCCCGGCCTCCTCCGGGTCACCCGACCGGCGGCACAGTTCGAGACCGGCCTGTGCGCTGCGGCCGGCGGTCTGGTAGTCCTGCTGCTCGAACGCCAGGTCACCACGGTGCACCAGGGCCCGGCCGCGTACCCCGTCCGGCACCTCGCCGGGCAGCGCGAGGAAACGGTCGAACCATTCGGTGCCCTCCGAGACATCCCCGTAGGTCACCCACGGGTTGCGCATCGCCGAGCAGATCCGCAGCCCTTCCGCCGCGTCCCCCCACTCCAGGGACGCCGCCAGGGCCAGCCGGTAGTTCGGGCGTTCCACCGCGATCCGCCGGTACAGCACGACCCGCTCCGGCCACAGCGGCTTACCGCGGACGAACGCCTGGGCCACCACGCCCTCGCCGTAGCGCAGCAGGTAGTCGCGGTGCCGCCCGCGTATCGTGGCTTCCTCGCCCGAGACGGCGAGCCTGCTGCTCGCGTATTCCTTGATGGTGTCCAGCAGCCGGTACCGCGACTCACCGGACGGCGCCTCATGCTCGAACGTGACCAGCGACTTGTCGATCAGGGCCGCCATCAGGTCGAGCACCCGCCCGGCCGGGATCTCGCCGTCCGCGCAGATCCCCTCGGCCATCTCCAGGGTCCAGCCCGCGAACACCGACAGCCGGCGCAGCAGGACCTGCTCGTCGGGGTTGAGCAGCTCGTAACTCCAGTCCACCGCCGCCCGCAGTGTCTGCTGGCGCGGCGGGGCGGTCCGGTCACCGGAGGCGAGCAGCTGGAACCGGTCACCGATCCGGTCCGCGATCTGGTCCACCGACAGCGCCCGGACCCGCGCCGCGGCCAGCTCGATGGCCAGCGGCATGCCATCGAGCGTCCGGCACAGCCGGGCCACCGCCTCCGCGTTGTCCATCCCCAGCGCGAACCCGGACCGGGCCGCCGATGCCCGCTCCGCGAACAACCGCAGCGCCTCATGCCGCAACCACGGCGGGCCATCCAGGCTTCCCGGCAGGGCCAGCGGCGGGACCCGCCAGACCGTCTCACCACGCACCCGCAGCGGCTCGCGGCTGGTCGCGATCACCCGCAGCCCGGCGCAGCCGGCCAGCAGCCGCGCCACCAGCTCCGCGCACGCGTCCACCACGTGCTCGCAGGTGTCCAGGATCAGCAGCAGCTGCCGGGCACGCAGCGCCTCGGTCAGCGTCTCGGCCAGCGGCAGGTCAGGTTCCTCCCGCACGCCAAGCGTGTCCGCCACCCGCCGGGCGACCAGGCCGGGCGCGGCCGTGTCCGCCAGCTCAACCAGCCACGCCCCGTCCGGGTAGGCCGGCACCAGCTCACACGCGAGCCGCAAGGCCAGCCGGGTCTTGCCGATACCGCCCGGGCCGGACAGGGTAAGCGCACGGACCTCGCCGAGCATGCGGGCAAGCTCAGCAAGGTCACGCTCCCTGCCAACGAAGCTGTTGGGCTCCGCCGGGAGGTTACCGGAGGCGATCGGGGCTGCAGATGTCATGACCTCGGGATCGTCTGCGTCGTTCGTGGCTGTGGTCGTGCGGGTCGATCAATTCTCTCGCGTGTCGATTGATTCTCTCATTACGCGATCAAAACGGGCGCACAGTCCGTATAGCAGATTCGGCCGAAATACATCAGCTTGACCATTATCCACCACTGCGTCCCCAGACGGGTGTCTGCTGGCACCCTGACATGATAACGGAGAGTGATGTCTTTCCCAGGCGACACCGCGAAACCGCGCGTCCACGGGTGCACCGCGGCCCAGCTGCCGAACGGGGAAAGCAGCTGAGCCTCGCCCCGGATCGGCGATGCCGCGCGGTTGCCGACTCGCACGGCCAGCTCGCCGCGGCCGCCGGGAGACAAGGACAATGCCCTGGTCAGCAGAGCCGCGTCGATCTCCGCTGTGATGGCCCGCTGGTCGGCGTCCAGCAAGGGGAGCAGCTCGTCGAGAGGCAGATCGAGCGCGGGGGGCGCAGGCTCACCCAGCGTCACCATTGTCACGTCTTCGAGGACCTGGCCCAGGTCATCATGGATCCGGGCGGCCAGGAAATGGTGCCCGGCAGAGGCGCGTGGCCGGGCGCGCACCGTGAGATCCCAGAAGGCGTGCCCGCGGCCGGCCAGCCGGAAGGGGAAGGGTCCGGCCGGCTGGACCACGAGCCCTTCTGGCACATCGAGTTCGGCCACCCCGGAGGCTGGCACCGGGCCGCCGGCCACGGTCAGCCGCACCTGTGCGCTGGCCGTCCGCCCAGCGTCGGCCGGCCCCGTGCCGTCAAGCCCGGCCGCGGGGCCAGGCAGGGCCACGCGCGCCGGGGAGAGGTGGACGGCGACCGGCAGGTTCCCGGCCGGTGCCGGGCCCTTGCCGTGCAGCCAGTACCTGGTGAACACCGGCTGGGCTGGCTCAGCGCCAGCGGCCGCCCGGCCCGCTTCCTGCGGGTCCGCTTCCTGCGGGCCGGCCTGCTGTGGGCCGGCGGGCAGCGCGAGGGCCAGGGTCAGCGTGCCGGCGGGCGGCACCTCCGCGATGGCCGCCCCGCCGTCGACCGGGAGGGCCGCACCTTCGGAGTCCTCGCGCAGGCCGGTGACGACCGCCGCGCTGATCCCGCCGGCCAGGCGCACTTCCACCCGCGGCAGCGCGCCGCTGGCTGCGGGCCGGCCCCCGGCGTCCCGGAGCCGGATGATCACCCCGTCCGCCCGGCGCGGCGCGCCGGGCCGGCCGGAAGCGAGCGGGTTCCCGCGCGGTTTCAGCGCGGCCAGCATCGCTGGCGGCCACGCTCCCGCGGGCCGGCCCGCGGTAACATCCAGCGGCAGCACCGAGCAGAGGCTGGACGCCGAGCCCGCCACGCCGGCGTGCACGCCGGTCTCGCAAGCCAGCAGGTCGTGGTTGTACTCCTGGCCGGCCGCCGGGAAGCCGGCGTCACGCCAGTCACCGGGCCCGGCCGCGAGCGCGTATTCGAAGGTGTGGCTCCAGTGCTGCCAGGCGAAACTGCTTCCATCCGGTACGGCCCGCTTTTCGCCGTCGATCCAGACGCCTGACGGCCAGGCCGTGCACGAGCGCATCAGCGCGATGTGCATCCCGCCGTCCGGGCTGACCAGGCTGCCGGGGGTGCCCCGGTTGAGCAGCGCGACCGAGTAGTCGGCCAGCGCAGCCTCCGGGGCGCCGGGATCAGCGGATCCCGGCGCCTCGGCGGTGATGACCGAGTCGGCCAGGTCCTCAGCCACGGCCGTGACGGCCGCCGCCAGGTTGTCCCCAGCCACGATGAGGACGGGCAGGTCACGGGGGCCCCGCAGATCCGCTCCCGGAACGAATACCGCGTCACGGGCCGCCGCGGCGGGTACCCAGACCCGGGCCACGCCCGCGGTGGCCAGGCCGGCCTTCAGGGCCGCCGCGAACTCCGGGCCGGCCTGCGCGACCAGCCGCGCGGTCCACGGGTTGACCTCCGGGCCGCCCAGCGTGATGCGGACATCGGGCAGGTTTGAATCCACATCGATCGCGCCATACCGGGGGCCGTCCGCCGATGAACAGGT
>CAYPQM010000283.1:0-4401 GCA_964412845.1 uncultured Streptosporangiaceae bacterium
TTCACCACCTACGCCGTTGACGTGGCCTACGGCCCGGCCAAGTTCGGCAGCTTCACCACCGGCACCGGCGCCGCTTCCTGGGAAGGCCTGGCCCGCTCGCTCTACGGGATCTTCTGGTTCTTCGTGTTCCTCGCGATCGTGAATTCCACCATCGCCAACGCGAACGCCGGCGTGAACGTCTCCAGCCGCACGGCCTATGCGATGGGGCGGATCGGCGCCTTCCCCCGGTTCCTGGCCCAGGTCCACCCCAAGCACCGTTCCCCCGCCGTGGCCATCATGGTCGGCTTCATCATCACGGTCGCCGTGACCCTCGGCCTCGGCCTTGGCTACGACCCGGTCACCGCGTTCATCATGGTGGCCACGGCGCTGGTCATCGTGCTGGCCGCGATCTACATCCTGATGAACGCGGCGTGCATCGGCTACTTCGCCCGGCAGCGCGGCCGGTTCAACCCGCTGCTGCACCTGATCATCCCGGTGCTGGGCATCGTCACCTTCATCCCCGCCTGGCTCACCGCCGCGGGCATCAAGGTGTTCTCGTTTGTGGCCCCGCTGGCGCCGCCCTACTCCTACATGGGCCCGGGAGTGGCCGGGTTCATGGTCCTGGGCGTGATCTACCTGATCTACCTGTACCGGAAGGACCCGCAGCGGGTCGTTGAGGTCGGGCTCGTGCACCTGGACCCGCTGGAAGAGTACGAAGGATGAGTGACCCGCAGGTCATCAGCGTCCGGCCGACGCCCGACCAGTACGCCTGGACGTTCGGCGGGGCTGCCCCGCTGGCCCGGATCCGGCCTCCGGCCATCCTGGAGGTGTTCACCGAGGACTGCTTCGCCGGCCGGGTGCGCAGCGAGACCGACCTGGTCTCGGAGGTCTGCGAGTTTCCCTACCTCAACCCGCAGACCGGCCCGTTCTACATCGAGGGCGCGCAGCCGGGCGACACCCTGGCCGTCCACTTCATCTCCATCGAGCCGGCCCGGGACTGGGGCGCGTCCACGACCGTCCCGCTGTTCGGCGCGCTGAGTGCCACGCACGTCACGGCGCTGCTGCATGACCCGCTGCCGGAAATCGTGTGGCTGTGGGAATTTGACCGGGAAAAAGGCACCTGCCAGTTCAAGGCCCGCCGCGGCGACTTCACCGTGGACCTGCCGCTGAACCCGATGCACGGCACCGTCGGTGTCGCGCCGGCCAACCTGGAGGTGCGCAGCGCCCTGGTCCCCGACGCGTTCGGCGGCAACATGGACACGCCGGAGATGCGCGCCGGGGTCACCTGCTACCTGGGGGTCAATGTCGAAGGCGCGCTCTTCTCGCTGGGCGACGGGCACGCCCGCCAGGGTGAGGGTGAGACCTGCGGCGTCGCGGTGGAGACGGCGATGAACACGGTCCTGGCCGTTGACCTGATCAAGGGCAGGCCGTGCCCCTGGCCCCGGCTGGAGTCGGACACGCACATCATGTCGGCGGGCTCGGCCCGGCCGCTGGAGGACGCCTTCCGCATCGCGCAGCATGACATGGTGAGCTGGCTCGCGGCCGACTACGGGCTGGACGTCCTGGACGCCTACCAGCTGGTCACCCAGGCCGTTGAGTCGCCGCTGGCGAATGTCTGCGACCCGAACTACACCAGCGTGGCCAAGATGGCGAAGCGCTACCTGCCTGCGGCCGACGCCGCCGGCGGTGCGCATGCCAGCCTGCGCGCCGCCGCCGACTCTTACCGGGGTCCCTGACGCTCACTGTCGAGGGTGGCCATCTGGTAGGCCTCGTAGCGGTCGCCTGCCACGCCGTCCGCAGGCACCGCGGCCTCGATGGCGGCCAGCTCGTCCGGGGTGAGGACCAGGTCGAAGGCGCCGAGCGCCTCGGCCAGCCGGCTCCGGCGCTTGGTGCCGATCAGCGGGATGATGTCGCTCCCCCGGGACGCCGCCCAGGCGATGGCGAGCTGCGCGGTGGTCGTCCCGCGCTCGCCCGCCAGTTTCTCCAGCGCCGCGAGCAGGCCGAGGTTGCGTGCCAGGTTCCCGTCGTGGAACCGGGGGAACCTGGCTCTCGGGTCAGCTGGCCCGGGCCGGGCCGTGTCGGGGCTCAGCAGGCCGCGGGACAGGATGCCATACGCGGTCACGCCGATGCCCAGCTCGCGTACCACCGGCAGGATCTCGCGCTCGATACCGCGGCTCATCAGTGAGTACTCGATCTGCAGCGCGCTGATGGGGTGGACGGCGTGCGCGCGGCGGATAGTCTCCGCTCCCATTTCCGACAATCCCGCATAACGCACAAATCCAGCGTCGATCATCTCCGCGATCGCGCCGACGGTGTCCTCGATCGGCACCCGGGGATCCAGCCGGGCGGGCTGGTACAGGTCGATGTAGTCGGTACCGAGCCGCCGGAGTGAGTAGGCCAGGGAGTTCTTCACCATAACCGGGCTGGCGTCGTGACCGATGAACGCGCCGGATGGATCCCGCTGGCCGCCGAACTTGACCTGGATGAATACCTGCTCGCGGGGGACGCCGCGCAGCGCTTCGCGCAGCAGCATCTCGTTGTGCCCCATGCCGTAGAAGTCGCCGGTGTCCAGCAGGGTTATCCCGGCGTCCAGGGCCGCGTGGATGGTGGCGATGCTCTCGGTGTCGTCCGCCGGCCCGTAGATACCGGACATGCCCATCAGGCCGAGCCCGGCCCGGGACACCTGAGGGCCGCCGCGGCCGAGGGGGGTCAGTTCCATGATTACAACGTTACGCCGGATCAGGACGTCAGGTGGAATCGCCCGTCACGCGGAATCAGCCGTGTAGACGCGCTGCCCGCCGACGCAGGTGAGCAGGACGGTGCTGCCGCCGATCTCCCCGGGCGGCCCGGTGAACGGATCCCGGTCGAGCACGATCAGGTCCGCGAGCATGCCTGGCTCGATGATGCCCGTGTCGTCCAGGTTGTTCACCTGTGCCGACCCGGCGGTGTAGGCGGCGAGCGCCTCGCCCAGGCTGAGCGCCTGGCCTGGCAGGAGCGGCTGCGCAGCGGGACCGCCCGCACCGGGCGGCAGCGTCCTGAGCACGGCCACGTGGATGCCCCAGAGCGGGTTGGCGCTGCTCACCGCCCAGTCGCTGCCGGCGGCCAGCCGCGCGCCCGAGCGGAGCAGGTCGCCGAACGGATACTGCCGCGCCGACCGCTCCGGGCCGAGGAAGGGGATGGTGAGCTCGTCCATCTGCGGCTCGTGCGTGGCCCACAGCGCCTGCATGTTCGCGGTCACGCCGAGTTCGGCGAACCGCGGGATGTCGGCACCGTGCACCACCTGCAGGTGGGCGATGTGGTGGCGGCCCGGGGTCGCGCCGTTCGCCGCCCGGGCGGCGGCGACGGCGTCCAGCGCCTCCCGGACCGCCCGGTCGCCGATGGCGTGGAAGTGCACGCCGAACCCGGCCGCATCGAGGCGGGTGACGTGCTCCCGCAACTCCTGCGGGTCGACGTAGGACAGGCCGCTGTTGGCGGTCTGGCCGCCGCAGCCGTCCAGGTAGGGCTCGAGCAGGCCGGCCGTGAAGTTCTCGGCCACGCCGTCCTGCATGATCTTGACGGTGTTCGCGCGGAACCGGTCCGAGCTGCCTGGCTGATCAGGGCCAGGCCGGCTGGCGGCGGCCCGGGCCGCGAGTTCCCGCCTGCTGAGCAGGTCGGCAAGCTGCTCGCCGCCGCGGCCGCGGTCCCACCACAGGGCGCCCTCGACCCGGGCGCTGAGCTGCCCGGCCGCGGCGGCGGCCAGGTACACGGGCAGCGGGTCAGCGTGGCCCAGGTAGTCACCGACGATCGCGTCCTGCCAGGCGGTGATGCCCAGGCGGTGCAGGTGCTGCTGGGCCCGGAGCAGGCCGGTCCGGCTCTCGTCGGGAGATGGGGCAGGCACCAGCCGGCCCACCAGGAGGGCGGCCCCCTCGTGCAGCGTCCCCTGGGGCGCGCCGCCGGCATCACGCTCGATGCGGCCATCCGGGGGATCTGGCGTGCCGGCGTCCAGGCCGGCCAGTTCGAGGGCGCGGGAACTGGCCCACGCCCCGTGGCCATCCCGGTTGGTGAGGTAGGCAGGTCGCGATCCGACCACGCTGTCCAGCAGTTCCCGGCCGGGCGTCCCGCCCGGAAACCACTCCATGCTCCAGCCGCTGCCGGAGATCCACTCCTGGCCGGGATGCTCGCGGGCGTAGGCCCTGATCCGGGCCAGCGCCCCGGCCGCGTCCCCGGCGCCGGCGAGATCACAGCGCATCATCGTCACCCCGGCGAACGCCGGGTGCACGTGCGCGTCCTGGAAGCCCGGCAGCAGCGCCCGGCCGCGCAGGTCCACCACCTCGGTCCGCGGGCCGGTCAGCTCCGCGATCTCGCGGGCGCCGCCGACCGCCACGATCCGGCCGTCGCGCACCGCGGCCGCGGCCGCTGGCGGGCCGCTGCGGCCGGCCGCAG
>CAYPQM010000284.1:0-4330 GCA_964412845.1 uncultured Streptosporangiaceae bacterium
CACCAGGTCACCGAGCGCCGGGTCCTTGGCCAGCAGGGCCGCGGAATCGACACGGAACCCGTCGACGCCGCGATCGAACCAGAACCTGAGCACGTCGGCGAACTCGGCGTGCACGTCGGGGTGGGCCCAGTTGAAGTCCGGCTGCCCGGGGCTGAATATGTGCAGATACCACTCGCCCGGGGACCCGTCCGCGTTCGCCGTGCGCGACCAGGCGGTCCCGCCAAACTCGGACGGCCAGTTGTTCGGCGGAGCGCTCCCCGCGTCGCCCTGGCCGGGCCGGAAGTGGTACCGCGTGCGCTCCGTCGAGCCCGGTGCGGCGGCCAGCGCGTCAATGAACCACTGCTGCTGGTCGGAGCCGTGGTTCGGGACGATGTCGATGATGATCCTCATACCGAGCGCGTGCGCCTCAGCGATCAGCTTCTCAGCGTCGGCGAGATTGCCGAACAAAGGCTCGACCCCGCGGTAATCGGCTACGTCGTAGCCGGCGTCCGCCATCGGCGACGGGTACCAGGGGGCGAACCAGATCGCGTCGATCCCCAGCTCGGACAGGTAGGGCAGGCGCGCGCGGACGCCGGCCAGATCACCGACGCCATCGCCGTTGCCATCAGCGAAGCTGCGCACGTACACCTCGTAGATGGCAGCCGTCCGCCACCAGTCATCCGCCGCGGGGCGCTGGCCAGTGTTGGGCACGTTGAACCTCATCCCTTGAGGCTGCCGGCGGTCAGGCCGGACAGGATGTTGCGCTGGAAGATCAGGAAGAAGATGAGCGTGGGCACCGCGGCGATGGCCGACGCCGCGATGATGATGTTCTGCGGCGTGGTCACGGCCGCCTGCCAGATCCCGACGTTGAGCGTCTCCCGGGTCGGGTTGTACCCATCCTCGACCAGCAGCGGCCAGAGGAAGTCCTTCCAGACGGCCACCACCGCGAAGATCGAGACGACGCCGAGGATCGGCCGGGACATCGGCAGGACTATTTTCCGCAGGATCCGCAGCGGCGGCGCGCCGTCGATCGCGGCCGCATCCATCAGCTCCCGCGGGATCGAATCGAAGAACCTCTTGAGCAGGAAGATGTTGAAGGCATTGGCCACCGACGGCAGCCAGATCGCGGCCGGCGTGCCGATCAGGTTCAGATGCAGCACCGGCAGGCTGGCGACGGTCACGTACTGCGGGACGACGAGGACCGTGGACGGGATCATCAGCGTGGCCAGCATCATGGCGAAGATGACATTGCCCAGTACCGGCCGGAGCTTGGACAGCGCGTAGGCCGCGGCCACGTCGAAGACCAGCTGGAAGGCCAGCGCGCCGAACGCGTAATACAGGGTGTTGAACAGCAGCCGGGCGACACCCACCCGGTCGAACGCCCGCACGTACGTGTCCGGGTGCAGCTGGGCCGGCACCAGCGTCGGCGGCACCTGGATTGCTTCCTGGGTGGACTTGAGCCCGTCACTGAACAGGAAGTACAGCGGGCCGATGAAGATCAGCGTGAAGATGACGATCACCAGGGTCAGCACGATCCGGTACACGATCTTGCTCCGCGGCCTGTTCAGCTGGGCGCTGGATATCAGGGTCCTGGTGTGCTGGCCGCGCCCCTGCGGGCGGCGCCGTGACACGCGTGCCTGGGCGGTAAGCCCTGCCACGTGAGCTCCTCTCCTAGCTTCGCTCGCGGCTCACCCAGAGGTACCCGCCGGAAAAGAGGGCGAGCACCAGCATGAGAACCACGCCCAGCGCCGATGCGCTGTTGTAGTTGCTCGCGCCGCTCAAGGCGAACGCGTACTGATAGATCAGGTTGACCACCGAGAGGGTGTTGTCGTTCACCCCGGCCCCCCCGTTGGTCAGGATGAACGCCTCGACGAACATCTGCATGGTGGCAACGACCTGCAGCATCAGCAGCATCGACAGGATCAGCCTGGTCTGCGGGACCGTGACGTGCCGGATCCGGCTGACCAACCCCGCGCCGTCAAGCTCGGCCGCCTCATACAGCTCGCCGGGAATGTTCTGCAGCGCGGCCAGGTAGATCAGCGTCGCGCCGCCCATGTTCATCCAGGTCGCCGCGATCACGACCGAGATCATCGCGGTGCTGGGGATCCCGGTGCCGGGCGACTGTACCCACTGCGAAGTCGGCAGGTGCAGCGTGTGCAGGATCGAGTTGAACAACCCGTACGTCGGATCGTAGAAGTAGGCGAAGAGCAGCAGCGCCGAGGCCGGCGGCAGCATCACCGGCAGGTAGACCAGGACACGCAGATAACCCCGGGCGTGCCGCAGCTCGTTGAGCAGGATCGCCACGAAGAACGGCACCAGGTACCCGATGATCAGCGCGAGCACGGTGAATTCCAGGGTGTTGCGCCAGGCCTGCCAGAACGTCGGGTCGTTGAATATCCGCGTGTAGTTCTTCCAGCCCGCCCAGGTGGTGACGCCGGCTTGCGTCTTCTGGAAGCTCATGATGACTTCACGGACGATCGGGTACCAGGAGAAGAACAGGAAGCAGAGCACGGCCCCGATCAGGAACCCGTGCGCCGACAGGTTGCGCCTGACTCTCCGGCCGAATCTCCCGCGCACCAGCGACTGCGCCACTTCACCGCGGCCCGCGACCTTGCTGAGCGTGACGACGTCCGCCATCGAATCTCCCGCGTGTGGTGCGGGGGCCGGCCCGCCGGCCGGCCCCCGCGGCTGGCTCCGGCTAGCCGTTGGCCAGGATCTGGTTCACCTGGCTGGTCGCGGTGGACAGCAGCTTGCTGATATTGGCGTTCGGATCAGTGAGCACGCCGAGCATCACGGTGTCCAGCGTCTTGTACACCGCCTGGGCGTCGGCCGGCTCACCCATGCCCTTCTCGTGGGCCGTGGTGAAGGTCGAGTAGTAGGACGTGTTGATCGTCGCGCTCGTGTTCAGCAGCTTCTGGTTCTGCTGCTGGGTGGCGCCGGTGAACAGCTGCGGCTCCGGGAAGCCGACCGGGAACCCGTCGGCCTTGTTCCTGGCGTAGTTGAACTGGCCGGTGCCTGGCGTCAGGTCCTCGAACACGAGCCACTTGATGCCCGCCCGGATCTGCGCCGGGGTGTCGCTCTTGGCGAACATGTAGTCGTTGCCGCCGGACAGCGAGCCGGCCGGGGTGCCACTGGTGCTGGGCAGCGGCCCCATCCCGTAGTCGTTGATGCTCCCGCCATCCTGCGGGACGATGACGTTGTAGATGTCGTCAGGCGCGGCGATGTACATGCCGAGCTTGCCCGCGGCCATCTGCTTCTGCAGGGTGCCCCAGGCGAGCTGCTGGGTCGGGCTCATGCTGTGGTCCACGAACCGCATCTGGTGCAGCGCCTGCAGGACCGCCTTGCCCTGCGGGGAGTCGAAGGCGGCCGCGGCGCCGTCGGTGTTGATCATCTGGCCGCCCATGGCGTCAATCTCCGAGGAGAAGTGCCAGCCGCCGTTGTTGCCCGCGCTGTAGTCCCCGTATCCGTAGATGCCGTGGCCGAGCTTGGTGATCGCCTTGGCGTCCGCCTCCACCTGGGCCCAGGTGGCCGGCGGCTGGTCCGGGTTGAGCCCGGCCTCGCTGAACAGCTTCCGGTTGATGATCAGGCCCTGGGTGTAGTTGACGGTGGGCAGCCCGTAGAGCGTCTTGCCCGCGGTGACGGCGGCCAGCGCTGACGGGTCGATGTCGGCCAGCGTCGGCACCGTCTTGGACGTGACGTAGGGCGTGATGTCGGCGGCCTGGCCTGCGTCGAGAACCTGGTTCCGGTCCGTGAAGTAGGTGTAGAAGACGTTGGGCTCGGTGCCCGCCCGGAGCATCGCGGTGAAGGTGGCCGGCACCTCGCACGGGCTGGTGTAGATGCTCTTGATGGTGATGGTGGGGTTCTGCTTCTCGAACCGGGCGACGTCCTCGTTCCACTCCTTGTACTGCACCGGAGAGGCCTTGGGCGGCGCGCAGTCGACGGTGATCGTCACCGGGCCGCTGCTCGAATTCGCTGCGTTCGATGAGCCGCTGCTGGAGCAGGCCACGGCGGCCAGCCCCAGGGCGGCGACGGCACTGAGGCTGGCCATCCTGCGGCAGCCGGCCCTTCGGTGAAGCTGTCTGTTCATCGTGCCGAATCTCTTCATGATGACCTCGATGTCGGGTGGAGCGGTGAGTGTGCCGAGGGGTGATGTGAGCTCCGTCACCAGGTACCGCAGACGTTATATGTGCTTTCATTTGCTAGCAAGACTTGAACGATTTTTAGAATGATAACGACTTCACAACGCACAACGTAGACAGCTCGCTGGTTAGCGGATGACACCGCCGTTGTCTGCCTTGACCTGCGAGAAGTGCTGGACTGAGCCACCCAGGTCAGTGGGTGGCACCGGAAG
>CAYPQM010000285.1:0-4306 GCA_964412845.1 uncultured Streptosporangiaceae bacterium
CCGCCTGGCCGGACCGCCGCCTGGATCACCGCCCGCACTCGCCAAGATCCACGGGACGCGCCCTAGCCGCGATGCTTGGCCCGCCGGGTGACGGGATCTTCCGCCGGGGGTGATGATGCGTACATGGACTCGGTGTCGCCCGGCCCGCTGGCGTCACAGAGCGCTGTCCTGGTTCCGGTGCCGGAAGCGGAGCCGGTCGTCGGCCAGCATCGTGCCCGGCTCGACCGCGCCGCCGAGTGGGGTGTTCCCGCCCATGTGACTGTCCTGTACCCCTTCGTCGCGCCGTCCGCGATCACTGCCGCCATGATCGGAGACCTCGCGGCCGCGGTGGCGTCCGTGCGTGCCTTCGACTGCGAATTCCCCGCGGCCGCGTGGTTCGGCCCGGACGTGCTGTGGCTCGCGCCACGTCCCGATGAGCCGTTCCGGGCCTTGACGCGCGCGGTGTCGGCCGCCTTTCCCGGGTACCTGCCGTATGGCGGCGGGTACGACGATGTCGTTCCGCATCTCACCGTCGGTGACCGGGCCCCGGGCGGGATTGCGGAACTGCGGGCCGCCGAGGCGGACGTGGTGCGCGCGCTGCCGGTCCGGGCGCACGTCAGCCAGGTGTGGCTGATGGCCGGCCAGGCCACCCCCGGTAGCTGGCGCGTCGTCGCCGAACTGCGACTGGCTGCGGGCTGACTGCCCCCAGATTTGCCTGTCAGTCGCGAAGCCGCATCCCGGCGGCCGGTGCCTCCTGCTCAGGCGGCGTCGCGGCCCGGTCCCTGTCCCGGGTGAGGGACTCTATTGGGCCGTTGAACCAGTGACCGCGCGGGCACCGGATACGCGCGCTTTCCAGCGGGCCCTCGGTGGACCTGACCGTGTACCGGTGCTCCACCTCGGCCGGAAGCCCGCACCGGACCGCACCATGCTTGTCCATGTATGCCGGACAGTCCAGGAACATCACGTCGGCGTCCATGACATAACCCCCGTTCAACGCGCCGCCCCGGCGAGGGCACCTGCTGGGCAAGCCGCATGCCCGCAAGCCGCGCGCCTGCATGCCCGCATCCCCGCATGCCCGCAAGCCGCAGCCCTCACCGATATAGAGCGCCAGAGGACTCCGCTGATACCTGCCAGGCCACTTCTGGGTGAGGGCCGCCGGCATCACGGTCCTGGCCGCCGCCCGGCGCCGCACGGGGAGGGACTTAGGACTCGTCGAGGGCGTATGAGCCGTGCTGAACGGGCCCGGCTGGCTGGTAGGTGGCGATGATGACGCCGGTGCTCGTTGTTGTGCTGCGGGTGAGCTTCAGCGCTGCGGCCGGCCCGCCGTCGCGGAAGAGTTTCTTCCCGGAGCCGAGGTGCACGGGGAAGATGAGCAGGCGGTATTCGTCGATGAGGTTGTGTTCGATGAGCGTCTGGGCGAGGCCGCCGCTGCCGTGGACCTGCAGTTCGTTTCCGGGCTGTTCCTTGAGCTTGGCCACCTCCGTGGCGACGTCGCCGCCGAGCAGCCGGGAGTTGTGCCAGCCGGCGGAGGCGAGAGTCGTGGAGGCTATGTACTTCGGCAGTGTGTTGAGCTTGGCCGCGATCGGGTCGCCGGGATCGGTAACGTGCGGCCAGTGGCCGGCGAAGATCTCGTAAGTCTTGCGGCCGAGGAGGAACGCGTCGGCCTGATCGAACCAGCCGGTCATAGCGGTTCCGAAGTCCTGGTCACCGTAGGGGAACGACCAGCCGCCGTGCTCGAAGTGGCCATCGGGGTCTTCGTCCGGGCCGCCGGGCGCCTGCATGACGCCGTCGAGGGTGAGGAAGGTGTGCAGGGTCAGTCGCATCGTCGTCTCCTCTGCTCATGCGCGGTGTCTGAACTGGTAGACCGCCCAGGCGCGCCGAACTCATCGCACGCTTGACGAGAATGAGCACGCCGCTGCGCGCGTTGAGACCACTATGCAGACCTGGGAGGCCATCACCTCACGCCGCAACGTCCGCTCTTTTGCCGACCGCCCGATCCCCGCGGCCGACCTGGACCAGATCCTGGAGGCGGGCCGCCGATCCCCGTCCTCGCAGAACTGGCAGCCGTGGGATTTCATCCTCATCACCGATCGTGAGCAGCTCCGCGAGCTGGCGAAGGTCTGGCGGGGGGCCGGCCATGTGGCCCAGTCGGCGGCGACGATCGTGGTCGTCGGCCCAGCGGCCGATAACGAATTCCAGCGAGCCCAGCTCGATCTTGGCCAGGCCACGATGGCGATGCTGCTCGCCGCTGCTGACCTCGGGATCGGCAGCTGCCACGCCGGGGTGGCCGACATCCGGCTGGCCCGCGAGCTGCTGGGCTTTCCGCAGGACCGCGACTGGACCCTGCTCATCTCGCTCGGCTACCCGGCTGACCGGCCACTGGCCCCGGTCCGGGCACCCAAGCGGCGGCCGTTCGACGACGTCGTCCACCGCGGCCGCTGGTAGCGTCCCCGACTGTTACGCCGTCCTGGCATCGATACGATCCAGCCCATGACACCACCGGATGCTGGTCTTCCTGGGAACATCGGGGCGCCAGCGACGCGGGCGCTGATCGCGGCCGGGTATACGAGCCTGCCGCAGCTTGCGAATGTGCCGGCTGCCGAGCTCAAGAAGCTGCACGGCGTGGGGCCGAAGGCGCTGCGCCTGCTGCAGGAGGCGCTTGAGCAGCGGGGCATGTCCCTCGGCTAGGACCAGTTCCCGGTGCCGGGCGTCGGTGTGTTAACACTTGCTGATGGCGCATGAGCAGAACGGCGAGCAGGCTCCGGCACCCGTCGTGGCCCAGGAGAACGTCCGCGGCTCACACGACCTGCTCAGCTCGGTGCCGGGGGCGGGCGATCCGGGCGAGTCCGAGAGTCTCACGACTGTTCTGGTCGCCTTGGGCGCCAACGTGCTGGTGGCCGTGGCGAAGTCGGCCGCCGCCGTGGTGACCGGGTCGGCGTCGATTCTGGCCGAGGCGGCGCATTCCTGGGCGGACGCCGGCAACGAGGTTTTCCTGCTGATCGCCAACCGGCGGTCCCGCCGGCCGCCTGACCTCGCGCACCCGTTCGGTCACGGCCGGGAGGCCTACGTCTGGGCGCTGTTCGCCGCGCTCGGGCTGTTTGCAGCGGGCGCCGCGGTGTCAGTCACGCGAGGTATCCAGGAACTCGCCCGGCCGGAGCTGGCCGGGCACTTTCTGGTCGGGTATATCGTGCTGGCTGTCTCTTTCGTTCTTGAGGCGATCTCCTTCCGGCAGTCGGTCCGCCAGGCCAAGCCTGAGGCCGAATCGATGCAGCGGGACCTCATCGAGCATGTCCTGGCGACCTCCGATCCCACCCTGCGGGCGGTGTTCGCGGAAGATGCCGCCGCGCTGGTCGGCCTGGTTATCGCGGCCGCCGGCCTGGCCGCCCACCAGCTGACCGGTTCCCCGGTCCCGGACGCCGCCGGATCGATCCTGGTCGGCGTGCTGCTCGCGGTGGTCGCGCTCGTCTTGATCAACCGCAACCGGCGCTTCCTGGTCGGCCAGGAAGCCGACCCCCGGGTGCGGGCGGCCACCATCCAGGCCCTGCTGGACGCGCCGGAGGTCGCCCGGGTGACGTATCTGCGGCTGGAGATCGTCGGGCCGCGGATGGTCTCGGTCATCGGCGATGTCGATCTCACCGGCGACGATACCGAGACACACCTGGCCGTCCGGCTGCGGGCGCTTGAGGCGAGGATCACCGCGTCGCCCGCGGTGGCCGGCACCGTGCTGAGTCTCTCCGCGCCCGACGAGCCCTCGCTCGTGGTCTAGCCGACGCTCGTGGTGTGCAGGCGGATATCAGGTCCGACCGTCTGTGGCCGTGTCCCCGCCGAGCTTCCCCAGGCGGCGCAGGCTCTGCTCCGCCTCGCTCATGATCCGGCCGATCAGTTCCGCGCAGGACGGTAGGTCGTCGATCAGCCCCGCCACCTGCCCGGCTGACATGAGGCCCAGATCGGGCCGCCCATCCACCATCGCGGCCCGCAGCAGCATCGGGGTATTCGCCGCCATCAGCACCTGACCCCAGGTCAACTCGCTGCTCCGGCGCATCGCCCGGCCCTGGCGGATCAGTTCCGGCCAGCTCAGCCGGGACACCCCACGGAACGCGGCCGCGTTCCGGGCCGACCGCAGCAGGCCGCTGACCCGCCCGGCCCGGTCCAGCCGCTCCACCAGGGGCGTGCGCAGCACCCGGTGGGGCACGCCGTCGACCCGCGTGGTCACCACCGTGCCGGTGACGTCACTGGCCAGGTAGACCTGTTTGACCACGTCGGCGACCGGGCTGTCGCTGGTCAGCAGGAACCGGGTGCCCATCGCGATCCCGGCGGCGCCGTAGGC
>CAYPQM010000286.1:0-703 GCA_964412845.1 uncultured Streptosporangiaceae bacterium
GACCTTCGCCGACTACCCGTTCGTAACGGCCACGGAGCTGCCCAGCTTCGAGCTGGCCGACATGGCCACGCCGACCAGCTACAACCCGCTCGGGGCCAAGGGGATCGGGGAAGCCGGCACCATCGGCGCGACGCCAGCCGTGCAGAACGCGATCATCGACGCGCTGGCCCATCTCGGAGTGCGGCATATCGACATGCCCGCCTCCCCGCAGCGGGTGTGGCGGGCCCTGCGGTCAGCGTCCGGCGCCGCGGCGGCGGGATCGAACGAATCGGAGGATGCCTGATGCAGGTCCAGCTCACGGTCAACGGGCAGGCCCGGTCCGACGATGTCGAGCCACGGCTGCTGCTCGTGCACTACCTGCGGGAACGGTGTGGGTTGCGGGCCGCCAATGTCGGCTGTGACACGACGTCCTGCGGCGCGTGCACCGTCCTGCTGAACGGCCGGTCGGTGAAATCCTGCACGGTCCTGGCCGTGCAGGCGGCTGGCCAGCAGGTGGTCACCGCTGAGGGTCTCGCCGCCGACGGCCTGCTGCATCCGGTGCAGCAGGCGTTCCAGCAGGAACACGGCCTGCAGTGCGGCTTCTGCACGCCTGGAATGGTCATGGCGGCCGTCGGCCTGCTGGCCGAGAACCCGCATCCCACCGAGGCGGAAGTGCGGGAAGGCCTGGAGGGAAACTTCTGCCGCTGCACCGGGTACCACAACA
>CAYPQM010000286.1:713-4250 GCA_964412845.1 uncultured Streptosporangiaceae bacterium
AACATCGTCCGCGCGGTGCTGGCCGCCGCCGACGCGGCGGCCACGGAGGCAACCGCGTGATCCCCGCACCATTCGAATACGCGGCGGCCGACTCCGCCGAGCACGCCCTGGAGCTGCTGGCCACGTTCGGCGACGACGCCAAGCTGCTGGCCGGCGGCCACTCGCTGCTGCCGATGATGAAGCTGCGGCTCGCCTATCCTTCGGCGCTGATCGACATCGGCCACCTGCGCGAACTGGCCGGCATCCGGGCCGACGGCGATGAGCTGGTGATCGGCGCCACGACCTGCCACGCCGACATCGCGGATTCCGAGCTGGTCCGGTCGCAGGCTCCGCTGCTGGCGCACGCCGCAGCACAGGTCGGCGACCCGCAGATCCGCCACCGGGGCACCATCGGGGGCTCGCTCGCGCACGCCGACCCGGCCGCTGACCTGCCGATGGCGCTGGTGGCACTCGGCGGCTCAGTGGAGATCATCGGGCCGGACGGGACCAGGACCGCCACCGCCGACGCCTTCTTCACCGGGTTCCTCGAAACCAGCCTGGAACCCGGCGAACTGCTCAGCGCGGTGCGGGTGCCGAGCACGCCGGGCGTCGGCTGGGGTTACCAGAAGTTCGTGCGCCGGGCGAACGACTGGGCGATCGTCGGGGTCGCGGCCACCGGCGGCCGGATCGCACTGGCCAACATGGGTCCGGTCCCGATCCGCGCGCGGGCCGCAGAGCAGGCGCTCGCCGACGGCGCCAGCCCCGCGGAAGCCGCCGGGCTAGCCGCCGAGGGCACTGCGCCGACCGAGGACATCCACGCTGACCGCACGTACCGCCAGCACCTGGCCCGTGTCCTGACCCGCCGTGCCCTGGAGCACCAGGCCGGATAGGCAGACCGGCCCGGGGGCTCCCGTGACGCAGCCGGACCGGCCGGGACTGACCATGAGCCCTGCCGCCCCGGCCGCGATCACGGCCCGCTCCCGTCGGGAAGGACGTACATGCCGCCGCAGGTGCTTGGCCGGCTGGCCCTCAACCGCGCTCTGCTGGCGCGGCAGCACCTGCTGCGCCGGGCGGCGCTCCCGGCCGGTGACCGGCGGCCCGGCCAGGTGCTCGCGATGGTCGAGCAGCTCGCCGGGCTGCAGGCGCAGGCCCCGTTCCCGCCTTACTTCGGCCTGTGGTCGCGGCTGGACGGATTCCGGCCCGGCGACCTCGCCGAGCTGATCCTTGACCGGCGGGCGGTCCGGCTCGCGCTGATGCGCGGCACCATCCACCTGGTCTCCGCGCGGGACTGCCTGACCATGCGCCCACTCCTCCAGCCGGTTCTGGACCGGGGTTTCCAGGCCGGGTTCGCCAAGCAGCTCGGCGGAATCGATCAGGCGCAGCTGGCCGCCGCTGGCCGGGCGCTCGTGGAGGAAACGCCCCGCACCTTCAGCGACCTGGGCGCGCTGCTGGCCAGGCAGTGGCCCGGACGTCCGCCGACTGCGCTGGCTCATGGCGTCCGCACCTTGGTACCGCTCGTCCAGGTGCCGCCGCGCGCCGTCTGGGGGAAGGCAGGCCAGGCCAGGCACACCTCGGCGGAAGCCTGGCTCAGTGCCCGCCTGGATGCAGGCGCCGGGCTGGACTGGCTGGTCCGCCGGTACCTGGCCGCGTTCGGGCCAGCCACGGTGGCGGACGTGCAGGCGTGGTCCGGGCTAACCCGGCTGAGCGAGGTCATCGAGCGGCTCCGGCCTGCCCTGCGCACGTTCCGGGGCGAAAACGGCCGCGAGCTTTTCGACCTGCCCGACGCGCCGCGGCCGCAGCCGGATACCCCGGCACCGGTCCGGCTGGTCGCCGAGTTCGACAACCTGGTGCTCAGCCATCAAGACCGCAGCCGGGTCATCAGCGACGAGCACCGCAAACGGCTTTTTACCCGTAACGGCATCTTCCCTGGAACTGTGCTGGTGGCTGGCTTCGCGGCCGGCATCTGGCGGCTCAGCCAGTCCGCCGATACCGCAACTGTGCTAGTCGAGCTCTTCGGGCCCGTCGCGGACACTGACCGCGAGAACATCATCCGGGAAGCCAAGCGGATGCTCACCTTCGCCGCACCAGCGGCGCAGTCACCTGACATCCGGTTCGCTGACCCCACCTGACGCGCCGACCGGCGGGCAGCGCGCAGTGCGGAGCGACATGGGGATGCCGCGGGCCGCCGGATACGATGCGCGGTATGAGGTTCGCGATCTCGATCCCCCAGTTCTACTCGGACGGCGAGTTCGATCCCGCGGCGTTCCGCGCCTACTTCACGCGCGTTGAAGAGCTGGGGTTCGAGAGCGCCTGGACACAGGAACAGGTGCTGGGGTCGGCGCCGCAGCTGGGGCCGGTCGAGACGATGACCTACGCGGCCGCGTGCACCGAGCGGCTGCGGCTCGGGTGCGTGGTGTTCGTGTCCACATTGCACAGTCCGGTGCACCTGGCGAAGAGCCTGAGCACCCTGGACCAGCTCAGCCGGGGCCGGATCGAGATCGGTGTCGGCACCGGCGGCAAGGGCCGCCCGTTCGCCGCCTTCGGCGTGGACCCCGCCCGGTACGTCGCGCGGTTCACCGAGGGCCTGGCCCTGATGAAGACGCTGTGGACCGACGCCCAGGTCACCTTCGACGGGGAGTTCTGGCAGCTGCAGGATGCGGCGATGGAGCCCAAGCCATTCCAGAAGCCCTTCCCGCCGATCTGGTTCGGCGGGAACGGGCCGACCGCGCTGCGGCGGGCCGTGGCGCTGGGTGACGGCTTCTTCGGCGCGGGGTCCTCTCCCACCGCGAAGTTCGCCGGCCAGGTCCAAATCGTGCGGGATGCGCTCGCCGAATCGGGCCGGCCGGCCGGGGATTTCCCCATCGCGAAGCGCGTGTACATCGCGGTGGACGAGGATGCCGGTCGCGCGCGCACGCGGATCAATACCGCACTGGAGCGGCTTTACGGGCGCCGGTCCGAAGATGTCGAGGCCGCCGCGATCGCGGGCAGGCCGGCCGACTGCGTCCGCGAACTGCACAAGGTCGCCGAGGCCGGCGCGGAACTCATCCTGTTCACGACCATGTTCGACCAGGCCGAGCACGCCGAGCTGCTGGCCAAGGAGATAATCCCCCAGCTTGGGTAGGCAATCCCGCTAGCATCAACGGCATCGCGGCGGCCGGCCACCAACGGCGGCCGTTAACCGCTCCCGCCGCCGCGGCGCGGCGGTGGGAAGCCCCGAGGGGAGGCAGAGTGCCAGCCGGTGTCCTGAGCCCCCGGCCGCTGGGGACCTCGGAGCTAGAGGTGTCAGCGATGTCGCTCGGCTCGTGGCGCACGTTTGAGCGGCTGCCCGCCGAAACGGGGGTCGCCATCATGCGGGCGGCCCGCGAGGAGGGCATCAACTTCTTCGATGACGCCCGGTACAACGATGAGACGGGCACGGCTCCGATCCCGACCGGGTATTCCGAGGTGCTGTTCGGGGAGTTGTTCCGCGGCGCCGGGATACGCCGGGACTAGGCGGTCGTGGCTAACAAGCTGTGGTGGGAGTTCTGGCCGCAGCAGAGCGACGCGGCGGAGCTGGAC
>CAYPQM010000287.1:0-4200 GCA_964412845.1 uncultured Streptosporangiaceae bacterium
TGTCCACCGAGCAGGCCGCCGCATTCGCCCGGGCCGGGCCTCCCCTGGGCCAGTTACTGCCTCGGGGCCAGTAACCCCCCCCGGACCGTTACCTCCCCCAGGCCGGTGCCTTCTCACGCCGCTGACCTGGGCAAGAACGCACCTCCGGAGCGGCACGGGGAGGCAGTAACGACTTTGCAACTCCTTTGCAACCGCCGCGCACGACGATCGGGCCATCTCACCCAGCTTTTCAGGAGGCTCGACATGAAGGCGCTCAGCGAGTTCAGCCGAAGCGAAAGGATCACCGGCGTGGCCGGGATCCTGCTGCTGATAGGACTCTTCGCATTCCCCTGGTACCACGTCGGCGTGCCAAGCGTCACCGTGGCTGGACAGACCTTCGGTGGCGGGAGCTACAACGGCAACGCGCTCTCGGGGCCCGGCTCGTTCTTCAGCATCGTCGCGCTCATTGTGCTGATCGCGCTCATCGCCGAGCTTGTCATCAGCCGGTTCACCTCCGCTGAGCTGCCGCAACTGCCGATCTCCTGGGGCGCGGCCGAACTGTACAGCGCGGCTGCCGTGCTGGTCCTGCTCGCGATCAAGTTCCTGTTCCACATCGGCAACTTCGGCTGGGGCTTCTATGTGGACATGGTCCTGGCCATCGTCCTGACCTACGGGGCACTCGGGCTGCGCAGCGGGAACGCGGCGCGCACGGCGCGGACGTCCGCCGCACCGCAGGGGAGCTAGCAACGCCGCACGGCGCCACCGGTCGGACTCCGATCGGCGACGGGGACTGTCGGCCGGGCCTTACGTTGGCTCCTGAGGCCCGGCCGAGCTGATGTCCCGCCGAATCCCTGGTCCACCGGCCGCCCGGTTTCCGGTGCGGCCCAGCGGTGTTCCGGCGCCAGCTAGAGGTGCTTGCCGCCGTCGATGGTGACGACTGACCCGGTGGCGGTCCGCAGGTGCGTGATGGTGCCGATGATCGCCACCGCCACGTCATCGGGGTGCACGACCACCCGCAGCGGCGTGCCCGCCGCCTGTTTCCCGACCGCGGCGGAGTCGCGGCCCGGCACGAATCCGGTATCGACCGCGGCAGGCGACACGGTAAGCACCCGCACCTGCGGCGCGAGCACCCGGGCCAGCGACATGGTCATCGCGTCCACGGCGGCCTTGGCCCCGCAGTACGCGATGTTGCTGCCCGAGCCGGTGCTCGCGGCGATAGACGACACGGTGACGACCGCCGCGTCACCGCTGTCGCGCAGCAGCGGCGCGAAGGCGCGCACCAGCGCGAACGCGCCGCGCACGTTGACGGCGAGGACCCGGTCGATCGTCGCGTCGTCCAGCGCGTCGAGATCGGCATGGGGCACCGCTGCCGTCCAGCCGGCGCAGTTGACCAGGACGTCGCAGCGGCCGTGCCGGGCGCGGACCGTCGCCGCCGCCGCCGTGATGCTGGGCGTCTCGTCGACGGCAATCCGCAGCGCGCGGTGCCCCGCCGCTGACCCCGGCTCCTGCCCTGGTCCGTCTCCCGGTCCCGGCCCGTCTCCGTGTCCCGGCCCGTCTCCGTGTCCCGGCCCGGGCAGGGACGCGACGAGACGCGCGGCCCGCTGCTCCCCGCTGTGATAGCCCACCAGCACCGTGGCGCCCGCGTCGGCCAGCCGCCGCGCGGTCGCCGCGCCAATGCCCCCGCTGCCGCCGGCCACCACGGCGACCCGGCCAGCCAGGTCGTACACCCCCAGGCCTCCCTGGCGCAGTTCGGTCACCACGGCCCTCCCTTGCCCTCGGCTGTCCCGCCATCCGCACCGGTCACCGGCGGGCCGGGTCAGTATTGACCCCGGCGGGCAGCAATGATCTTATTAATCAGATGAATAGCAGGATGCCGGGGGTGGGCAGCACAGGGGGCGACAGCGGCTACCGGTACCAGCCAGGGTTCGGGAACGAGTTCGCCAGCGAGGCGGTGGCCGGGGCGCTGCCAGCCGGCCGCAACTCGCCGCAGCGCGCACCGCTGGGCTTGTACGCGGAGCAGATCAGCGGCACCGCGTTCACCCAGCCACGGGCCGTCAACCGGCGGACCTGGGTGTACCGGATGATGCCGTCGGCGGCCCATCCGAGCTTCGCCCGCATCGGCAACGGGTCACTGCGCAGCACCCCGTTCGACGAGATAGAGCCCGACCCGAACCGGCTGCGCTGGGATCCGCTGCCACTGCCCGACGGCCCGGCCGACTTCATCGACGGTCTTTACACCGTGGCCGGCAATGGCGACACCAAGACGCGTAACGGCATGGCTATCCACCTGTACGCCGCGAACAGCTCGATGACCGGCCGCTATTTCGTGGACGCTGATGGGGAACTGCTTTTCGTGCCGCAGCTGGGGTCTTTGGTGGTGCGGACGGAATTGGGGCCGCTGAGTGTGCGCCCTGGGGAAATCGCGCTGGTCCCGCGAGGCATCAGGTTCCGCGTCGAACTGGCCGACGGGCCGGCTCGCGGCTACCTGTGCGAGAACTACGGCGCGGCATTCACGCTGCCCGAGCGCGGCCCGATCGGCGCGAACGGGCTGGCCAACGAGCGGGATTTCCTGGCCCCGATGGCGGCCTTCGAAGAAGGCACCGAGGCCGTGCAGGTCGTGCAGAAGTTCGGCGGCAACCTCTGGGCCGCGGACTACGACCATTCCCCGCTGGATGTCGTCGCCTGGCACGGCAGTTACGCCCCGGTCAAGTACGACACCGCCAGCTTCATGGTCATCGGCACGGTCAGCTTCGACCATCCTGACCCGTCGATCTACACGGTGCTCACGTCGCCGACCGAGACGCCCGGCCTGGCCAACGCGGACTTCGTGATCTTCCCGCCGCGCTGGCTGGTCGGCGAGGACACCTTCCGGCCGCCGTGGTATCACCGCAACGTCATGTCCGAGTTCATGGGCCTGGTGCACGGCGTGTACGACGCCAAGGCCGAGGGGTTCCTGCCCGGCGGGGCCAGCCTGCACAACACCTTCACCTCGCACGGCCCGGACGCCGAGACGTTCGCCCGGGCGAGCAGCGCGGAACTGAGCCCGCAGAAGATCGACGGCACCCTGGCGTTCATGTTCGAAAGCCGCTGGATGATCATCCCAACCCGGCAGGCGATGCAGGCGGCGCACCGCCAGGCCGGCTACGACGCCGTATGGGACGGCCTGACCCGGTTTTTCCCGGGGCACGGCGACACACCGTGACCTCGGCGCCCCTTCCGGAGTCTCCGCCACGGTTCACCGGCGCGCTGCCATTGTGGTACCAGCTGGCCCAGAGCCTGCGCACCGCCATCCTGGGGCTCGACCATGACACCCCGGCGCGGCTGCCGACCGAGGCGCAGTTCGCCCGCCAGTACGGGGTCAGCGTGACCACCGTGCGCCAGGCGCTCGCCTCGCTGGCCGCCGACGGGCTGATCACCCGGCACCGGCGGCGCGGCACCTTCGTCAACCCGGACGCGCTGCGCTCGCGCCGCCTGCGGGTACTCGGCTCGGCCGATGCCGTCGGGGCCCAGCGATCCGGTGACGAGATCCAGGTCCTCGGGCGCAGCAGGGTGGCCGCGGGCACCGGCCCCGCGGCCCGGCTGGGCGCAGCCGGGGACGCCGTCCTCATCCGCCGGCTGCGCCTCGACGGCGGCGTCCCGGTGAGCTATGCCGAGCATTACCTGCGCCCCGAGCACGCCGACCGGATCACCGACGAGGCGCTGAGCGCGGCCCCGATGACCACGATCCTGCGTGATGACCTGGCGCTGCCCCTCACCCGGATCGACAACACGGTCTCCGCCCGCACCGCCCCGGCCGACCTGGCCGCCCTGCTGCACATCGACCTGCTCAGCCCGGTGCTGGTCTCGGACAATGTCACCTACGCGGCCGGCCCGGCCCCGGTGGACGTCGCCCGGATCCATTACCGCGGTGACCGCTTCACCTTCGCCATCTCACTGGATATCCGGTAACTCACCGGCCCTCCGGCCGAGGGACAGCCGGCCGTGCTCCATGACGGCGACCCGCTGCGCCCGCCGGGCCACCGAACTGTCGTGGGTGACCATGACGAGGGTGAGCCCATGCTCCAGCCAGAGCTTCTCCAGCAGCGAGATGACCTCGTCGCGGGTGCTCTCGTCGAGGTTTCCGGTGGGCTCGTCGGCCAGCACTACCTTGGGTTCCTTGACCAGCGCACGCGCGATCGCCACCCGCTGCTGCTGTCCTCCGGACAGTTCGGCGGGCAGGTG
>CAYPQM010000288.1:0-4175 GCA_964412845.1 uncultured Streptosporangiaceae bacterium
ACCCGGCGGCACGGCCCCGTGGCCGGCGCTCGCCGTGGTGGCGGCCGGGCTGTTCCTGGCCGTGCTGTCCACCACGGTCGTCAGCGTGGCCCTCCCGACGATCGGCCGTGACCTGCACGCCAGCGCCACGGACCTGGAGTGGACGGTCGACGCCTACGTCCTGGTCTACGCGAGCCTGCTGGTGCCTGGTGGCGTCGCCGGTGACCGGCACGGCCGCAAGGGCATATTCATCCTCGGTGTCGCCGTGTTCGGAGGTGGCTCGCTGGCCGCCGGACTGGCGCCGGCCACCGGGCTGCTGCTGGCGGCACGCGTCGTCCAGGGGGCCGGCCCGGCACTGCTCATCCCCGGCAGCCTCGCCATCATCCGGGCCACCTTCCGCGACGAACGGCAACGGTCCATCGCCATCGGGCTCTGGTCGACCAGTTCCGGGATCGCCATGGCGGTCGGCCCGGCGCTCGGCGGTGCCATCGTCGGCGCGCTGGGCTGGCGGTGGGTCTTCCTGCTTAACGCCCCGCTGGCCGCCGCCCTGGTGGCGCTGGCCGCCCGTTTCGTCCCGCGCCTGCCGCGGGCCGCGGCCCGCGGGCGGTTTGACTGGCCCGGCGCGGCCATGTCGGTGGCCGGGGTCGCCCTGCTCGCCTTCGCCGTCATCGAAGGCCAGGATCGGGGCTGGACCTCGGCGCTGGTGCTGGCCGGGTTCGCCGCCGGGGCGGGCGCGCTGACCGCCTTCGTGCTCGCTGAACGGCGCCGCGCGGACCCGCTGGTCGACGTCTCGTTGTTCTGGCGCCCGGCCTTCGCCGCGGCCAGCATCGCGGCGCTGATCGTGTTCTTCGCCTTCGTCGGGGCCATTGTCTACTTCAGCGCTTACTTCCAGCAGGTCCAGGGCAGTTCCCCGGTGGCCGCCGGCCTGGCCGTGGGCGTCATCGGAATCGCGTACGCCGTGGCCGCCACCTGGTCGGGCCGGCTGGTCGGGCGTTTCGGTGAGCGATGGCCGCTGCTCACCGGGCTGATCATCAGCGGCCTCGCCGTGCTGGCCCTGCTCCGGCTCGGGCCAGCCACCGGCATGGGGGCGATCTGGTGGAACTTCGCGCTGCTCGGGGCCGGCATCGGGCTCTGCGGGACCCCGATGAGCACGCTGGCCCTGTCCGCAGTTGACGTGAACCGGGCTGGCATGGCCGCCGCGGTGCTCAACGCGGCCCGCCAGATAGGGCAGGCGTTCGGCGTGGCGGTACTCGGCGCTCTCGTCTACGGGCACCTGCCGGGCCGGGCCGACCTGCCGCTTGACGGCGCGCAGCGCCTGCTCTTCGTCGCCGGGCTGCACGCCGCCCTGCTCGTTTCCGGCGTCGCGCTCATCGCCGCCGCCCTGGTCATATCTCCCTTGCTGATCCGCCCCCGGCGAGCTGTCAGGCGCCGAGGATGGCCCAGCCGTGCGGTGGCAGGCGGACCTGGGCGGCCCCGTCGGCATCGTCGGTGAGCGCCGCCCGGCCCGCCAGGCACGACCGGGCATCCGGTGCCTGCATGGCTGCCTCCTGGCCGGCCAGGTTCAGGGCCACGACCAGGCGGCCGCCTCCCCCGGTGACCTCGTAGCTGAGGTGCTCGTTGGCCAGGTCGAGCACGCGGCTCCGCGCGCGGTGCAGCCATGGGTGCCGCCGCCGCAGGCCGATGAGATCCTGGTGCAGCCGGTACGTGGGCCAGCCATCCGGCGCCAGGTCCGCGGGACTGGCCGGGAACGCGGGCCGGACGGCGTCATCTCCCCCGGGCCGGTCCTCCTTGACGCCGCGGTAGGCCTGCTCGTCGCCGTAGTAGACGGCTGGCGTCCCGCCCAGGGTGAACAGCAGCACCAGGGCGTGGGCGAGATGGCGGGCGTCTTTGACCTGGCTGGCCAGCCGGGTGACGTCATGGTTGCCGGCGAAGGTGAACGGGACGAAGCTGTCCAGGAACCCGTTGTGCCGGTCCAGCGCCCAGGCCAGCTCGAAGAAGTTGCGCTCGTTGAGCGAGCTCCAGATCGCCTTCCACAGTTCGTACTGGGTCACCGAGTCGAGCCCCGTGTCGGCGACGATCCGCGGGTAGTCGCCGTGGATGACCTCGCCCATGAGGTAGGCATCCGGGTGGCCGGCCCGCACCTGCGGCAGCACCGAGGCCCAGAACGTGCCCGGCACGGCGTACGCCGCGTCCAGCCGCCAGCCGTCCGCGCCCGCCCGCAGCCAGTGCCGCATCACGTCGGTCACGTACCTGGCCACCGCGGGCTCGTCGTGGTTGAGCGCGACGAGGCCGGGATGCCCCTCGAAGGTGGCGTAGCCCGGCTCGGCGCCGGGCGGTGCGCCGGGTGGTGCGCCGGGTGGCCAGGTCAGCCGGAACCAGCTCGCGTCCGGCGAGCCGGGGCCCTGGGCCAGCACCCGCTGGAAGGCCGGGAACTCGCGGCCGACGTGATTGAAGACCCCGTCGAGCAGCACCCGCAGCCCCCGGGAGTGCGCCGCGTCGAGCAGGGCACTGAAGTCGCCCAGGTCACCCAGGCGCGGGTCGATCGCGTAATGGTCGATGGTGTCGTAGCCGTGGCTGGCCGACTTGAACACCGGTCCCAGCGCCAGCCCGGATGCGCCCAGGTCGACGGCGTAGCCGAGCCAGTCCCGCAGTGCCGCCAGCCGGTGCGTGACCGGGCGGCCCGCGGCGGGGGCCGCTGGCTCCGCCCCGGTGAACCCGAGCGGGTACACCTGCCACCACACCGCATGCTCAACCCAGTCCGGCTCAGCGCTCGGCATCTGTCCCGTTCCCCTTTCCCGGCTTCACGCCCGGCCAGCGCTCAATCTTCGTGCACCTGACGGATTTCCGCCCGGCGCGGCCTCACGTACGGTCGGATTATGTGCTCCTACCGCCAGCCTGGCACTGTGCTCACCGACCACACTTTCACCGTGCCGCTGGATCATGCCCGGCCCGGCGGCGAGCGCATCGAGGTATTCGCCCGTGAGGTGGTGGCCGCGGACAAGGCCGGATCCGGCCTGCCGTGGCTGCTGTTCCTGCAGGGCGGCCCGGGGTTCGGCGCGCCGCGGCCGAGCGGGCGGGACAGCTGGCTGAACCGCGCCCTGGACGAGTACCGGGTCGTGCTGCTCGACCAGCGTGGCACCGGCCGGTCCACCCCGGCCAGCCGGCACACCCTGGCCCGGTTCGCCTCGGCCCGGGACCAGGCCGGCTACCTGGCCCAGTTCCGCGCGGATTCCATCGTCCGCGACGCCGAGCTGGTCCGCCGCGAACTCACCGGCGGTGAGCCGTGGAGCGTGCTGGGGCAGAGCTTCGGCGGGTTCTGCGCGGTCAGCTACCTGTCGATCGCGCCCGAGGGGCTGCGTGAGGCCTTCATCACCGGCGGGCTGCCTGGCCTCGACGCCACCGCCGACAGCCTGTACCGGGCCACCTACCCGCAGGTCGCTGACAAGAACCGGGCCCATTACGAGCGGTACCCGCAGGATGTCGAGCGGGCCCGGCGGGTGGCCAGGCACCTGCGGGACAACGAGGTGACGCTGCCCGGGGGCGCCCGGCTGACGGTCGAGTCCTTCCAGGCGCTCGGCCAGATGCTGGGTTCCGGCAGCGGCAGTGACGTTCTGCACTACCTGCTGGAAGCGCCTTTCGACGGGAACCAGCTGTCGGATGCCTTCCTGCACCGGGCCCAGTCGCGGCTGAGCTTCGCCGAGGGCCCGCTGTATGCGGCGCTGCACGAGGCCTGCTACGCGCAGCAGAAGGCGACCCGCTGGGCCGCCCAGCGGGTCCGCGCCGAATTCACGGCGTTCGATCCAGCCGCGGCCCTGGATGGTGACGCTCCTCTCCTGTTCACCGGCGAGATGATCTACCCGTGGATGTTCGACATCGATCCCCTGCTGCGGCCGCTGCGCGATGCGGCGCACGAACTCGCCGAGCGGGACTCCTGGCCGCGGCTGTACGACGCGGGCCGGCTGGCCGGCAACGAGGTGCCGGCCGCCGCTGCGATCTACTTCGACGACATGTACGTTCCCCGCGACTTCTCAGTGCCGACCGCCCGCGCGATCGGGGGCCTGCGGTACTGGGTGACCAGCGAGTACGAGCACGACGGGCTCCGCGTCAGCAACGGCGCGGTCCTGGGTCGCCTCATCGACCTGGTGCGCGGGAACGCCTGACTAGGTAGCTGGGCCCGGGCCTGGGCCCAGCCGGTC
>CAYPQM010000289.1:0-4109 GCA_964412845.1 uncultured Streptosporangiaceae bacterium
CCCGGATGCGAGACGTGCTCGGCACCATCCAGGCCGATCAGGACGCCATCATCCGCGCGGGATCCCGCGGCGCGCTCGTCGTCGAAGGCGGCCCGGGTACGGGCAAGACCGTCGTCGCCCTGCACCGCTCCGCCTACCTCCTCTACTCCGACCCCCGCCTTGGTCACCGCCGGGGCGGCGTGCTGTTCGTCGGTCCGCACCAGCCCTACCTGGCCTACGTCTCCGACGTCCTGCCCAGCCTCGGCGAGGAGGGTGTGGCGACCTGCACGCTGCGGGACCTCGTCCCTGAGGGAGCCACGGCAGCGGCCGAGGCCGACCCGCACGTGGCCCGCCTGAAGTCGTCCGCGGACCTGGTGAAGGCGATCGAGCCGGCCGTCAGGTTCTACGAGAAGCCGCCCACCACGGGGATGACGGTCGAGACCCCCTGGTCCGACATCTGGCTGAGCGCCGGCGACTGGGCCGAGGCGTTTGAAGCACCAGAACCCGGTACGCCGCACAACGAGGCGCGCGAGGAGATCTGGGAGGAACTGCTCGCGATCCTGATGGACTCCCGCGGCGGCGGCGGCGGCGACGACGACGGCGGCGACGGCGACGGCGACGTCTCGGCTGTCCTGCTCCGCAAGTCGCTATTGCAGAACAGGGAACTGCACGCGGCCCTCAATCGCGCGTGGCCGCTGATCGAGGCGACTGACCTCGTCGGAGACCTGTGGTCGGTACCCGCTTACCTGCGGCTGTGCGCTCCCTGGCTCAGCCCCGATGACGTCCAGCAACTGCAACGCGAGAACGCCCAGGCCTGGACGGTGTCCGACCTGCCGTTCCTGGACGCGGCACGGCAGCGGCTCGGCGACCCGGAGGCAGCACGACGTAAGCGCCAGCATGACGCCTCGGCCGCCGCCGAACGCGAGCGCATGGCCAGCGTCATCGACGACCTGATCGAGGCCGACGACTCCGAGATGCTGGTGATGTCGATGCTGCGCGGCCATGACCTGCAGGGCGCCTTGGTCGACGAGGCCGCACTGCCCAGCACCAACCCGGACCTGCTGGCCGGCCCGTTCGCGCACATCGTCGTGGACGAGGCTCAGGAACTGACCGACGCGCAGTGGCAGATGCTGCTGCTCCGCTGCCCGTCCCGGAGCTTCACTATCGTCGGGGACCGCGCCCAGGCCCGGCACGGGTTCACGGAGTCGTGGCCGCGGCGGCTCGAGCGGATCGGGTTCGACCGGATCAAGCTGGCTTCCCTGAGCATCAATTACCGGACGCCGGAAGAGGTCATGGCGGAAGCCGAGCCGGTTATCCGGGCCGTGCTCCCGGACGCCAACGTGCCGACTTCCATCCGCAGCAGCGACGTCCCCGTGATACACGGATCCGCTTCGGATCTCGGCTCGATCCTCGACTCCTGGCTCGCCGCGCAGGCCGGCGGGATCGCCTGCGTCATCGGCGATCCCACGTTCGCAGCGACGTCCCGCGTCCGGTCGCTGACTCCGGAGCTGTCGAAGGGGCTCGAGTTCGACCTGGTCGTCCTCATCGACCCAGAGGCGTTCGGCAGGGGTATCGAAGGAGCGGTCGACCGCTATGTCGCGATGACCCGGGCGACCCAGCAACTCGTCATCCTCACGAGCTCCTGACGTCGGCCCAGACAACGTGATCGCCGCCTGACGATCATGAGGACCGGCACCGAAGATCAACGGAGCGCGGGACAAACCTCACCACCATCTACCGGCACCAGTCATCGGAGGCATCAATGAGCACGTTCACCCCGAACGAACTCACTACCTGAGCGAGCAGCGCATGGGCCGGCTGGCCCCGGCCGATCGCAACGGCCGGCCCACGTCGTCCCGACCCGGGTCAACATCGATGGCGAGAAGGGCGTTGCGGAGATCGGCGGGCACATCGCCGGATCCCCTGAGGCCCAGGAGTATGAGGGAGCGGTGTTCGGTCAGGCCGCCAGCATCATTCTGTTGGGAGTTCTAAGGCCTACGCCGGGTTCTGGGCGACCTGCTGCAGGGTGGCTGGGTCGAGTTCTTCGAGCGAGTTGACGATCAGGGCTACACCGCCGAGATCATGTGTCTGGGTGAAGGCCGTCCGCACGCCCACGCACGCCAGGCCGGCCGCGTTCGCGGCAGCGACGCCCGTCGCCGAGTCCTCGATCGCCACCACGCCGGCTGGCCCGGCCCGCAGCCGCTGGATGGCGAGATGGTAGACGTCAGGAGCGGGCTTGGGGCGATCGACTTCCTCGGCCGACGCGATCGCGCGCAGGACGGTGTCGAGGCCCAGTGCGTGGACGACCACGTCGATCTCGGCTATCGGCGAGGATGAAGCGAGGGCCAGCGGAACACTGGCCGCGCGCAATTCCGTGATGAGCCGGGTAAGCCCAGGTGTGCGCACCGCGCTGGCCCGCAGCCGCGGCAGGTAACGCTCCTCGTAGGACCGGTAGAGGTCCGCGGTGCGCACGGCGAGACCGGACCGGGCCGCAGCGACGCTCAGTACCTCGACAACATTGACCCCGGTGAGCTCGGCGAGCATCGCGGGATCGGCATATCCGCCGTACTCGGCGATCATCTCGGCGATGATCGCCATCGACAACGGCTCGGAGTCGACGACCACCCCATCCATGTCGAAGATCACCCCGCGGAGGCTCTGCGGCTGGCCCGCTGCCAGGCCCGCTGCCAGGCCCGGAGCCGGGCGCCGCGGCCGCCCTTGAGCCGGGCCTTGAGCTGGCCGAGGGTCCGGGCTGCGGGCTGGATACGGTGCTGGGCCGTGAGCGCGCCGTGGGTCCGGGGCGTGAGCCGGCCGTGGGTCCGGGGCATGAGCCGGCCGTGGGTCCGGGCCATGAGCCCGCCGTGGGTCCGGGTCGTGGGCCGGTCGTGCGTCCGGGCTGTGGGCTGGATACGGTGCCGGGTCGTGGGCCGGTCGTGCCTCTGGGCCGTGCGGCGGTGGATACGGTGCCGGGTGCTGAGCCGGCCTTGGCACCTGTCGCGGTGCCGGGCCCGGAACCGGGTCGTGAGCCGATCGCAGTGGCGGGCCCTGGTCTGGGCGCGGTGCCAGGTCCGGCGCTCGGTGGCCATGGGCGTGCTCGTCCAGTGCGGCCTGCCAGTAGGCCACAGACTCGCGCAGGTCCTTGAGTACCTGGTCATCGTCTTGCTCGAATGGCGGGATGATCTCCAGGATCAGCGCGACCTCCGCGGCCCCTGACCGGTCCAGTGCCGCCAGCACACGGCTGGCCTCGATGATGCCGGCTGCGTTGGTCTGGGCGGTAAACGGCCAATGATGGTCCGCCACGCCGTCGGACTGCTGCAACTGCACGACGGGTGCGCGAGCTCCCAGCCGTTCCAGCCACGCGTAAGGATTGCGATCCTCGCCTTCCGTTCCCGGCACGCACTGATGCCCGACGTCGAGGCAGAGCTTGACGGGGACATGTGCCTTGTCGCCAGCCGTCAGCAGCGAGGAGATCATGGCCATCGTCGAGGGTTCCCGCGCGGCCGCGAGGTTCTCTGCCATCAGGTACAAGAGACCCTGACCACGCGCGTAAGCAGCCAGCTCAGCGAGGGATTCGTCCAGCTCCTCCCAGAGCTGCTCCTGGCGGGCCGGGTCATGCCAGTCGTCCACGCTGAACGCGCCAAGATGCCCGCCGGTCGCCCCGGCGCCTGCGTCGGCGGTGAACCGGATCACCTGGCGGTACCAATCCCGCGCCCGGTCACGAGCGGACCAGTCCGGGTGCAGGAGCAGGTTCGACGAGTAGGCGGCGAGGCCGGTGAACGTCGAGTGCAGGGTGAGGTCTTTGTCGGCGCACCCCGCCTGGAGCTGGAAGGCCTGGTCCCTGACGTCGGCCGTGGCGGCGTCAAAGTCGACCAGATCGAGGCTGTGCTGAACCAGGTCCAGCCCCAGATCGTCGCGGACCAGTTGGGCCCAGCGCCCGGGCTGCGGCCATCGCTTGACCGCGAAACACGTGTTGATGCCGAGCCGGTAGGTGGTCATCTCAGCTCTCCCGGACTGTGCACCGCCGCGCTCGCCGCACCTGGTCAAACCATGCGGCGCGGGGCAGCTCGAACTCGCTGCCCCAGGGTGACGCGACGAAACGGCGCGCCCGCCGCCGGACCGCGAGGGCGGCC
>CAYPQM010000290.1:0-4099 GCA_964412845.1 uncultured Streptosporangiaceae bacterium
ACGACATTCTGGATTTCTCCAAGATTGAAGCTGACCGGCTCGACCTGGTGTCCGGCGACCTGGTCAAGGAAGTCGAGAACCCGGGCTTCATCGGCTGGGTCGCCGATGCCCAGCTCGTGGTCCGGGCCGGGATCGCGCCCCAGCCCGACGGCGGGTCCATCCTGATGGTCCGCGGCAGCGCGGCGGAGGAGTGGCGGCCGCTGCTGTCCATCAGCGCCGAGGACGCGCTGACCACCGGGCCGCTCGCGTTCAGCGAGGACGGGGCCTCGCTGCTGGCCGAGAGCTCGGTCGGTGCGGACACCGCCCGGCTGGTCCGCTTCGACCTGGCCACTGGCGACGCCGAGGTGCTGGCCGAAGATCCGGAGGCGGACGTGACCAGTGTCCGGCTGCACCCGGACACCCGGGAGCCGCAGATCGTCACGTTCCTCAAGGACCGGACGGAGTACCAGGTGCTCGACCCTTCGGTCGCGCCGGATCTCGCGGCGATCCGGGCCCTGCACCCCGGCGACCCTTCGTTCGTCGACGCCGACGACTCCGACACGACCTGGCTGGTCGGATTCGTCAACGACGCCGGCGCGGTCCCGTACTACAGCTATGACCGGGACACCCGGTCCGGCCGGTTCCTTTTCGAGCAGCAGCCGGAACTGTCCCGTTACGAGCTCGCGCCGATGGAGCCGTTCACGTTCAGCTCACGCGATGGCCTCACCATCCATGGGTACGCGACTTTCCCGCCCGGGGGGGAACGCCAGGGGCTGCCGATGGTGCTCAATGTGCACGGCGGCCCGTGGGCGCGGGATGCCTGGGGTTACGACCCCGAGGCGCAGTGGCTGGCCAACCGCGGTTACCTCTGCGTCCAGGTGAATTTCCGCGGCTCCACCGGTTACGGCAAGGCGTTCGTCAATGCCGGGGACCGGGAATGGGGCGGACGGATGCACGACGATCTGGTGGACGCGGTGGCGTTCGCCACCGGCCACGGCTGGGCCGACCCCGCCCGGGTCGCGATCTACGGCGGCTCCTACGGCGGCTATGCCGCTCTCGCCGGGGCCACGTTCACCCCTGACCTGTTCCGCTGCGCCGTGGACATCGTCGGCCCGTCGAACCTGAAGACCCTCATCGAGACGATCCCGCCGTACTGGGCGCCCATGGTCGCCCAGTTCCACCGCCGGGTCGGCGACCCGGCGGTGGACGCCGACTTCCTGTGGTCACGTTCCCCTTTGTCACGGGTGTCGAGCATCCGCATCCCGCTGCTCATCGCGCAGGGGGCGAATGACCCGCGGGTGAAGCAGGCCGAGTCGGAGCAGATCGTCGCCGCGCTGCGGGAGGCCGGGATCGATCACGAGTACCTGCTCTTCCCGGACGAGGGGCATGGCTTCGCCAAGCCTGAGAACAGGCTCCGTTTCTACGCTGCGGCCGAACGGTTCCTGGCCCGGCACCTGGGCGGCCGGGCGGAGCAGTAGCCGGCCCCCGGCCGGTGCCTGGTCAGCTGCCGGTCATGGCGCTGACCAGGCCGTCGAGGTAGCGGCTGAGGATGGCCCCGTCAGCGTCATGGGTGGGGTTCACCTCGGTGAGCACCAGGCCGGCCACCGACTCGTGCGCCAGCAGCGTCCGCAGGCAGCTGGCCACGTGCTCCAGCAGCACGCCGGAACCGTAATGCGGGAAGTTGGCCAGCGGCAGGTCCCCCGAATCCACGACGTCCACGTCGAAATGCAGGACGAGCGGCCCTGACCCGGACGTGCCCGACCCGGACGTGACCGCGTCCAGGGCCCGGCTGGCCACGCCCACCGGGTCAGCGGCCAGGGCCGGCCCCTCCTGGAAGCTGACGCCCCGGTCGGCGAGGAAGCGCCGCCCGGCCAGGTCCGTCTCCCGGGGGTCAGCCCCGACCAGGGCCAGCCGGCGCGGCTCCAGCAGCGGCGGCTCCCCCGCCAGGCGGGTGAGTTCCACTGCGCCCTGCCCGAGCAGGTGCGCGACGCCCATGGAGTCAAAGATCCCCGACCCGGTGGACTCCGGCGTACTCACGTCCGCGTCCCCGTCCAGGTACACCAGGCCAGTATCCGGATGGGCGCGCCGGAACCCGGCGATCACGCCGAGGGTTATGGTGCAGTCCCCACCCACCACCAGGGGCAGCCGGCCGTCCGCCAGCACGCCCGCCACCGCGTCCGCGACCTGCTGCGCCACCCGGGCCACGGCGGCCACGCTGCGGGCACGGGGGTGGTCATGGTCCACCGCGAACGGCGTCCCGGGCAGATCACCGGCATCGGCCACCGACAGGCCCGCGGCGCGCAGCCGGCCGATCATGCCCGCGGCACGCAGCGCGGCCGGGGCCCGTTCCTGGCCGGCATGGTGCGCACCCGCGCTGCTCGGGACCCCGATCATCACCCATTCGCGCACGAGTGCCTCCTTGTCTATCACCAGCAAACGACTAAAGATGGTGACGCAAACTCTATGCCCGCCACGCATGCGCCGCAACCAGCTATTCTTGTTAGATGGTGATGTGCAGCGTTCAGGGAGGGCGGGCGCCGGGCCGATGACCGGGCCACCTGCGACCGGGCCACCTGCGACCGGGCCACGGGCCGTGCCCGGTGACCGCCAGGCCCACGCCAGTGTGGCGCCGGGCGAGCTTGAGATGGTCCGCGCCTTCGTCAACACCCGCGACATCGAGCAGGGCACGGACGACTTCGCCGCTGCCGCCGGGCTGGACCGGTGGCTGTCCGGCCGCGGCCTGACCAGCCCCCCCGGGGCGTCAGCGGCCGATCTCGCCCAGGCCGTGGACCTGCGCGAGGCACTGCGCGGGGTGCTGCGCGAACACGCGGGACATCCTGGCGTGCCGGGCTACTGGGCTGATTCGCCCGGCCCGGCGGGGGCGGCCAGCCCGGGCGGCAGCCCGGCGGCGGAACTCCGGGCCATCGCGGCTACTCTCCCGGTACGCCTCAGCGTGGACGGCGGCGGCGCCATCGCTGCTGTTCCGGCTGTCACGGGAGCAGGCGGCGCCCTGTGCCGCCTGCTGATCATCGCGGCCGCGGCGGCCGCCAGCGGAACCTGGGCCAGGCTCAAGGCGTGCACCGCCGACGATTGCCAGTGGGCCTTCTATGATCGCTCCCCTACCCGCAATGGCCGCTGGTGCACGATGAGCATCTGCGGATCCCGCGCCAAGTCCCGTGCCTACCGTCGGCGCGCGCACGAATCCTGAGCTGAAGGAGCAGGCAGATCATGGTGGAGATAAAGTCCGACGCCGCGCTGGACGCCATGCGGGAAGCGGGCCGCGTGGTCGCCTGCGCTCTCGCGGCCGCGCAGGAGAGCGCCTCGGTCGGCGTCCGCCTGCAGGACCTCGACGAAGCGGCGCACGCCGTGATCCGCGAGGCCGGGGCGCGCTCGCCGTTCCTGCATTACCACCCGCAGTTCGCGCCGACACCGTTCCCCGCGGTGATCTGCGCGTCGGTCAACGAGGTCATCGTGCACGGGATACCTGACCGTTACCGGCTCCGCGACGGTGACCTGGTCAGCATTGACTGCGGCGCGGAACTCGCCGGATGGACCGGCGACGCGGCGATCAGCTTCATCGTCGGCACGCCCCGCCCGGCCGACCAAAGGCTGATCAGCTCGGCGCAGGACGCTCTCATGGCAGGCATCGCCGCCGCCGTGCCCGGAGCGCGCATCGGTGACATCGCCAGCGCCATCGGCCGGGTCGGCCGCGCAGCGCGTTATGGCATCCCTTCTGGTTTCGGCGGCCATGGCATCGGACGCCACATGCACGAAGACCCGCACGTACCGAACGATGGCCGGCCCGGCCGCGGGTTCCGGCTGCGCCATGGCATGGCCCTCGCCATCGAGCCGATGTTCATGGCCGGTGGCAGCGATGCCTTCCGGGTGGCCGGGGATGGCTGGGCGCTGCACACCGCCGACGGCAGCCGCGCGGCGCACGTGGAGCACAGCGTGGCCATCACCGACGCTGGGCCACGCATCCTCACCTTGCCCTGACGGCCAGCCCGGTTAGTCGCGTTCCGCGGGCAGCCGCCGGAGGATCTCCGCCAGGGTGCCCTTCACCTCGGTCAGGTCCGAGCGCAGCTCCGTGACATCGGCCTTGACCGTCGTCAGGTCCGAG
>CAYPQM010000291.1:0-4034 GCA_964412845.1 uncultured Streptosporangiaceae bacterium
TACGCCTACTACGGCCGCGTCGGCGGCTGCCTGATCACCGGCAATGAAGACGGCGTCAAGCACTGTGCGATGAACATCCTCTACAGCCTCCAGCACCTCGGCTACACCATCCCGCCGCAGGCCGACGCCGGATGGATCGGCGAAGCCGGGCCAGGGCCGTCCTACCTCGACCCCGGGTCCGGTGGGCCGGACAACGACTTCACCAACCGCAACACCACGTTCATGACCTGGAACCTGCTGCACGTCGCCCGCATCCTCAAGGACGCGGGCGGCATCCCCGCGCACGGGAACCAGCGCTCCGAATGGGACGCCGGCTGCCGGTTCGACTTCGACAACCCCGACTACCGGTAGATCCAGTTCAGGTCCGGTTCCGGCACCTGCCCATGATGGCCAGCGGGACGCGCACCGATCCCGCTTGCCCAACACGTTAGTGACCGCTAACGTGTTGACATGCCTGACCTCGTGGCCGCGGTGGCCGAACCGAACCGTCGCCGGCTGCTGCAGTTGCTGGGGTCCGGCGAACAGACCGTGACCGCGCTGGCCCGCCACTTCACGGTGAGCCGGTCGGCGATCTCGCAGCATCTTGGCGTGCTCGCCGAGGCCGGGCTGGTCGTCAGCAGACGCGAGGGAAGGTTCCAGCACTACCACCTGAACCCCGAGGGCATGGCGGCCCTGCGCGCCCAGCTTGATTCGTTCTGGACGCGTGAGCTTGACCAGCTTGTCCGCGATGCCCTCGACATCACCCATGCATCCGGTACCGAAGGAGTCGATTGATGCCATTCGAGAAGTCCGTGATCGTGCCGCTCAGCGCCGACGACACCTTCGCCTTGATCACCGAGCCAGACCGGCTGCGCCGGTGGCAGGCCATCACGGCGCGGGTCGACCTGCGAGCGGGCGGCGAGTACCGGTGGACCATTGTCCCTGGCCATTCGGCCCGCGGAACCTTCACCGAGGTGGAGCCAGGTAAGCGGGTGGTCTTCACCTGGGGCTGGGAAGGCGATGCCGATCTGCCGCCCGGGGCGTCCACCGTGACCATCACGCTGGAGCCTGCGGCAGGCGGGACGATGGTCCGGCTGGTTCACGAGGGACTCACCGACGAGCAGGCTGCCAGCCACGGCAAGGGCTGGTCGCACTACCTCGACCGGCTGGTCGTCGCCGCGACCCAGGGCGATGCGGCCGCTGATGACTGGGCCGCCGCACCTCAGGATCTCGACGCGCTCAAGGCCGCCGAGGCCACTCTCGCGATATGCCAGCAGGTCCTGCGCGGCGTCGCGGAAGCCGACTACGGCAGCGGCACGGTCTGTCCCGAGTTCACCATCGCGCAGCTGACCGATCACCTGATCGGGTCGGTGACCACCCTGGGGGGCGCCGCCGGGGCCGAGTTCCCCGACCCGGCCACCGGCACGCTGGAGGCACGGCTCGCCGGCGCGGGCCAGGCGGCCCTGGAAGCATGGAACGCGCGCGGCGCCGAAGGCACGGTCAAGGTTGGGCCAAGCGAACTGCCCGCCACCGTCGTCCTCGGCATTCTCTCGATCGAACTCCTGGTGCACGCGTGGGACTACGCCCAGGCCACCGGCCAGCAGGTCACGGTGTCGGATGAACTCGCCCAGCATGTTCTCGACGGTGCCCACACGATCATCACCCCGGAAGGCCGGGTCACCGTCGGTTTCGCCGACCCGGTCGAGCCCGGCCCGGACACCCGCGTCCTGGATCGCCTGATCGCCTTCACCGGCCGCGCCGCCTCCTAGCCCCGGCCGCACTCTATTGAGGAGAAGTCATGCCAGTACGCACGTCCTACGCACAGGGCACGCCCAACTGGGTGGACCTGCAGACCACCGACCAGGGAGCCGCGAAGGAGTTCTACGCGGGCCTGTTCGGCTGGACTTACGATGACCAGCCGATGCCGGAAGGCGCGGTGTACTCGATGGCCAAGCTCGGCGAGGAACACGTCGCCGCCCTCGCCCCGCAGTCACCGGACCTGGCCGCCGCGGGCGCGCCGCCGATGTGGAATACCTACATCGCGGTCGACTCGGTCGATGACACGGTCACCAAGGTGGCGGCGGCCGGCGGCCAGGTCGCGATGGAACCGTTCGACGTGATGGACGCCGGGCGGATGGCCTTCGTGATGGACCCGAGCGGGGCGGCGGTCGCGTTCTGGCAGGCCGGCCAGCACATCGGCGCCTCGCTGGTGAACGAACCGGGAACCATCACCTGGAACGAGCTGATCACCGCCCACCCGTCGGCCGCGGCCTTCTACGAGCAGGTGCTGGGCCTCACCACCTCGGTGATGGACATGGGGACCGGCGAGTACACGATCTTCGAGGTAGGCGGTGAGCAGGTCGGCGGCACCACCGGGCCTCAGATGCCAGGAGTGCCGAACCACTGGCACGTGTACTTCGCCGTCGCGGACGCGGACGCCTCCGCCGCGAAGGTGACCGAACTGGGTGGCTCGATCCTGGCCGGGCCGTTCGACACCCCGGTCGGCCGCATCGCCGTGGTCCGTGACCCGCAAGGCGCCACGTTCAGCCTGATCCAGCTCGCGGGCGAGGCCGCCTAGCCGATATCTGGCTGATCGGCATCGGATCAGGCCGCGCCGAAGATCTTCGCCTCAAGTGCCTTCTCGCGGCTGAGGCTCACCGGGGAGACGATCTCGATCTCCAGTGTTCCCTTACGGGCCACCAGCGTGGTGAGCGCGGAACTGCCGCCCAGGCTGACCGTGCTGACGTATGCCTCGTCCTCGAACCCGGCGATGTCCTGGGCGGACTGGCCGCTCGCGGTGAAGTTGTTCTTGCCCTCGGCGAACGCCGCGGCGTCCTCCTTGTCCTGGAAGCGGATCGTCACGTCGTCCGAGTTCGTGGTGGTGTAACTGCAGATCACCACGGTGGCCACGGACGTGCGGTTGACCGCCTGGCTGGGCTGGCCCACCGTGGCGCCCAGGGCGGCACCAACCATCTGCGGGGGCGCCAGCGCGCAGGTCGGGTCGCCTGCTGCCGACGTGGCCGGGCCGGTGTTCTTGGCCGGGCCAGCCGAGGCCGTTGCCCCGGTCGCGCCAGCCGAGGCCGTTGCCCCGGTCGCGGCGGGCGGGTTCTGCGAACCGCAGCCCGCCACCGTGAACGCCACCGCCAGAGCCGTGCCCAGTACCTGTCGCGCCTTCACCGGTTCCCTTCCTCTGCTGCTCCCGCTCCTCACGTTGGCTGAACGTACCGGCAGCCCGGATGGGCGCGAATCCAGGAAAGCATGTACCTGTGACTGACTCGGGCAGAGCGGCCTACGGGATGTCAGCCTCGATGTTGCCGCCGACGATTCGTGTTGGCACGACGGTCAGCTGGCTGTTGCCCGGGTTGGTGCCCTTCCCGGTCACCGCGTCGAACTCCCACAGGTGCATCGCGCAGGTCAGCGTGCACCCGTCGAGGTCACCTTCGCTCAGCCGGGAACCCAGGTGCGGGCAGCGGTCCTCGTACGCGCGGACCTCTCCCCCCACATTGAGCAGCACGAGCAGTGTCCCGGCGACCTCGGCCGCGGTCAGCTCGCCTGCCCACAGGTCGTCGTCCGGCATGACCACGTGCCAGGCCACTAAACCCCTCCCGGTTCCGCGCTAGTTCGCGCGCAGGTTGAACGTCTCCACGTCCTGAAGCCGGAGCAGGTACGTGCGCGGAGTCTCACCGAAGTACCTTTTAAACTCGCTGATGAAATGGGACAGGCTGGTGTAGCCGACGCCGGCCGCCGCCTCGCTGACGCTGCATCCGGCGTTCAGCAGCAGGTCACGGGCCTGCTCCAGGCGCAACTGCTTGAGGAACTGGTACGGCGATGTGCCGACCGTCTGCTTGAACAGGTGAGCGAACGCGGACTCGCTCATGAACACGGCCTCGGCGATCGCTGCTACCGAGATCGGCTCCTGGATCCTCCCCTTCATGTACTCGATCGCGGCGTACACCGGGCTGCGGGTGGCGTTGGCCCGTGACGCGTCGATCAGCCGGTGACGCTCCCGTGACTGCAGCAGGCGGTACACGATCTCCCGCAGGTACATGGGTCCG
>CAYPQM010000292.1:0-3974 GCA_964412845.1 uncultured Streptosporangiaceae bacterium
TAGGAGTAGGCCAGCGTCCAGCTGGTGATCGCGGCGGCGTTGTTGGTGATGGTGACCGACGCGGTGAACCCAGTGCTCCACTGGTTCACCGAGTAGGCCACCTGGCAGGCAGGCGCGGCGCTAGCCGTGGTGGCGGCCACCGCGGTGCCCGCCACGAGCCCGCCTGCTGCCACTACGGCGGCCAGGTACCTGGCCCGCCTGCCTATGCCGGGCATCCGGAGTCTCATGACATGCACCTCCATGTGGGACGGCGCAGCCCTCGTCGGCTGCGCGGGTAAAACTTGGAACAGCACTTACCGGATGCCTCGCGAAATGCCTCCCGCCTGGCACACAGTTGATCACAGGCGAGGTTGCCGGCTTCGCAGTCACAGGATGTATGAACGGGCGACAGCGCGACCATAACTTTCGGAACTAAACCGGTCAAGTAGAATGCTCGTCATGAAAAAAGGCGCGCTAATTTCATAGCGCCCGGCCCGCATTGGCTGCCCGTGCCAGTTGGTGCCGCGGCCATCTTGACGGTGGCCATGGCCCCGGGTCACCCTCATCCCGGCGCGTAGCGCCGCGCCCTGCCGCCGGAATGTGAGCGAGGAGGCCGCGATGCGCACGGTGAGATCGGCCCGCATCACCTCACGTGCCTGGCTGCTCGCCGCCGCCATGACCGCCGCCGCCTGCACCTCAGCGGCCACGCCCAGCAGCAGCTACGGGCCCGTGGTCACGCTGCGGATCGGCGTCTACGGCAGCCCTGGGTACCAGCAGTCCGGGCTCTACCGCGAGTACGAGAAAATTCATCCGAACATCAGGATCGTGCCGACGGCCACCGGCTCGCTGGCCAGCTACTGGCGAGCCCTGCGGGCGCACCTGGCCAGCGGTACCGGCCTCGACGACATCCAGGCCGTCCCGCTGGATGAAATTTCCACGATTACCGCCAGCCCGGCCGGTGACTTCGTGCCGCTCAACACCCTGGGGGCCAGCGCGCTGCAGAGCAGCTGGCTGCCCTGGGCCTGGCAGGAGGCGACCACGGCCAGCGGCCAGACGCTCGGGCTGGCCACGGATATCGGCCCGATGGCCATCTGCTACCGGCCCAGCCTGCTGCGTGCGGCCGGGCTGCCCACGAGCCGGACCACGCTCGCCCGGCAGTGGTCCACCTGGCCCGGCTACATCCAGGTGGCCGAGCGCTTCGCCGCGCACGCCCCGGCCGGAGCGGCCTTCATGGACTCGGCCGCCGCCCTCGGCAATGCCGTGGTCAGCCAGTCACGTGAGCAGTTCCAGGATTCCGCGGGCCAGCCGGCCCTGACCGGGAATCCGGCGGTCGCCGCGGCCTGGGGCCTCGCGGTCCAGTCCGCCCGGGCCGGGCTGACCGCCCGGCTCACCCAGCTCACCCCGGCCTGGACCCGGGGCCTGGCCAGCGGAGCCTTCGCCACGTTCGCCTGCCCGGCCTGGATGCTGCCTTACGTCGAGCGGCACCTGGGCGGCGGGCAGGCCGGCCAGTGGGATGTCGCGGCGGCCCCCGGCGGCACCGGCAACCAGGGCGGCGGATACCTCGCGATACCACGGGCCAGCGAGCACCAGCAGGACGCGTTCCAGCTCGCGGCGTTCCTGACCGGCGCCTCCGCCGAGGCCACGCTGTGGCGCACCGAAGGTGCCTTCCCGGCCAACGCGGTGGCGATCGACTCGATCTTCAGGACCACCAGCGCGTACTTCAGCGGAGCGCCGACCGGGCAGATTTTCAGCCAGGCCGCCTACCGGATGCCCACCCCGATCCTCGGGCCCACCGGCGAACTGGTCCAGGCCGATGTGGACGCGGCCCTGGCCCGGGTGGCGGGCGGCACTGCGACACCCGCGGCGGCGTGGCGGGCCGTGCTCAAACAGGCCGCTGGGCCGGCCCAGCGGAGCTGACCCGGAAACGGCGCGGGCGGCGCGGACTGGCATTTCGTGAAAGGTTCACTCGATAAACCGGTAAAAGCCCAGCCCACCCGGCCATTGCCTTCCCGGCGGGCAGTTCCCGAACTTACGATGCGCGCGAATCCGGAAGCGCTCGCACAGGGCCCGGCAGGCGCCCGGTCTTCACCCGGCTGGCTGGCTCACACGGGCCGCAGCCCCTACCTCGCGAGGAGGAAGGATGAGGATGCGCGCACGGCACCTACGGTCCCGCAGCCACATGCTGTCTTGTTTACTTGCTACTGGCGCGCTCGTTGCGGGCGCGCTGATGGCCACCGCAGGGAGCGCCGCAGCGGCGACTTCCGGGCCGGCCGCCAGCCGCCAGCCCGCGGCCACCGCGCATAGCGCGGCCCAGGCCAAGGCAGCGGCCGGCGCCCGGCGGTCAGCCCCCCAGGCGCCAGCGGCGGCCGCCCCGGCCTGCACCGTCAACTACGCGTTGAGCAGCAGCTGGAACACCGGCTTCACCGCCGCGATCACCATCACCAACAACGGCCCGGCGTTCACCAGCTGGACTCTGGGCTACTCCTACACCGGCAACCAGACCCTGGCCCAGGGCTGGAGCGGTAACTGGTCCCAGTCCGGCAAGGCCGTCACGGTGACCAACGCGAGCTGGAACGGCAGCCTGGCCACCGGTGCGTCCACCCAGATCGGCGCCAACTTCAACTACAGCGGCACCAACACGGCGCCCACGGTGTTCACCATCAACGGCACCACGTGCACCGGACCGGTCGCCGCGCAGCCACCACCCACGGTGTCCATCACCAGCCCGACCGCCGGGGCGATCTTCACCCCCGGCTCGGCCATCTCGCTGGCGGCCACCGCCGCGGCCGGCGGCTCGGGCACCATCACCTCGGTGTCCTTCTACGAGAGCACCAGCGCCACCACCAACACCCTGGTCGGTGTCTCCACCACTGCCCCCTACGCCGTGCAGTGGACGAACGTGCCCGCGGGCAGCTACTCGATCACCGCGGTCGCCACCGACAACCAGAACCAGACCACCACGTCCAGCCCGGTCGCGATCACGGTCGAGGGCCCGAGCATCGTGGTCAACCCCACGATACTGACGGTCCAGCAGGGCCACACCGGCACGTTCACCGTGGCGCTCTCCTCACAGCCGACGGCTAGCGTGACGGTGACGGTGGCGGGCAGCAGCACCGACCCGGACCTGACCGTGTCAGGGACCGCCACGCACACCTTCACCACGGCCAACTGGAGCACGCCGCAGACCGTCACCGTCGCCGCGGGAACGAACTCCGCCGACGTCGGCGGGCACGCCAACTTCACCGTCACGGCGACCGGGTACAACTCGGGCTCCGTCGCGGTGACCGAGTCGGCGGCCAGCAGCGGGTACGACACCTGGTTCACCGCGCTCTACACGCAGATCAAGAATCCCGCCAACGGCTACTTCAGCCCCAAGGGCATCCCGTACCACTCGGTGGAGACGCTCCTGGTCGAGGCGCCTGACTACGGTCACGAGACCGTGTCCGAGACCTACAGCTACTGGCTGTGGCTGGAGGCCGACTACGGGCGGGTGACCGGCGACTGGACCGGGTTCACCAACGCGTGGACGAACATGGAAACCTACATGATCCCCAGCGCGTCCGCGCAGCCCGGGCAGTCCACCTACAACCCGTCCGCCCCCGCGGAGTACGGGCCCGACGAGCCATTCCCGAACAATTACCCGGTGGCCCTGAACTCCAGCGTCCCGGTGGGCCACGACCCGCTGTCCGCGGAGCTCGCCTCCACGTACGGCACCTCCAACATCTACGCGCCGATGTGGATCATGGACACCGACAACCGCTACGGCTTCGGCCAGTGCGAGGACGGCACGTCCACGCCCAGCTGGATCAACACCTACCAGCGCGGCCCGATGGAGTCGGTCTGGGACACGATCCCGCAGCCCGACTGCGACATGCTCAAGTTCGGCGGGCCGAACGGCTTCCTCGACCTGTTCAACAACGGCGGCGGGAGCTTCTCCTCGCAGTACAAGTACACCGACGCGCCGGACGCCGACGCGCGCATGGTCCAGGCCGCGT
>CAYPQM010000293.1:0-1994 GCA_964412845.1 uncultured Streptosporangiaceae bacterium
TCTCAGATCGTGAGCGAGTTGAGCGTCTCGGGGGCGAACAGGTCCCTCGGCTCAATCTCGTCCTGCGCGAGCCCCTGCTCGCGCGCGTACCGGAGGAAGGTATTCAGCGCCAGCTCATTGGCGTCGTTCAGGCCGTAGGACCAGTAGTCCTCGCCCATCAGGTTCTGGACGCGGGCGATCTCGTCGTAGACCCACGGCAGCACGTACGGCAGCGCCGCGGTCTCCGCCAGCCCGCGGAACGCCAGGTCGCGTGCCTGCCCGAAGGCCTTGGCCAGCGAACTGGCCAGCCAGCGGCTGCGCTGGTAGATCTCCCGCCGGATGGCCACGACATGCATGATCGGGAAGATCCGGGTCCGCTGGTAGTAGCTCTCCTCGACCTGGCGCACGTCCGGGAAGAGCCGCCGCACCCGCGGGTCGCCGTCGAGAAAGGGACGGGGCACCCGCGGCGTGTAGAGGGCATCGAGCTCGCCGCTGACGAGCATCTCCGACAGGGTGCGGCCGTCCGGGCAGCTGGTGACCTCGACCCCCTCGGGCAGCACCGGAATCGCCACCTTCTCCTCCCGGCCAGGCTGGTGCAGGCCGCCGGTGACATAGCTGACGGAGTTCACCGGGACGTGGTGGAAGTCGGCGAGGATGCCCCGGATCCAGACGTTGGCGGTCAGCTGGTACTCGGCGATGCCGACGCGGCGCCCCACGAGCTGCTCCGGCGACTCGATGCCCGCCGCCGAGTGCAGATAGATCCCGTTATGCCGGAAGGCCCGGGAGGGAAAGACGGGGATCGCGACGAACGGCGCGCCGGCCTGGATCGTCAGCACGAAGGTGGACAGCGACAGCTCGGCGACGTCGAACTCCTCGAAGCGGACCATCCTGAAGAAGGTCTCTTCCGGGGAGAGGGCGAGCACCGTGAGGTCGACACCCTCGACCCGAACCCGGCCGTCCGCGAGCGCACGGGTGCGGTCGTAATCGCCGCAGGCGAGCGTGATCGGGAGTCGAGCCATCGTCTCCGCCCAGGTCCCGGCGAGCCCACCCCACGGTGGGCATCACGTCCGGTCAATAGGTATGTTGATACCTAAGTGGGGACTGTACATATCGGCATTCTCCCCCGCAAGACTCCGTTACCGAGATGATGCGGGCGGATCCGGTCCGGCCCGGCTGAACCAGTGCCGCGGAGCGTGTTCGGCTACCCTGCGACGGGCACGCTCGCACACCGAACCGCGGCGGGCCGGCCATGTTCACCCCGTAGGAGGCCGTACCCGATGTCCTTGCGCCACGCTCTGCTCGCGATCCTCGCGGTGGAGCCGATGACCGGCTACGACCTCACCAAGCACTTCGACCGGTCCGCGGCCAACGTCTGGCACGCGCCGCATTCTCAGATCTACCCTGAGCTGCGCAAACTTGAGACGGCGGGGCTGGTCACGGCGGAATCAGTGGCCCGCGGCGACCACGGCATCAAGCGGACCTACTCCATCACCGGCGCGGGCCTCGACGTGCTGGCCGGATGGGTCGAGGAGGTCACCCCGCCGGCCCCGGAGCGCGATGCCTTCCAGCTCAAGGCGACGTACTTCGAGTACGGCTCGTTCGCCAACGCACGCCGCCAGTTCGAGGCCCATCTCGACTACCACGAGGAACTGCGCCGCCGCTGGGACGCCCACGCGCAGGTTCTCGAGCAGCGCGCCACCGCGCTGATGCAGCGGCGGCTGGAGGTCATGCCGGCGGAACTGCACGAGGCGCTGGTCGCCTACAAGGTGCACGTCTACCGCGGGCTGGCCGAACGGGCCCGGCACGAGGCACGCTGGGCGCGCCGGGGGATAGCCCTCGTCGACGCGCTCCAGGCCGCCTCCCCCGGTGACCGGCCCGGGGAACAGCCCGGGGAACTCGGCGCGGAGCGCGGCGCCCGGTTAGCCGCCCCGGCCTGAACCGCGGCCCGGCAGGCCGGGCGGCACCGCACCGGGCAGCACCGCACCGGGCAGCACCGCACCGGGCAGCACCAGCGC
>CAYPQM010000293.1:2094-3924 GCA_964412845.1 uncultured Streptosporangiaceae bacterium
GCACCGCACCGGGCAGCACCGCACCGGGCAGCACCGCACCGGGCAGCACCAGCGCGGCCACGGCGCCGCCGCCGGGCTGGTTGCCCGCGGTCGCCCGGCCGCCATGAGCGCGCGCGATGGCGCTCACGATGGCCAGCCCCAGGCCCGCGCCCCCCGCGCTGCGGGCCCGCCCGGAATCCGGCCGGGCGAAACGCTCGAAGGCGTGCGGCAGGTACTCGGCCGGGAAACCGGGCCCGCGGTCGCTGACCTCGATCACCAGATCAGGTCCCGTGGCCCGGGCGGAGAGCACGATCGGCGTCCCCGCGGGCGCGAACCGCAGTGCGTTGTCGACCAGGTTGTCGATGGCTTCGCGGATGCGATCCGGGTCGATCCGCGCCACCAGGCCGGCCGGCGCCTGAACCTGGCACGAGACACCGGCCGCGGTGGCCCGGCTGGCCGCGTGCTCCGCGCTGCGGGTGAGCAGCGACCCGATGCTGGCCTGTTCCAGCCGCGGCGCGATCCGGTCCTCATCGCTGCGGGCCAGGAAGAGCAACTGCTCGGTGATCCGGCCCAGCCGCGCGACCTCCTCGCTGGCCCGCTGCACCGCGAGCGCCAGCTCCTCCCGGCTTCTTCCCGGCCGGCTGGCTAGCTCCAGCTCGCCGCTCAGCACCGCGAACGGGGTGCGCAGCTCGTGGCTGGCGTCGGCGACCAGCGCCCGCTGCCGGGCCAGCGCCCGCTGCAGCCTGCTCAGCAGCTGGTTCATCGTCTTGGCCAGCGCGGCGATCTCATCCCTCGTCCGCGGCACCTGGACGCCGGGCGCCTGGTCGCGTTCGGAGAGCGCGGCCACCTCGCGCCGCATCCGCTCGACCGGGGACAGGGCGGCCCGGGCCAGCCCGTAGGCGCCGAGCGCGGCCGCGGCGGCGAAGACCACGCCGGCGATGAGCAGTTCCCGGGTGACATCGCTCAGCGTGCCGTCCACCGCTTCGAGCGAGACCGCCGCGACGGCGACCCAGCCGGGATGGTTCGCCAGCGGCGCGGCCAGCACCCGCTCACGCTCCCCCTCGACCTGGCTGGTCAGCAGGATCTGGCCGTGCCGCGCCTGGCTGAGCCCGGCGGCGCTGAGCAGCGGGGTGGTCCCGGCGTCCGCGCTGGCGCCCCGGACCCGGCCGGCCGGGTCGATGACCTCGACGAGGTACTCGCCAGGAGCTGGGCGGCCCGCCGCGCGCGCCGCAGCGCCCGGCGCAGTGATGTACCGGCTGGCGCGATCCAGCTGGACGGTCAGCTGCGCATCGACCGAACCCAGCAGGGAGGCCGACAGTTCGGCCTCGAACAGCCAGCCGCCCAGGGCGAACACGATCGCGGATGCGACCGCGAACACCACGGCCAGCCGCAGCCGGATGGACATTACCGGGCCGGCTCTTCCTGGCGGAGCCGGTAGCCCATCCCGCGGACCGTCTGGATGTCATCGCGCCCGAACGGGGTGTCCACCTTCCGGCGCAGGTACTTCACATACTGGTCGACGACGTTTGAGGTGCCGTCGTAGGCGAAATCCCACACGGCCTCGATGATCTGGGACCGGGACAGCACGGTGCCCGGGTTCCGGAGGAAGAACTCCAGCAGCGAGAACTCTTTGGGGGACAGCTCAAGTTCGGTGTTCGCGCGCCACGCGCGCTTGGTGGCCGGATCCAGCTTCAGATCCCCTTCCGCCAGCACGGCCGGCCGGCGGCGATCGTCGCGGCGCGCCAGCGCCCGCAGCCGCGCCGCGAGCTCAAGCAGGCTGAACGGCTTGACCAGGTAGTCGTCGGCCCCGGCGTCCAGGCCGCGGACCCGGTCACCGACCTCGTCGCGGGC
>CAYPQM010000294.1:0-3871 GCA_964412845.1 uncultured Streptosporangiaceae bacterium
TTGCGGGCCTCAGGCCGGTCAATCGTGATCACCGCGATCGGGCCGTCGACCTCGGTCAGCACAGCATCCGACACTCGCGTCTCCTCCCAGGGCGTGGCGGGCAGGCCTGGCTACTTCGGCTGGAACCTGATGCCGCCGTCGAACCTGATGACCTCGGCGTTCATGTAGTCGTTCTCGATGAGCGCCTGGGCCAGGTGCGCGAACTCGGCCGCGGTGCCCATCCGCTTGGGGAACACGACCGGGACCGCGAGCTTCGCCTTGAACTCCTCGCTGGCCGGCCCCGTCCCGTAGATCGGCGTGTCGATGATCCCTGGGCAGATGGTGTTCACCCGCACCCCGATGGCGGCCAGGTCCCTGGCGGCCGGCAGGGTCATGCCGATGATTGCGCCCTTGGACGCGGAATAGGCGATCTGGCCTGTCTGCCCTTCGATGCCCGCGACGGAGGCGGTGTTGATGACCGCCCCGCGCAGGCCGTCCGAGTCAGCAGGCTCGGTGCGCGCGATGGCCGCGGCCCCGATCCGCATCAGGTTGAACGTGCCGATCAGGTTGATGTCGATGACCTTGCGAAAGGACGCCAGGTCGTGCGGGGTCCCGTCCCGGCCCACGGTGCGGGACGCCCAGCCGATGCCTGCGCAGTTCACTACCACGCGGAGCGGTACATCCTGGGCCGCAGCGGCCTGCACGGCCGCGGTCACGGACCCCTCGTCGGACACGTCGGTCCGCACGAACAGGCCGCCGGACTCGGCGGCGACCGCCTTCCCCCGCTCCTCGTTAAGGTCAGCGACGATGACCGTTGAGCCCGCGGCGGCCAGCCCGCGGGCAACCGCTTCACCGAGGCCGCTCGCCCCGCCGGAAATGATCGCTGCGGTTCCGTTCAATCTCATGGGCGGAGCATACTTTGCGGCCCGCGAGCCGAACCGAACGGGGTTCGGTCAGCAACAGCGGCGGGGCCCCCGCCTTGTCGGTGCCCCCGTCTACCATCAATGATGGTGAGCGCCGTTGCACGGCGCACTTGGCGCGCGGCTGCCCCAGCGCGCTAGGCACCTGCCCGGATGGCAAGGAGAACGTGGTGAACAAGTTCCGGGGAAACCCCTGGGCGGTGCTGATCGTCGTCTCACTCGGGTTCTTCATGACCCTGCTGGACCTGACCATCGTGAACATCGCGGTGCCCAACATGATCACACGGCTGCACGCGTCGCTCGATGACATCCTCTGGGTGATCAACGCTTACGCGCTCGTGCTCGCGGTCCTGGTCATCACGGCCGGCCGGCTGGGTGACCTGCTCGGGCCGCGGATAATGTTCGCGGCGGGCATCGCGCTGTTCACAGTCGCGTCGGCCGCGTGTGGCCTGTCCCCGAGCGCGGGCTGGCTGATCGGCTTCCGCGCCGTGCAGGGCCTCGGCGCCGCCATGCTCATGCCGCAGACGCTGACGATCATCACGAATACCTTCCCGCCGGAACGGCGGGGGGCAGCATTCGGCGTCTGGGGCGCGGTCGCCGGGGTAGCGACCATCGCCGGGCCGACCCTCGGCGGGCTGCTGGTGACCGCGTTCGACTGGCGGTGGATCTTCTTTGTCAACCTGCCGTTCGGTGTGATCGCGCTGGTGCTGACTTTTGTCATCATCCCGGACCTGCGGCTCGGGCGCAGGCACCGGATCGACATCCCGGGCGTACTGCTGGCCAGCGCGGCACTGCTGGCCATCTGCTACGGCCTGGTTGAGGGGCAGAAGTACGACTGGAGCACAATCACCTCCTTCATCAGCATCCCGCTCGTGCTTGGCGTGGGGGTACTGCTGCTCATCGGCTTCCTGCTCCTCCAGCGGCTGACGCAGGAAAAGGAGCCGCTGGTTCCCTTCGCGCTGTTCCGCGACAGGAACTACACGGTGGTCAACTGGGTCTCTGGCGTGCTGTCCGTCGGCATGACGGGAATCTTCCTGCCGTTCACCATCTACCTGCAGTCAGTCCTGGGTTTCTCGGCCCTGAAGGCGGGCCTCACGATGGCGCCGGCCTCCCTGCTATCGATGTTCGTCGCGCCGGTGGCGGGCCGGATGACCGACAAGATCGGCGGCAAGTACATCCTGATGACGGGCCTGACGCTGTTCGGCGCCGGCATGGGCTGGACCGCGCTCATCGCGAATCCGGGCTCCGCGTGGTACGACTTCCTGCCCGCCCTGGTGGTGGCCGGGATCGGCATGGGCTGCACGTTCGCGCCGATGGTCACGACGGCCATGCGGAACATCGATCCGCGGATGGCGGGCGCCGCGTCCGGCGTGCTCAACACGGTCCGTCAGGTCGGCCTGGTGATCGGTACCGCCGCGGTGGGTGCCCTGCTGCAGAACCGGCTGGTGGCGTCCCTCACCAGCCAAGCCACCACGCGCACGGCCGTACTGCCAGCGCAGGTGCGCGGCCCGTTCATCGCCGCGATCCACAAGTCGGCCAGCGCGGGTATTTCGGTGGGCGCAGGCCAGAATGGCGGGGTCAAGCTGCCGCCTGGGCTGCCCGCCCAGCTCGTGGCCGAGGTGACCAGAATCGGCCACGCGATCTTCACGTTCGGGTACGTGGACGCCATGCGCTCGACCATGCTGCTGCCGGTCGTCCTCCTCGCGGTGGGTGCCCTGAGCTGCCTGGCGATCAAGGCGAGCAGGCCGTCGCAGCAGCCCGCGCCGCCCGAGGTGGCAGCCGAAGCGCCGACGAGGGCCTGACCGCCTGGCTAAGGATCGGCCAAGGACCTGCCCCACGCTCGGCCAGCAGCCTGACCCGCCTGCCCAGGCTCGGCCAGCAGCCTGACCCGCCTGGCTCACCAGCGCGACGGCGGCGGCCCGGCCAAGGGGCCGTCCTGGGCGGGGGCCGTCACGTTAGCGGGCGGAGCAGCGGCCAGGAAGACCTGTCAGTGCGCGGGCTGGTACACCGGCGGAGCCCACAGCCCAGGCAGTTCGTCCGGATCAGGCTCGAAGGGGAAGCGCGCGGCGAACGCGGGCTCCAGATCGGAGAGCCAGGTGGCATCCGGATCGTACCGGGCGAAGAAGGGCTTGCCGACCAGGTCAGGATCACGCGCCTGGATCATGTGCAGCACGAATACCTTCTGCCCGGCCACCTCGGTGATGCCGTCCACGCACAGTTTGCCCGGGGTCGCCGACATCGAGGGCCCGCGGACCGTCCGGCTCAGGCCCGAGACTGCCTGGTAGGCATCGCGGAAGATCCGGTAGCCGCGGGCGAGCGGCACCGCGAAGTAATCCTGCGGGCCGGTGTCCCGCTCCACGAACATGTAGTACGGGACCATTCCCATCCGCACCTGGGTACGCCACATGGCCGCCCAGGTTCCGGGATCGTCATTGATGGACCGGATCAACGGCGCCTGGGTCCGGATCACCGCGCCGGTGCGCTGGATCCTCCGCACCGCTTCGGCGACCAGCGGTGACTCGAGTTCCCGCGGGTGCGAGAAGTGGGCCATGAAGGCCAGGCCACGACCGGACGCCACAACCTTCTCGAAGAGCTGCAGGGTGTCATCCGCGTCCGGGTCAGTGACCAGCCGCTGTGGCCAGTAGGCGAGCGACTTGCTGCCTATCCGCACGGACTCGATGTGGTCAAGCCCGCCGGCCAGCAGCGGCTCGATGTAACGGCGCAGCACCTCAGCACCCATGATCATCGGGTCCCCACCGGTGATCAGCACGCTGGTCACCTCGCGGTGCCGGCGGAGGTACTCGACGATCCGGTCTGTGTCGGCGGTGGCGATCTTCAGGTCGGGCTCATCGACGAACTGGGCCCAGCGGAAACAGTAGGTGCAGTACGCATGGCACGTCTGCGCCTGCTTCGGGAAGATCAGGACCGTCTCGGGATACTTGTGCTGCACCCCGGGCAGGGGCTCCTCGCCC
>CAYPQM010000295.1:0-3829 GCA_964412845.1 uncultured Streptosporangiaceae bacterium
CGCCACCCGCTGGCGGCGTTCGGCCGCCCTGATCCCGAGCGGCACCAGGGCGGCCTCCACATTCTCGGCCGCGGACAGGGTGGCCACCAGGTTGAAGGTCTGGAAGATGAACCCGATCGAGGCGGCGCGGACCTTCGTGACCAGGGTCTCGGGCAGCGCCGCGAGGTCGCTGCCGTCGAAGTCGACCATGCCGCTGCTGGGCCGGTCCAGCCCGCCGAGGATCTGCAGCAGCGTCGACTTCCCATGCCCGGTGCGGCCCTGGACAGCGAGCCAGTCGCCGTCGGGGATCATCAGGTCGACCCCGCGCAGCGCGGCGACCGCGCCGCGGTCCTTCTGGTAGTTCTTGGTGACGCCGGTGAGCTGGTACACAGCCGGTTCAGCCCACCTTCGCCAGGGCCGCCGCCGGACGCAGCCGGGCCGCCCGCCAGCCACCGAACGAGCCGGCCAGCAGGCCGCCGGCCAGCGCGAGCGCCGTGGCCAGGACGATGACGCTCACCGTGACCGAGGCGGTCAGGTGCACGGTCACGGTGTGCGCGACGTCCGGGGCGAGCCGCTGGATGCCTGCCCCGCCGCCGGGACCGCCGGCCGTCTGCACCCCGGCCGGGGCCGCCGACCCGGTGGGCTGCCCCACCGTGGCGTGCTGGACCGGCGCGATCTTGGAGATCAGTGCGGCACCGCCGAAACCGAGGCCGACCCCCACGATGCCCCCGATGATCCCGATCACCACGGACTCCCCCATCACCTGCCCGATGATCCGCCTGCTCCGCCAGCCCAGCGCCTTGAGCGTGCCGAACTCCTGCACCCGCCGGGAGACCGCGGCCATCGTCAGCAGGGTGGCCACGGCGAACGCCGCGATCAGCACCGCGATCGCCAGCCCTTTGCCGAGGTTGTCGGCCAGGCTGGCCGTGCTGGCCAGCGAGCCGCTTACCTCGCTGGCCAGGCTGGCCGAACTCGTCACGGTCGAGCCCGGCAGCGCGGCCGCGATCTCGCGCTGCACGGCGGCGATGTCGGCCGCGCTGGCCGCGGCCACGTAGATGGTGGTCACCTTGCCGCGCAGGCTCTGCACCGGGTCGGTGCCGAGCTGCTGAGCGCGGGCCAGCGGGATGTAGACGTTGGCCGGGCTGCTGCCCTGTGGCTGGCTGACGATCCCGACCACCCTGAATGTGGTCTTGGCGATCGTGATGGCCGACCCGGTCTTCAGCTTGTTGGCCCGCGCGTAGTTGGAGTCGACCAGCGCGGCATTGGCGTCAGCGTCGGAACTGCCGAGAGTCCGGCCCGAGCTGAGCTTGGCGTTGCTGAGCGGGCCCAGCCGGCCGTGGCTAAGATCCACGCCGTCGACGGTGAACGACTTGGGCAGCGGCAGGCGCCCGCCCTGCCCTGACGCGACCGAGGCGGGGACGGTGAGCTGGTTGTCGGTCAGGGTCAGCCCGCCGGCCGCGGCGGCCACATGGTGCAGTCTCGCCACGGCCGCCACCGATGCGGCGGCCAGCGCGCCGGAACCTGCGCTGGTCAGATTGTCCAGGGTCTGGCCAGACGCGCTATGGCATTTGCCCGCGACGCAGACAGATGACCGGCCCGGCGAGATCGTAATGCTCTGCCCGCCGTGGTTGGCGCCCGCCGCGCTCGGTGGGGCGGGCTTCTTGGTGACCGTGATGTCGGTGCCGATTCCGTACAGCGAGTGCAGCACGGTGGCTTGCGCGTTCCGGGCTCCGGTGGCGGCGGCGCTCACCGTGATGACCAGGCCTATCCCCAGGGCGAGGCCGAGCGCGATGAACACTGCCTGACGCATTCTGCGGCGCAGCTCACGCCTGAGGTAGGTGACAAAGAACATGAGGGCTCCTTGCGATAGGTCGGCGGCCACGCCGACGGTGACTTTTGTAGGGCATCGGCGGTTGCGGCGCGGTGACGCGCGGTGTCACCGCGCCGCAACCGGGGTGGGGGCATCATGGAAAGCGCGCCGTCCGGCGCTGCGGCGATTCCTGGGCCTGGTGGAAAGGAGCGCCCGTGCGGGTGCTCGTGATCGAGGACGACAGGGAACTCGCCGAGGCGATCGGGGTCGGCCTGCGCGCCGAGCAGATGGCCGTGGACCTCGCCTTCGACGGCACGGCCGGGCTGGACCGGGCGCTGGCGACGGGGTACGACGTGGTGGTGCTCGACCGGGATCTGCCCGGCGTGCACGGGGATGAGGTATGCGCGGAACTGGTCGCCGCCGGGTCACGCGGCCGGGTGCTCATGCTGACGGCATCGGCCACCATCGAGGCCCGGGTGGACGGCCTCGGCCTCGGGGCTGACGACTACCTGCCCAAACCTTTCGCGTTCGCCGAACTCGTCGCCCGGATCCGGGCGCTGCTCCGCCGCGCCCAGCCGGCCCTCCCGCCGATCCTGGTCCACGGTGACCTGGTGCTCGATCCGGCCCGGCGGCATGCCTGCCGGGACGGGCGCCGGCTCGAGCTTGGCCCGAAAGAGTTCGCTGTCCTGGAACTGCTGCTCGCCGCGCAGGGCCGGGTGGTCTCCGCGGAGGAACTCCTGGAACGGGCCTGGGACGAAATGGCCGACCCGTTCAGCACGGCCGTCAAGGTCACCGTCAGCCGGCTGCGCCGGAAACTCGGCGGACCGCCGGTCATCGAGACCGTCGCCCAGACCGGCTACCGGATCTGAGCATGCCGGTCCACAGCGTGCGGCTGCGCCTCACCCTCCTGTACGGCGGCTTGTTCCTCGTCTCGGGCGCCGGCCTGCTCGCCATCACCAACGCCCTCGTCGCCCGGACGCTGCCAACCCTGATGACGTCAGGCCATGCGTCCAGCGGAGTGGAACTGGGCACGGGACCGGGCACCGGCCAGACGCAGTTCTGCTTCCAGGGATCATCCGGCCAGAGCCTGCCGGCTGGCCCGGGCACGGCGTGCCTCTCCTATCTCCGGACCCAGGCGGCCCAGTTGCACAGCACGGAACTGCGCCAGCTACTCATCGAGTCCGGGGTCGCGCTCGGCATCATGGCGATCGTCTCCATCGGGCTCGGCTGGCTCGTCGCCGGCCGGGTGCTGCGCCCACTGCGGACGATCACCGCGGCGGCCCGGCGGATCTCCGCGACCAACCTGCATGAGCGGCTCGCCCTGGATGGGCCCGACGACGATCTCAAGGAACTGGGGGACACTTTTGACGCCCTGCTCAGCCGGCTGGACGCGGCCTTCAATGCGCAGCGCCAGTTCGTCGCCAACGCCTCCCATGAATTGCGCACCCCGCTGGCCCGGGGACAGACCCTGGTCGAGGTCGCCTTGCGTGACCCGCACGCCACGGTCGGGTCGTTGCGGGCCACCTGCGAACGGGTGCTGGCCGCCGGGGAGCAGCAGGAGCGGCTCATCGAGGCGCTACTGACACTGGCCCGCGGCCAGCGGGGCATCGACCGGCGGGTGCCTCTCGACCTGGGTGCGATCACCGACGAGGTCCTCACGGCCCGCAGGGCCGAGTCCGAGAGCCGCGGCCTGAGCATCGGCGCCGCACTCAGCAGCGCGGCCATTTCCGGGGATCCCCCGCTGGTCGAACGCCTGGTGGCCAACCTGGTGGACAATGCCCTGCGGCACAACGTGCCGCAGGGCCGGGTCGAGGTGCGGGCCGGGATCAGCGCGGGACAGCCGACGCTCCGGGTGGCCAACACCGGGCCCGCCGTGCCGCCGGGCGACATCGCCCGGCTCATCCAGCCGTTTCAGCGGCTCGACGCGCACCGGGCGGGGCACGGCGACGGGCTCGGCCTTGGCCTGTCCATCGTGCACGCGATCGCCGCCGCCCACGACGCCAGCTTCAACCTCTGGGCCCAGCCGAGTGGCGGCGTCGT
>CAYPQM010000296.1:0-3663 GCA_964412845.1 uncultured Streptosporangiaceae bacterium
AGGTAGTGAGGCCAAGCTCGGCATAAGTGGCCGAGTCGAAAATGATCATTGTCTAGCTGCCGCCGAGTAATGGCCAGCTGACGCCGACGCCGCGGCGGCCTGACACATCGGCTGCGTGCGGGACGACGGTGAAGCCCGGGGTCCGCGCCAGCAGTTCATAGAGCGCGGCCCGCTGCCCCGGCGACAGGTAGGCATCGGTCAGCAGGTCGTCGACCGCCTTGCCGAGCCCATTCAGGTCAGTGACAATGCTCCCCGGCTGCCCACCCTGGGTCCGCTCCAGGTAGCCCAGCATGGCCTGCGGGCTGGTCGGCAGGTCAGGGGAAGAAGGCCGGATCGGGCCCGGGACGATGGCCCGGCGCCGTCGTCAGGGCCAGCACTTTGGCCACTCCCGCCGCGAGGGCCGCCACCCCGGTCAGCAGCGCCCGCCGGCCCAGCCCGGCCCGGTGTTAGCCGTCCGCCAGCGGCCGGTGCTAGCCGTCCGCCTGCGCCCGGTGCTAGCCGTGACCCAGCGGCCGGTGCTGACCGTCCGGCCCGCCCCGGTGCTGGCCGTCCGCTACCAGCATGTCCTGGCTGCGCGCCCGGATCCGCGCTCAGCCGCGATGACGGCGGCCAGGCGGCCGCGGGCCGGGCTGAGCTCAGCCGGGCCGGGCAGCGGAACCTCCGGCCTCAGCTCCCGGATCATGTCGAGGTCAGTCATTGCTCAGGATCTCCGTGACCGTCGTTGACGACCCGGTGCCGGCCAGTGCCTCGCGGACCCGGGCGCGGGCGCGGTGCAGCCGCGACCGGACCGTGCCGACCGGGATGCCGAGGGCCCGGCCGGCCTCCTGGTAGGTCAGCTGCTCCCAGGCGATCAGCAGCAGCACGTCCCGGTCGCCGGCGGCCAGCCCGGCCAGCGCGACGGCCAGCAGTTCCCGGGTACCACGGGCGGCCAGGTCAGCGACGACCCGCTCGGCATGGCCAGGCAGGTCCGGCTCGGGCAGCACGGCCGTCCGGATCCGGGACTGGCGGGTCTGCCCCCGCCGGTGCTGGCCGATGAGATTGGTGGCGATCCCGTACAGCCACGGGGTCGCGTCCCTGTGGGCTGAGGATGCTTCACCTGTTATCAGCGAGTGCCGCAAAGAGGGTTCACGGCGGATGCCCGCCGGCTCGCTTGGTTACATTTCACGCCGCGCCCTGCGGCTCCCGCGGCCTTATCGCGGCACGGGCCCTGAACTGGCCGTTCGGTAGCGGTTTGGGGTTGGTGCCAGCGCTGGCGCTGGCGGCGGACGGGCGGCGCTGGACAGCTGATCACGGTTCGGCGTACGCACTGATCGAAGCGCTTCGCTGCACACCCCGCAACCGGGGGCGTGCCTGCCGCGGTTACCTGGGCGGAAGGGAGATCAGCATGCTCACACGAGCATCAGGGGTGTCTGCACGAAGGGCGCTCACGATTCGGGCCCGCAGAGGCGTCGCACTGCTCGGCGCGGCCGCCCTGGCCGGGGCCATGGCGGCCGCCGCGGGTGCCGCGCCCGCGTCCGGCGCCACCCTGACGGACAGCGTCACGATCAACGCGACCTCGGGACTCGGCACGATCCCGGCCAACGCGATCGGCCTGAACACCGCCGTATACGACGGGGACATGAACGACACACCCATCCCAGGCCTGGTCAAGGCGGCGGGCATCGACGCGCTGCGTTACCCGGGCGGGTCCTACTCGGACATCTACAACTGGCAGACCAACGTGGCCCAGGGCGGCTATGACGCGCCGAATACCAGCTTCAGCAACTTCATGACCACCGCTCAGGCCGCCGCGGCGCAGCCGATCATCACCGTCAACTACGGCACCGGCACCCCGGCGCTCGCGGCCGCGTGGGTCACCAATGCGGACGTCACGAACCATTACGGCATCCAGTACTGGGAGGTCGGCAACGAGGTCTACGGCAACGGCACCTACGGCGCCAACTGGGAGACCGACTCCCGCTGCAACACCTCGCTGAACGGCAGCCCAGTCACGGTCGGCAGCGAGCCCGCGCAGACCTACAACTGCGGCCCCACCCAGTACGCCAATGATGTGCTGGCCTACTCCGCCGCGATGAAGGCGGCCAACTCAGCCATCCACGTCTGCGCCGTGCTGACCACGCCAGGTGGCTGGCCCGACGGGGTGACGAACTCCGAGTACCCGCAGTCGTGGAACCAGACCGTGCTGTCCATCCTCAAGGCGAACACCGACTGCGTCATCGTGCACTACTACCCAGGTGGCACGTCGGCGGCCAACATGCTGACCGATCCGCAGGGCATCGCCGGCATCGTGTCCACCCTGCATTCGGAAATCTCCTCCTACGCCGGCGTGAGCGCATCCAGCGTGAAAATCGTGGTGACCGAGACCAACTCCTCGCTCGACAGTGACACCATGCCGAGCGCGCTCTTCGCCCCTGACATGTACATGTCATGGCTGGAGAACGGCGTCACCAACGTCGACTGGTGGGACGAGCACAATGGCGCGGGCACCATCAGCACCGTGGACGGCGCGACCGACTACGGCGACTACGGCATCTTCTCCAACGCGTCAAGCAGCGCCGGCAGCACCGAGCCGGCCGCGGACACGCCGTTCGCTCCCTACTACGGGATAGAGATGCTGTCCAGACTCGGCGCGCCTGGTGACCAGATGGTCACCTCGACCTCGAGTAACGCACTGGTCAGAGTGCACGCGGTCCGCCGCGCGGGCGGCAGCCTCAATGTGCTCATTGACAACGAGGACCCGACCAACTCCTACACCGTCGGCCTGACCACCAGCGGCTTCACCGCCTCGGGCTCGCCGACCGTCTACACCCTGGCCAACAACGGCAAGACCATCACGTCCGCGACGCAGAGTTCCGCGACGTCCGTGACGGTCCAGCCGTACTCGATCACTGTCGTGCAGATTCCCGGCAGCGGCGGGACCGGGGTCACCGCGCCAGGGGCGCCGGGCCAGCCGACCATCACCGGCCTGTCCTCCAGCACCTCAAGCAACACCTCCGGCACCGGGACGCTGTCCTGGCCCGCGTCCACCGCCGGCACCAACCCAGTCGCCAGTTACCGGGTGTACCAGCAGGGCAGCGGCGGCACGAGCACGCTGGTGGGCACCACGTCAACGACGTCGCTGGTGCTGACCGGGCTGACCGTCGGAGCCAGCTACACCTACAACGTGGTCGCCGTGGATTCCGCGGGCAACCCGTCCCTGCCGTCTGCGCCGGTCACGTTTACCGTGCCGCCGCCAGCCAACGCGTCGTGTGCCGTGCACTACGTCGTGACCAGCAGCTGGCCCGGCGGCTTCGGCGGCTCGATCACCCTGACCAACAAGGGCAGCACCGCCATCAGCCCCTGGACCCTGACGTTCACCTTCCCCGCTGGTGAAGGCGTGCAGAGTGGCTGGGAAGGCACCTGGTCGCAGAGCGGCCAGGCGGTGACGGTCGCCGCCGCGAGCTGGAACTCCACCATCCCGGCCAACGGAGGAACGGTAAGCGTCGGCTTCAACGGCACCGACACCGGCCAGACCACGCCGCCGTCCGTGTTCTACATCAACGGGACCGTCTGCGCCAACAACTGAGTCGCGCTGACGTCCTACCCGGCGAGGCCATCCGGCGCCCTGGCGCCCGGGTGGCCTCGCCTGCTGCTCTCAGTGGCTCACGGGCCAGTGGCTCACGG
>CAYPQM010000297.1:0-3633 GCA_964412845.1 uncultured Streptosporangiaceae bacterium
AGACGTTGGAGTTCATGTAGACGCCATCGAACTCGACCGAGATCTTCTTGCCCGACATCGACGCCGGGAGCACGAAGGTCTTCCGGTACCAGGCCAGGCCGCCCTGTAGGAAGCCGGTGCCGCTGCTGGTGGTCGGGGTCTGGACCGGCGTCAGCTCAATGCTCCAGTCGTGCGGGACGTCCAGCGTCCGCCAGCCCGAGTCGTCGAAGCCGGAAGCCTGGGCGCCTGAGTACGCACCCGTCGGATCGGTGATGCCGTCCGGATTGACGAGGGCGAACTTCCAGTCCTGCCCGAAATCGGCGGACCGGGCGCCGCTGGCTCGCGCCGTGACCCGGGTTTGCGCCAGGGCCGCAGTGCCGCCCGCACCGAAGACCGGGGCCAGGGCGGCCACCCCGAGGCCGGCTCCCGCGCCGCGCAGCACGGCGCGGCGTGAGGGACCGCCTGCCTGACCTGTGCCGTCGGTGGCCTGGCCCGGGACGCCGGGCTTGCTGGTGCGATTTCGGTCCATGACTCCTCGCTCCGTGAGGTTGCGAGGACCGCCCGTCCATCTCGATCCAACATGTTCGTGCATATCTCGCAACAGGACTACACAGCATCAGACATATAGTCCTGCCCCACAACAGAATGTCAAGGACTCCAGGGTCCGTAATCTTGAATCGCGCATAGCCGGCTCGGCGTCAGCCGGGGACGCCCGCGGACGGTCAGCAGGCGCCCCCGAATTGGTGCTACCGGTCCGACCTCGCCGACGCTGGTGTGTCACTGGCTCCGTCACCAGCGGTGGAGTCGTAGCTGATCGGGTCATCCGCTGCCTCATCAGCAGCCTCCTCGTCCACCCTGCGGTCCGCAGCCGTCCTGCGCTCCTCGGCGAGTTCCGCGTCACGGCGGGCGGTGCGGCTGGCTTCACGGCTCTCGGCGAGCCGGGCGTCCCGGACGCCGACGACGGACAGGCGGCCGATGACGATCGCCGCGAGAAAGGCGATGACCAGGCCCAGCCCGGTGAAGAAGCCGATCTGCTCAGCAGCTCGGACGGCCGGCCCGCCAACAGGCGTCCCGATGGCGGGCACGCCACCCAGGGTCCACAGCGGGCTCAGCGGGACTCCGACCGCGAACCACGCACCGCCGAGCGCGGCGAGCCATGCGCCAAACATGGCCACCGGGCGCAGGCCGCTGATGAGCACGACGAGACCACCGACAACGGTAACGACGCCCGGCACGATCTCCAGCCAGACCTGGCCGGAGCTGAACGACCAAGCGGTGTCAGGGGTATAGGCGTAGTCGAAGTAGGGGCCGACGAGCGGGATCAGCGCACCCCACAGGCCGAGCAAGATGAGCAGCACGCCGCTGAGGGCACCGCGGCTGCGGGGCACTCGCAGTATCCCAGCCATTTGGATCACTCCTTGGGCAGGCGGACGGATTGAGCCTGCGGCGCCGCCTCTACCCGGGGCAGGGATGGTTAAGCATGAGCCAGTGATCGTCTCCCTGACCGGCCCCTGGGCCAGGTAGGGTCACGCTCGTGGATGCCCGCCGCCTCGTGCCGCGCACCGATGCGGTGCTGGCTGACCCACGGCTGGCCGCGGCGGCGGACCGGCTGGGCCGATCCCAGGTCAAGGCGGCGGTGGCCCGCGCACAGGAACAGGCCAGGGCAGGCCAGATCGCCCCGGACGCGGTGGCCGATGCGGCGGTAGCCGCGTTGCCGGCCGGGTCCGCCTCGCTGCATCCGGTGATCAACGCGACCGGGGTGCTGCTGCACACAAACCTCGGCCGGGCACCGTTGTCGGAGGCAGCCATCCACGCGGTAGCGGCGGCGGCCGGCTGGACCGACCTGGAGTTCGACCTTTCCTCGGGGGCCCGTGGCCGGCGGGGGAGAGGCGCCCTCGCCGCGCTGGCCGCCGCCGTCCCCGCGGCGCAGGCCGTCCACGTGGTGAACAACAACGCCGCGGCCCTGGTCCTGGCGGCGACCGCGCTGGCGGCGGGCCGCGAGATCGTGATCAGCCGTGGCGAGCTGATCGAGATCGGCGACCGGTTCCGGCTTCCTGACCTGCTCGAATCGACTGGTGCCCGGATCCGCGAGGTTGGCACCACGAACCGGACGACCGTAGCCGACTACGCGGCCGCGGTGGGCCGGGACACCGGCTTCCTGCTCAAGGTGCACCCGTCGAACTACCGCATCGAAGGCTTCACCGCGCAGGCCAGCATCGCCGAGCTAGCGGGCCTCGGGGTACCGGTGGTCGGCGACATCGGCTCGGGACTGCTGGCCCCGCACCCGGTGCTGCCCGACGAGCCGGACGCCGGGTCCTGGCTCCGCGCGGGCGCCGGCCTGGTCACCGCGAGCGGGGACAAACTCCTCGGCGGCCCGCAGGCCGGCCTGCTGCTCGGCCGCCGCGACCTGATCACCAAGCTCGCCCGGCATCCCCTGGCCCGGGCACTGCGGGTCGGGAAGATGACCATGGCGGCCCTGGAGGCCACCCTGGTCGGCCCGCCGGTCCCGGTTGCCGCCGCCCTGACCGTGCCTGAAGATGCCCTCACCCGTCGTGCCGAGCGGCTTTCCGCGGCACTGGCCAGCCGCGGAGTCGACGCCCGGCCGGTGCCGAGCCGGGCTGTTGTCGGGGGTGGCGGCGCACCGGGGGTTACCCTGCCGAGCGCGGCGGTCAGCCTGCCCGAGCTGCTGGCCGGGCCGCTGCGCAGCAGCGACGCAGTACACAGCGGAACGCACCCCGCGGTCATCGGCCGGACCGAGGCCGGCCGCCTGCTGCTCGACCTCAGGGCGGTGCCCCCGGCGGACGACGACGCACTGGCCGCCGCCGTGATTGCCGCCGGGCTGATCGCAGCGGCCGGCCCGGCGGGCCAAGGCCCCTCGGCCGGCTGACGGCCCATGCAGGTCATCGCCACCGCCGGGCACGTGGACCACGGCAAGTCCACCCTGGTGCGGACGCTGACCGGAATGGAACCTGACCGCTGGGCGGAGGAGCGGCGCCGCGGGCTCACCATCGACCTCGGGTTCGCCTGGCTGACGCTGCCCTCGGGCGATCAGGTCGCCTTCGTCGACGTGCCCGGGCACGAGCGCTTCGTGCCCAATATGCTGGCCGGCGTCGGCCCAGTGCCCGCCGTCCTGTTCACCGTGGCCGCTGACGGGGGATGGATGCCGCAGTCGGCGGAGCACCTGGCCGCGCTGGACGCACTCGGCATCCGGCACGGCGTGCTCGCGGTGACCCGCGCAGACCTGGCCGACCCGGCCCCGGTGCTGCGTGACGCGCGGGACAGGATCGCCGGGTCAAGTCTCGGCCAGGTGGAGGCCATCGCGGTGAGCGCCGTGACCGGTGACGGGATCGCGGACCTCCTCGGCGCTCTCGGCAGGCTGGTGGCGAGCCTCCCGGTGCCTGACCCGGCGGCACCGGTGCGGCTGTGGGTGGACCGTTCGTTCAGTATCAAGGGCAGCGGAACAGTCGTCACCGGAACCCTGCCGGCCGGCACGGCGCGCCGTGGCCAGGAGCTACTGCTGACCCCCTCGATGCAGCGAGTGCGAATCCGTGGGATCGAATCGCTGAAGGAGCCGGCGGACCAGGTCAGCGGGGTGGCCCGGGTTGCGCTCAACCTCCGCGGCGCGGACCGGGCAGCCGCCTCGCGGGGCATGGC
>CAYPQM010000298.1:0-3624 GCA_964412845.1 uncultured Streptosporangiaceae bacterium
TTCGTTCTACGGCTCGCCGTGTGCCCCCTGGGACCACTCACACGCGGTCGGCTGTTACAAAAACCCGCCGGCCCGGGCGTTTGGCGCCTGGCGTCAGCTACAGGAGCGCGGCGGCCTTCCCTGGAGTCAGGGGAAGGCCGCAGCGCTGCTTTGCCGGTTCCGCGGTAGCGCAAGCCGGCCGAACAAAGTGCGGCGGACGCTGCCTTTCCGTGTTTTCTCCTGCGTGTCCGGCGCGGTTTCTTTGGCCAAAGCAGTGGTCACAACTAAGGCCGTTCTCACGGCTGGTAATTGTGACGGTACGCGTTGTCAATTTGTGATCTACCCCACAGCGCTGGTGCGCATAGCGTCACAACTTTTTCAGCAGAAGCGGTTGCGTACCCCTCCCTCAGTTCTGGCAAGGTAGCGCCGATGGTGTTGGGACCTGATGCCAGCTGGTTGCGGCCGCGGAAGTTTCTGCGGCCGGTATTGGCATAAGGGCTCCGTGAGACTCGCTGCCCTCAGCCGCAGGGGTCCGCGACTGGGCGTCCTGCCCAGCGTGCTTGGCCAACGGAAGGACTGCCTTGTCACAAGGCCGGAGGCGTAGCCCCGGGAGGAGACGGGCGGCACGTCGTAATGGCATTCTTCTGCCAACACTCGCGACGGCTGTCACCGCGATCGCCGGAATAGCCGTCACTGGTTACATGGTGCTGAGCCCTGGCCACGGACCGGGTTCCGGGGCCGCCATCGCCGCTGCGGCAGTCTCCGGCAGCCGGGCGATGGCCGTTCTGGAGCAGCAGCGCCAGCAGATAATCGTCATGGACGCTGCCTCGCACACCATGCACATGGTCGGCGTGCCCAAGGTGGCGGCGCGCCCAGCGGCAGCCGCCGCTGGCGGCTCCACAGTTGTCAATCTCCCGGCGCCCGACCCTGGCACAGCCCAGCGGATCGGTTACAACATGCTGTCCTCGTTCGGGTGGGCACCCAGCACGTACTACAGCTGCCTGAACAACATTTTCTCCCGCGAGAGCGGCTGGCGCTATGACGCCGAGAATGCCAGCGGCGCCTACGGAATTCCGCAGGCCCTGCCCGGATCCAAGATGGCGAGCGCCGGCGCTGACTGGCAGACCAACCCGGCTACCCAGATCAAGTGGGGCCTGGGGTATATCCAGGGAAGATACGGGGATCCGTGCAAGGCCTGGGCGTTCTGGCAAGCGCACAGCTACTACTGAGCTGGAGCGCTGGCTGATTGTCACGCGGCCGGGTATCTCACCCGCTTGCGTACTGGCCCTCGTGACGTGCAGTGCTTAACTGATTACTTTTCGATGCTGAATTGCGGGCGTGCCAACCCATTGTGATTTCATTCACGCCGGACGATTCTGCGCCGCCCGGGAATCCCCAGCGGGGGCCGACAGCCTCAGCGGGGGCCGAAGGTCCGCAGTGCCTCCGCGAAGATAGCCCGGCTCGCCGCCCGGTCCGCCGCTGGGGCGGATATCTGAAGTTTGTACGCCTGCCGCCCGGTCGGGGTCCGCTGCTTGACCAAGACGTCGATCACGTCCGTCCGCCCGGTCCGCGGTGCCTGCCAGCTGAACTCCAATTCCGCGGCGGGGCTGCCGTGCAGGAAGACAGGGCGCAGTGCGAGCCGGTGATACCCGGGGAAGCCGACATCTGTGACGGCCCGCTCGTCCAGGAGGCTCGCCTCACCGGTCGAAGTAGCGGCCTCGAACGGTGCGAGATCAACCTGCATGGACATGTGCTCGTGGAGATCAACCACGTCGGTAATCAGGCCGTGCGTGCTCGCGTGCCACCCGTCCGGGATGGCCATGGTGAAACCAGCCGCCGTGCCCGATTCAGCCGCCGGGACGGTGTACTGGTGATAGCCGGTGGACAGCGAGGATTGGCCGGAGTGCCCGATCGCCAGCCCGCTGACCACCCCGGCGCAGACGATCGCTACGGCACCTAGCCCGGTGACCAGCCAGCGCCGGTGCCCGGCGGCTTCGGCCCGGTGCCCCACGGCCTGGGCTTCATGTCGGCCGGGCTGGCTGGGAGCAGCAGCACCCGAGCCGGAGGGATCAGTCCCTAGCGACCTGTCGGGTCTGGTCGGCATGCCGATTGCCCGGCCCAGGTTCGCCCCTCGAGCCAGGTTCGCCCCCCAGGGCAGGTTTGCCCGCTGGAACAGGCCAGCGCCCTTGGCTAGCCCCGCCTGCTGGCGAGTGACCTGCTGGCGAGTCGCCTGCTGCGATGAGCCCGGTGCCATCTGCGGATTCGGCTGGGCGGGGCGAACCGCGTCCGTCAGCACGTTCATCGGCGCAGGCATGACTGCGGCGGCGGCGGGCGGGACGGGCGGCGGATCATCCCCGCGGTACGTGTCCCGCCGGTACGTGTCCCGCCCGTAGGCGTCGCGCCGGGAGGCGTCGCGCCGGGGCTCGTCGCGCCGGGAGGCGTCGCGCCGGGGCTCGTCGCGCCGGGAGGCGTCGCGCCGGGGCTCGTCGCGCCGGGGCTCATCCCGCCCGAACGGATCGCCGTCCTGCTGGAGGAACTCCTCGCCCAGGTACCCGCCGCCGAAGGGCTGGTTGGCCGGGGGCGTGGCCACCGCCGCGGCGAGAAGCCGGGCGGCGGTAGACACGTCGGGCCGCGCGCGGGGGTTGCGCCGGAGCAGTGCCTCGATCGCCGGGCCGAGCGCTCCGGCCGACCGTGACCGGGGCGCGTCCTCGTTCGCGATCCTGGATAGCACCGCCAGGGAACTTCCGCCCTCGTCGAACGGCCCATGGCCTTCTACGGCCGCGTACAGCGTCGCGCCGAGCGACCACAAGTCCGACGCGGGCGTCGCCGGCTCGCCCCGGATCCGTTCCGGAGCGGTGAAGCCAGGTGTGCCCATCACCATGCCAACCTGGGTGAGCCCCGGATCTCCCTCCCGGGTCGCTATGCCGAAATCAGTCAGCACGGCGCGGTCGTCGGTACCGAGGAGCACGTTGCTCGGCTTCACGTCCCGGTGCAGGATGCCGGCCGCATGAGCGGTGGAGAGCGCGCCGAGCAGCCGGCTGCCGACATCGGCCGCCTTGTGCGGCGACAGCGGCCCGTCCTGGGCCAGGATCTGCTCCAGGGACCGCGCCTGCACGAGTTCCATCACGATCCAGGGACTGCCATCCGCCTCGACCACGTCGTAGACGGTGACTACCGCCGGGTGGTTCAGCCGTGCCGCGGTCCTGGCCTCACGCAACGTGCGTTCGTAGCGGATCTGGGTGTCCTCAGGGGTGCTGCCCCCCCGCAGGAGCACCTCCTTGACCGCGACGTCCCGCGCCAGGAGCGCGTCCCTGGCCCGCCAGACGGTGCCCATGGCACCACGGCCGATCGGGTCCTGAAGGTAGTAGCGCCCGGCGACCACCCGCCCGGTCCCGGCCGCAACGTGCATGGCCGGGACGATACACGCCGTAGCCGTCAAGATTCCTGTGAAGCGGGTGTGAATAGACCGAGTGTCGCGCCCGTCCCGCCTTTCCGCAGGTCGCGGTGATCATTACCAGGTGCGGAATCAGCGTGGCGAGATGGACAGCAGGGTAGGCGACGCTGCTGGCGCGAAGAAGTCGTTCCCCTTGTCGTCCACGATGATGAACGCGGGGAAGTCGCGGACCTCGATCTTCCAGACCGCTT
>CAYPQM010000299.1:0-3562 GCA_964412845.1 uncultured Streptosporangiaceae bacterium
CCACCGACACCAACCTGGTCCCGCTGTCCCCGACGGCCAAGGCCGACTGGGCGACCAGCCTGACCACTCAGCTGAACTTCACCCAGTGGCTGCAATCGGCCGAGGGCGCCATCGCCGGTGGCGTGACCAACAGCTGGGGCGGCAACTACGGCGACGTGTCGAAGCCGCCGGCCGGTGACACCACCTTCGACGGCATGTACTACACGCCATCGCCGGAGTACATGAACCCGCCCAGCAACCAGTGGTTCGGGTTCCAGACCTGGCCGATGGAGCGGGTGGCGGAGTACTACTACACGACAGGCAACACGCAGGCCGGGGCGATCCTGGCCAAGTGGACCGCCTGGGCGCAGTCGGTGACCACGGTTAACACGACCACCGGGGCGATCTGCCTGCCCGGCACGCTGACCTGGACGGGTCAGCCAGGTGCGAACTACACCTCGGGAACGACGCCGCCGGCCGCGAACACCGGGCTGCACGTGGCGGTGTCGGGCTGCTCCAACGACATCGGCGTCGCGGCCTCGCTGGCCAAGGTGTACGAGTACTACGCGGCCAAGTCCGGCAACACCACGGTCGAGACCGCCGCGCAGAACATCATCGATGTCATCCACAAGTTCAACGGTGACTCGCTGGGCTACTCCAACCCGGAGACCCGCACCGATTACAAGAACTTCACCGTCGCCTACAACACGACGAACTACGAGGGCGTGTTCATCCCCGCGGGCTGGACCGGAACCTACCCCGGCGGGGTGGCCCTCAGCTCGTCCACCAACACCTTCCTGTCCATCCGGCCTTGGTACACGAGCGATCCTCAGTGGCCCTTGGTCCAGGCGTACCTGAACGGCGGCGCTGCCCCGGTCTTCCATTACCACCGGCTCTGGACCGAGGTGGAAGTCGCCACCGCGTTTGACTCCTTCGCGCAGCTGTTCCCCAGTGTGCAGCCGCCCGCAGGTTTCTGACGCCAACTGACCGCGGGGCGCGCGCCCACTGCCGGGCGCGCGCCCCGCGCACGAATGCCCCGACCCATGGAGGACAGCAATGCGCACGATGCGCCGCTTCTTGGTAGCGATGGTGCTGCTCGCCGCGGCGTCCGCCGCGGGCTGCGGCAGCAGCCAGCCCCCGCCGGACATGCCCTCGGTCAGGGGCACGTTCGGCGCGGACCCGGTGATCAGCATGCCGAATGGCACCCCTCCCGGGCAGCTGGTCGTCCGGACCCTGATCCAGGGACACGGCCCGGTCGTGCGGCCGCACGACTACGTGCTCTTCAACGTCCAGGGAAAGGTGTGGGCCGGGGACCGCGAAGTCGTGGACAGTTACACCAATCACTCGCCGCAGGGCCTGCCGCTGCGATCCGCCATCCCCGCCTGGCGCAGCCTGGCCGGCCAGCGGACGGGCAGCCGGGTGCTGATGGTGGTACCGCCCAAGGACGCCTTCGGGCCGAAGGGCAATCCCCAGGCGAACATCATGGGCAGCGACACGCTCGTCTTCGTCTTCGACGTGCTGGGCAGCCTGCAGGAGACCGCACACGCCACGGGCACCGTGATCCCCTACCACCCCGGGCCGGGCCTGCCGAGCGTGGCCTGGGCCGCGCACGGCCCGAAGATCACTGTGCCGGCCAAGGCCACGCCGCCGGCCAAGGCCACGCCGCCGGCCAAGCTGGTCAGGCAGGTGCTGATCCGTGGCCGGGGACGGCCGATCCAGGCGGGCCAGACCGTCGTCGTCCAGGACACCGGCGTGGTCTGGCGCACCGGCAAGGTGTTCGACTCGACGTGGGCCCGCGGGTTCCCTGAATCGTTCCTGCTCGGGGCCGGCCAGGTGCTGCCCGGGTGGGAAAATGGCCTCGGCGGCCTGCCGGTAGGCAGCCGCGTGCTGCTCGTCATCCCGCCCACCCTCGGCTATGGCCAGGCTGGGCATGCCCCCTATGTGGGCAGCAAAGACACCCTGGTCTTCGTCATCGACATCGTGGCCGCCACCTGAGTCCCGGGCGGCGCAGGCCGGGCTGCCGTCCAGCGGCAGGCACACCTCAGGCCTTCGTGTTTGACGTCGCCGCGGCCGTCCGGGTTCCCCGGGGGCCGCGGCGGGCGGCTGTCAGGTCCCGGTAGCAGCGCATTCCCTGGTGGCGACCTCATGAAACTTTCATAGCCATCACTCCGCCGATGGATAGGGAGTCGTGGTCGCCTCCCACCCCAGGATTGGCTTGCCAAAGAGCCTTGACATCGCGGCGGATTCGGCACGAATATTCATCAGGGTGTTTCTGTTAAGTAACACTCCGGACACAATTTCCCGTTTGGCGGTGCAGGCATCGCGCCCGTGCCGAATGGCTAGTGGATCGGTATCCACCGCCGATGGGCATGGCTGGCTAGGAGGCTAGGGTGTCGGTCACACAGACGAAGCCAAGGCCGCGGCTGGCAGACGTTGCCCGTCAGGCGGGAGTGTCGCCGGCGACCGCTTCGCGAGTACTGACGGGTTCCGCCCGGGTGCGGCCCGAGACTCGCCAAGAGGTCGAGGATGCGATCGCCCAGCTCGGGTACGTCCGCAACCGCGCCGCACGGTCATCGGGATCGCGGCGGGTCGGCTCGATCGCGTTCGTGGTCTGCGAGGACAACGCCCGGGTGTTCTCGGAGCCGTTCTTCCCGCTGATGCTCAGGAGCGTCAGCCGGGAACTGGCGTCCTGCGACATCCAGCTTGTGCTGCTCACCGTGCACTCACCGCGTGACTACCAGACCGCGTCCAGGTACCTGCGCAGCGGGCATGTGGATGGTGCGCTGCTGGCCAGCATGCACGGCGGGCGGCCCTTCGACCTGCATAGCCTCGGCATCCCCGTGGTGCTGGTCGGGCGCCCGTTCGGCGATGACGACGGCGATGAGTTCTCCTACGTGGACGCGGACAACGTCGGCGGGGCCAAGATGGCCGTTCAGTATCTGCTGAAGAACGGCCGCACGACGGTGGCCACCGTCGCCGGACCACCTGACATGGCACCTGGGGTGGACCGGCTTCGCGGCTACCGCACAGCCATGGCCGACGCCGGTCTCACCGACCCCGGCCTGATCGTCTTCGGTGACTTCGGCCGGGTCTCGGCTGAGCATGGGCTCTACCGGCTGCTGGACCGCCGCCCCAAGATCGATGCGGTGTTCGTGGCCTCTGACCTGATGGCCGCGGGCGCGCTCCGCGCGCTGCGGCGGACCGGGCGGCGGGTGCCGGAGGACGTGGCGGTCATCGGTTTCGAGGATTCGCCGCTGGCGCAGCACACCGACCCGAAGCTGACCACTGTCCGGCAGCCGGTCGAGGCGATGGGCGCCCGGCTGGCCACCGAGCTACTGGGCCTGATCGCCCGGGCTGGTCAAGAGCCCACGCACGTCGTCCTGGACACCGAACTGGTCGTGCGCGAATCCGCTTGACCTGCCTCCGCTGCGATCACGGCAGTTCGCCGACTCGGTCAACAATGGCGAGCTTGAGCAGCGCGCTGCCCCCTCGTCGCCGCGGTACTGGCCGGAGCCCCAGGTAGTGAGGCCAAGCTCGGCATAAGTGGCCGAGTCGAAAATGATCATTGTCTTGCTGCCGCCGA
>CAYPQM010000300.1:0-3481 GCA_964412845.1 uncultured Streptosporangiaceae bacterium
TCCTCCACTTCGTGAAGGATGGCGCGATGAACTACGACTTCGACGAGGAGATCACCGCCGGCACGGTCATCACCCACGGCGGGGCCGTGGTCCAGGCCGCGACGAAGAAGCTCCTCGACCCACCGCCGCCGCCCGAGCCCGCGGCAGCGCCGGCGCCCGCGGCCGGGAGCACCGGGGCATGAGCACCGACCTGCTCAACGCGCTGGCCCTCTTCGTGCTGGCGATCCTGGTCGGCTTCGAGGTCATCAGCAAGGTTCCGGCGACCCTCCACACGCCGCTGATGTCGGGCGCCAACTCGATCCACGGGATCGTGCTGGTGGGCGCCATGCTCATCGCGGTCACCGCCGACAATGCCCTCGGCTACATCCTGGCCTTCGTGGCCGCGGCGTTCGCCGCGATGAACGTGGTCGGCGGGTACCTGGTCACCGGCCGGATGCTCAAGATGTTCCGGCGTGCCCGCACCCCGGTGACGGGCGGCGACCCGCCGGCCGGGGTGACGGGCGGTCCGGGAGCAGCCGGGGGACACCGCCCGGGGGGCCAGGCATGAGTGCCTTCGACTGGATCACCCAGCTGCTCTATATTGCCGCCGCAACCTGCTTCGTGCTCGGCCTGCACCTGATGAACTCCCCGGCCAGCGCGCGGCGCGGCAACCAGGTGTCCACGGCCGGCATGGTCCTCGCCGTGGCGACCACCCTGGCGCTGGTCAGCCACGCGGGCACGATCAGCGCCACCGGATGGATCGTCATGATCGCGGGCGCTCTGCTCGGCGGCGGGGCCGGGCTGTACGCGGCCCGCACCGTCGAGATGACCGCCATGCCGCAGCTGGTCAGTATCTTCAACGCGGTCGGCGGCGGCGCCGCGGCCCTGGTCGCGATCAACGACTACGTCAAGGTCGCGGGCGGCTCGCTGGGCGTGGCCGAGTCGACCACGGTCGCGACGATCCTCGACGTGCTCATCGGCGCCGTGACGTTCTCCGGGTCGATCATCGCGGCCGGGAAACTGCAGGGCGTGATCAACGGGGCGCCGGTGACCTTCCGCGGCTCGCGCGCCGCCAACATCGCGGCCGCGGTGGTCGGCGTGGGCGGCGGCATCTACATGATCGCCACCCCGAGCGTGACCGTCCTGGTCATCATCCTGCTCGCGGCGCTGGCGTTCGGCGTGACCATGGTGCTGCCGATCGGCGGCGCGGACATGCCAGTGGTTATCTCGCTGCTGAACGCGTTCACCGGCACCGCCGTGGCCATGGCCGGCTTCGTCATCGGGAACTGGGCGCTGATCATCGCCGGCGCGCTGGTCGGTGCGTCGGGTGGCATCCTCACCAAGCTGATGGCCGACGCGATGAACCGATCGATCCGCAACATCATCGTGGGCGGATTCGGCACCGGGGACAGCCAGGCCGGGGCGATCGAAGGCCCGGGCGGGGACGTGCGGTCGATCGCCGCTGACGACGCGGCCATCCAGCTCGCCTACGCGTCCAAGGTCATCATCGTGCCCGGCTACGGGCTGGCCGCCGCCCAGGCTCAGCACCAGGTCGCCGAGCTGGCCAAGCTCCTGGAAGAGCGCGGCGTAGAGGTCAGCTACGCCATCCACCCGGTCGCGGGCCGGATGCCCGGCCACATGAACGTGCTGCTGGCCGAGGCCAACGTGCCGTACCCGCAGCTCAAGGAAATGGAAGAGATCAACCCCGAGTTCCCGCGGACCGACGTGGCGCTGGTGATCGGGGCCAACGACGTCACCAACCCGGCCGCCCGCCGCCCTGGTACCGCCATCTCCGGCATGCCCATCCTGGACGTGGACAACGCAAAGAGCATCATCGTGATCAAGCGGTCAATGGGCCACGGCTACGCGGGCATCGACAACGAGCTGTACGTGAACCCCAAGACCAGCATGTACTTCGCGGACGCCAAGACCGCCCTGACCGACCTGGCCTCCGCCGTCAAGACCCTGGTCGGCTGAGCCGTACCGGCCGGGGCAGGCAGATCACGACAGGCAGATCACGGCAGGCAGACGCGATGGCTGGCCAGGATGCCGTCAAGCAGCAGGTGACCATGACGGTCTCCGGTGCCATGGCGCCAGGCGAGGCGATTGTCGGGGGGTCCGGGCGGACGGTGGGGCACTGCACTGGTCATTCGCCATCCTCGGCCTCGCGCTCGCGTATCTGCCGCTGAGTCTCGCGATGATCGGCTACACCTTCACGCCGGGCCCGGAGGCGGCGTTAGCGGTGTTCGGGCCCTTGGTGCTGAGCGTTCTGGCGATAGGTCGTGGCGAGGCGCCGACGTGGCCCCGGCCAGTGCGGGTCACTGTCAGCCGGAAGTGGCGGCCGGAACTCGACGCCATGCTGGCCGCGCTGCACGCGGCCGGGGCCGCCGCCGGCTGACCGGCGGCCGCCGCGTTCCCGCGGAAACGCGCGGAGACGTTCCCGCGGAAACGCGCGGAGACGTTCCCGCGGAAACGCGCGGAGAGGCCGAGCGGCGTTCCCGCGGAAACGCCTGCGGCGCGCTAACGGGTCCGCAGCCAGGCAGCGGTGTCTGGCGCCAGCAGGCCGCCAGTGACCGGGGCGCTGCTGATCAGCACCCCGTCGTGCGGCGGCAGGTCGATCGCGCGGGCCGACAGGTTGATCACGACGGTGATGTCATCTCCCCGGCGGTAGCTGAGCACATCGGCGGGCGAGTCGAGCCAGCGCATCCCAGCGGAGGCGAACCCCGGCTCGGCGTGGCGCAGCCGCAGCGCGGCGCGGTACAGCTCGAGCATGGAACCCTCGTCTCCTGACTGTGCCTCCTCGGTGAGGTCCTTCCACTGGGCCGGCTGGGGCAGCCAGGGGACCGACCCCTCCGGCCCGAACCCGAACGGCGGCTGGCTCCCGGACCACGGCAGCGGCACGCGGCAACCGTCCCGGCCCCGGTCGGTGTGCCCGGAGCGCTCCCAGAACGGATCCTGCAGCAGCTCGTCGGGGATGTCCTCGACCTCCCACAGGCCCAGCTCGTCGCCCTGGTAGAGGTAGACGCCGCCGGGCAGCGAGAAGGTCAGCAACGCGGCGGCCCGGGCCCGGCGGTTACCGAGTTCCCGGTCAGCGGGCTCACCGATCCGCCGGTCGCTCATGCTGAAGGCCGTGTCAGCCCGGCCGTACCGGGTGACGTGCCGGACCACGTCGTGGTTGCTCAGCACCCAGGTGGCCGCGGCGCCGACGCGGGCGTGCGAGTCCAGCGTGACGTCAATCACCTCGCGCAGCCTGGCCGCGTCCCACGCACAGCACAGGAAGTCGAAGTTGAACGCTGAGTGCAGCTCATCGGGGCGCAGGTAGCGGGCGAGCCGCTCAGCATCCGGCAGCCAGACCTCGCCGATGAGCACTCGTTCGCCCGGGTAGGAGTCCGCGATCCGGCGCCATTCCCGGTAGATGTCGTGCACACCATCGCGGTCCACGAAGGGATGCTCGCCACCGGCCTGCCCGGGCACCAGGTCACCGAGCGCCGGGTCCTTGGCC
>CAYPQM010000301.1:0-3458 GCA_964412845.1 uncultured Streptosporangiaceae bacterium
GAGCGCTTCGTTGACACCGAAGAGGTCACTGGTTCAATCCCAGTATCGCCCACCAGTTTGCGCAGGTCAGAGGCCGGTTCCCCGGAGCGGGAACCGGCCTCAAGATCATTTGCCACCCATTTGCCACCAGGACGCGCCACGGTCAGGCGGCATGAATTGAACCAGGGCGGCACCAGACGGCCTAATTTTCGGCCCGCCGCAACCCCAGGTATTGACCCTCGCACGGCTGAGCGATAGCGGCACCCCGAAGCGGTCGCGGCCACCGAAGAGCTACGCTCCCGCTTGATGAGTGTGAGCGGTAGGTCACCGGGTGTTCTGTATGTGATCGTGTGCGCCGCCCCGGCCGCGGCGAGCGTAGGTGAGTTCATCGGGCTGGCCCAGGACGCTGGATGGCTGGTCCGGGTCATCGCCACGCCGATGGGTGAGCGGTTCATCGACGCAGGCCAATTGGCCGCGCTGACCGGCGACCGGGTGCGGACCGGGTTCCGGATGCCGGATGAGCCGGATGAGCTGCCCTCCGCTGACGCGGTGGTGGTGGCACCGGCCACGTTCAACACTGTGAACAAGTGGGCGGCCGGGATCACGGACACGTTCGCGACTGGCCTGCTGTGCGAGCTGACTGGCCTGGGCGTGCCGATCGTCGCGGTCCCGCTGGTCAAGGACGCGCTGGCGCGGCACGTGGCGTTCGGGCGCAGCCTGGAGGTGCTGCGCGGGATGGGAGTGCGTGTGTTGTTCGACCCGCAGACGCCACCGCAGTCGCGTATGCCAGGCTGGCCTAGGGTGCTGGAGGAACTGCACACTGTTACCGGAGATGGCTCAGGCGGGAGGGACTGACGGTGGATGCTTCGGTACGCGGGCAGCGGATCGCGCGGGCACGCCGCCGCCGGGGCCTGTCCCAGGCGGCGCTCGCCGGGTTAGCCGGACGGTCGGAAAGCTGGCTGTCCCAGGTCGAACGCGGCTTGCGCCAAGTGGACAGTCACAGCGTGCTCACGTCCCTGGCCGAGATCCTCCGGGTTGATGTCAGTGAGCTGACCGGAGATGAGCCCGGCGAGCCACGGGGATCTCAGTACGCGGCGGCCCGGGAGACCGAACGGGCCATGATGGCCTACGACGCGCTGGAATCAGTGATCGATGCCGACACCGCTGTCCATGCGCCGGATCTGGCACGGCTGCGGCTCGAACTGGAGCGAGCGAACCGCGCCTACCAAGCGGCCCGCTACGAGGAGGCGGGCCGGGTCCTGCCTGGCCTCATCCGCGCCGTCGAAACCGCAGCGCGGACCTGTCCCCGTACGGACGCTATCGCGGTCAGCGCCTTGCGGTCGCAGGTCTATCAGGCGGCCACGATGGTACTGAGCCGGGTCGGTGAGACCGGGCTGGCGTGGACCGCTGGGGACCGGGCCGTGACCGCCGCCGAGCACGCGGACGCCGGACTGCTCGCCGCGATGTCGGCGTTCCGGCTGGCGCACGTGTTCATCCGCCGCAAGCACGCCTCCCATGCTCGCGACCTGGTGACCGGGGCGGCCAGCGCCCTCGAACGCTCCGGCACGCAAGGCGACCCCGAACGGCTGTCGGTCCTGGGCGGCCTGCACCTAGCCGACGCCCTCGCCGCTGCCGCTGACTTCGACCGCGCGGCTGCCGACCGGTCCCTCACCGCCGCACGGCGGGTCGCTGAACGGCTGGGCGAGGATCGCAACGACCACTGGACCGCGTTCGGGCCTACGAACGTCCGCATTCACGAGGTCTCGGCCGCCGTGGCGTGCGGGGACGCCAGTACGGCCGTGGAGACCGGCGAGACGCTCGACCTGCAACATCTGCCGATGGGCCTGGGCGGCCGCCGCAGCCAGGTCAGCCTCGACCTGGCCCGCGCGTACGCCCAGCAGCGCCATGACGCCGCGGCCGTTAACATGCTCCTGGCGGCGGAACAGGCCGCCCCACAACTGGTCCGCTACGACACCGCCACCCACGACCTGCTTGCCCTGCTGCTGCGCCGGGAGCATCGCGCCAGCACGCCGCAACTGCGGCCACTGGCCCACCGCGCTGGCGTGATCTAACCCCCGCCGACCCGCACAACAGTGCGGGTTTCGGCCGCGATGATCCGCACGGCACGAAGGCCGCACGCCGGGCTCAGGTGACCAGGGTGGCCGGGCCTACCGTGCGGCCCATGACGGAAGCCGTGGTGCTAACTGCCCGCCCCAAACGGCGTTGCTTCCCCGGCCGCGCAGACCAGATCGCCCGGGCTCGTGACTTCACCAGGCGGGTCCTTGGGCCGTGCCCCCTGCTCGACGAGGCTGTCCTGCTCGTCAGCGAACTTGCCACCAACGCGCTGGAGCACACCAAGACCGGCGACGGTGGCCAGTTCGAGGTCACCATCTGCCGCTGCGGAACCTCACTGCTGATCGGGGTCAGCGACAACGGCTCGGAGAACATCCCCAAACCCGGCCTGCTCGACCTTGAGTCGGAGACCGGGCGAGGATTGGAAGTCGTCGAATTGATCGCGGAGCGGTGGGGATACTGCGGCGACCAGCACGGCTGCACCGTTTGGTTCGAACTCACAGAGCCACAGGGTGAGTGAGGCTGGGAATCCCGCGCTAGCGGGCCACCGCAGCGCATCGGCGTGCCCGACGTAGTAGCCCACACCGGAACGGCTAGCGGCCTGGTCCAGCGCGTTTGGGTGGCTGCGGTCCCCGGCTTGTCCGGGAGCCTAGGCCCGGCTGGGAGTCAGGCAGGCCACCGCCGACAGATGCCGCAAGAGCAGCTCGTATCGGGATCGGGAAGTCTCTGCTGCCTACGTCTGCCGCAGCTGCCGACCGTCTGGGTCGGCGCGCTTCCGCCTGGCTCTGGCCCGGCACCGCCGAACGACTCTGGACGCAAGCGGCATGAAGATCCTCGGCTGCGGCCCGCGCGGCTGCCGCCTGCGCGGCGTGCTGCTGGGCCTTGCGAAGCTCCGCGACCGCGACGGCCAGGCCCACCAGGTTCGCGATGAGCGCGGCCGACGCCAGCGTGGACTCGCCGGTGATGTTGCCGTTCAGCGCCATCAGGCGCGCAGCGGTACGCAACTGGTTCCCAGCGTTGGTGCGGTGAGGAATCCGGCCGTGGGGCGCACGGGCCGCGCGGCCGTACCCGTCTGCCGCTCGGCGCAGCGCCGGGTTCCGCAGCGCCCGCGCTGCGACATGGAGGGTGTCAGCTGCGGCCCACGCCGCATCGGCTGCCCGCGCCGGATCGTTATGGGCACAGTGACGGATGTGTTCCGCGGCGTTCGTGGCCTGGCGGGCCGCGTGCTCGTAGATCGCGTTCCGTTCCGAGACGGTGAACCGGAACGCCCCGGACTGTTCCGCCGCGCCGGTCCGGGACGTGCCCCAGCGGCGGTGGAGCCGGGGCAGGGTCAGGTCGGCGGATAGCCGCCCGCCGCCGTACCACAACGGCTCCCCGTCGCTGCCGTCATGGCCGGGCAGGCCGAC
>CAYPQM010000302.1:0-3453 GCA_964412845.1 uncultured Streptosporangiaceae bacterium
CCAGGCCGAGCCTGGTCCCGCTCGGCACGGCGAGGTCGAGGCCGGTGAACAGCGGCAGTCCGCCCGCGTGCGCGAACGTCACGCGCTCGAAGCGGACGTCGCTCGCCTCCGTCCGCAGCGGCTCGGGCACGACCGGGTCGACCACGGCCGGCGGTGTCAGCAGCAACTCGGTGAACTGCGCGGCTTCAGTCAGCGAGCTCTCCAGAGAGCGGTAGATCTGGTTGAACTCGAACATGATCCGCGTCGCATTGGAGTAGTACGTGAATGCCACGATGATCGCCTCGATTCCGTGCTTGCCCCCGCCGAGCGCGACCGCGAGCAGCAGACCGACCACGTTGGTCAGCACGGACATCGGCGCGACCAGCGCGTCGATGCGCAGGTTCCCGTAGTCCCATGACCGCAGCGACTTCCGCCGCTGGTCGGCAACGCGCGACCGGTGCTCGGCCGCCTCCCGGTCACCGGCCGCGAAAGCGCGGATCGTGTCCATGTTCATCAGAGCGTCGGCGACGTGCCCGGACACCCGGGCGATCGCTTCCTCGCGCTGGTCGACGAGCTTCTGGCGACGGCGAATCAGCGGTGCGATGCCGGCGCCGGTGATCGCGATCAGGCCGATGAGCCCGGCGACGAGCATCGGGTCGTAGCGCCACAACACCACCGACGCGAACACGAGCGGCACAAGGCTGCCGACGATGTTGAATACCAGATTGTCGGCGAAGTCCTCGAACCGGGCAGCGAAGCTCAGCACCCGCTTGGTCAGCGAACCGGCGAAGTTGTCGTGGAAGAACGCCGCATCCTTGGCCAGCAGCTCGTCCATGCCGATCACGTAAAGGTTCTCGATTCCGCGACCGTCGAGGCGGTTCAGGCAGTGGATGCCGATCCGCCACAAGATCTCGGCGAAAAGCAGGACGCCTGCGAAGCCGAGCACATACGGCATCGCCGCGCCGATGCCGATGGGCCCGTGGCCGACAAAGCGGCCGACCAGTTGAGCGACGATCAGCGGCGCGACGTAATAGGTGCACGTGTTTCCCAGCGCGGGCAGCAACATCGCCGGCACCGTGAAGCGCCGGAGCCGGATCATCTGGCGGCCGTAATAGCGCAGCGCGAGCAGCACCGCCCGTGTCCGGTCCGGTGAGCCGCGACCATGTTCAAGTGCAGTCATTTGTTTTCACTCCGAGCAACCAGCCTGGCCATGCTGCCCGACGGGAGGCCTTTACCGCGACTGATTTTCCGGCCGCCACGGCCAGCCGGACGGCTGGCGCCGGATACTGCAGCGGTGGGTGATGTCAGCGAGGGCGAACCGGAGCAACCGACGTGGCTGGCTGGCAACGTGGGCGGCGCCTGGCGGATCGGCGGCACGGCGCACCGGCCGGTGCGCCGTGGACGGCAGCAGTTCACGCCCTTCTCGACTTCATCGCCTCGTGTCTTGAGCACACTCCGCGGGTGCTTGGGTTCGACGAGCAGGGCCGTGAGGTGCTCACCTTTCTGCCCGGGCGGGTCGTCGATATTGACACCGAGATATTGACGCTGGGCCAGATCGACTCGCTCGTGTCGTGGACGCGCCGCTTCCACGCGGCGGTCGCCGGGTTCAGCCATCCCGGCCCGCGCGGATGGCGGGCCGGAATGCTGTGCAGTTTGCCGGGCGGATCTCAGTCAGGCGCAGGTGTCGTGTAGTGGCGGATGTAGTCGATCAGCATTGTCCGCGGGAAGGTCAGTGTGCTGTCTGGGTTTCCCGGGAAGGTTCCACCGACGGCGACGTTGATCAGCAGGTAGCAGCCGTGGTCGAAAACCCAGGGCCTGCCCTGCAGGTCGCCGGGCGTTACCGCGGCGTAGAGCTGGTCATCGAGGTACCAGCGGATTCTGCCTGGTTCCCAGGCGATGGAGTACACATGGAAGCCTGCCGCGAGGCTCGCCCGGGCGCGATGCGATGCGGTGACGCCGGCGGCACCGGAGTACCCCGGCCCGTGCACGGTGCCGTGCACGACCGCGGGATCTTGGCCGAGTACCTCCATGACGTCGATCTCGCCGCACTGCGGCCACCCGGCATCGTCGATGTCCTGGCCCAGCATCCAGAACGCAGGCCAGATGCCCCGGCCGTCGGGAACCTGGATCCGTGCTTGCACCAGCCCGTAGCGCAGCGCCACCCGGTCCTTGCTGATCAGCCGGGCCGACGTGTACGCACACCCGCTATAGCGGTCATCACGCAGCCGCGGCTCCGGCTGGCGCACCACGATGGCGAGGTTGCCGGCCCCGTCGAGGAACGCATTCTCGCTGCCATCGGTGTAGTACTGCAGTTCCTCGTTTCCCCACCCGCCACCCCCGGTCTCCATCCGCCAGATCCTGGGATCCGCCGGTGAACCAGCATCACCGTCGAACTCTTCCGACCAGGCAAGAGACCATCCCCGAACGCGGTCGCTCATTCCCGCCTCCCGCCGCCAGATCGCCCCGGCCATGAGTCTGCCACCCTCCCGCGAGCCAGCGAAACGGCCCGGCGAGCTCACCGCGCACGCCAGCGGTTCCAGCGATCTGGCGCGCCTGTGCGCCCTGGCCGCAGACGGCCGCCTCGGCGCCCAGGCCGGGCTGGAATGCTCCTGGCGCCAGCCCGCCGAGGCGATCGACGCCCTGCTGGGCCACCACATCGGGGGCAAAGCCGTGCTGCCCATCGACTGACCCGGCCCCGGCCGCACCGCCTGCAAGCAACAGCCGCCCCGTGCCCCGGCGCCGCAGCCCCCCGCGGCAAACGAGAACTTTCGCGCCAAGGCGTCGTCGTGGTCGAGGCGGCTTGTCTGTTCCAGCTTCTGCAACGTCAACCTCAGAGGTCAGGTCAAGCTCGCGCCGGGTCGAGGTGGGCCGCGTAGGCAGATGGCCGGACTGGCGGTGGCGCTGCTTTCTTAGGCCGCGGTAAGGAACTTCTTCGGCCGGCCTGAGTCCCGCTTGGTTCCGTTTGGGTGCAAGCCACAAACCAAAGGAGGGTCCCATGCGCAACCGAACCGGGATGATTGCCGCCGCCGTGGCGGTCACCGCCGCTCTCGCCGCGGGCAGCGGCGCCGCGGTAGCGTCGACGACCGGCGCCACCCCTGGCGCCTCCGCAAAGGCCACGTCCGCCAGCGAGAAGCCGGGCGGCTCCAAGGCCGCCGGCTCCAAGGCCGCCGAGGAGCGGCCGGGCCACGACGCGATCACGGCGGCGGTGGCCCGGGAGCTGCACGTCAGCACGGCCCGGGTCAGCGCGGCGCTCCAGCCGCTGTTCGCGGCGGGCCACGCCGACACGTCGTCGCCGGCATTCGCCGCGGCCGCCCGATCGCTCGGTGTCAGCACCCAGCAGCTGGCCACCGCGCTCGCGCACGCCAAGCAGAGCCTGGCCGGATGCACGCACGCCCAGCAGAACCCCGCCGGCTCCAAGTCCGCCGGCTCCAAGTCCGCCGGCTCCAAGTCCGCCGGCTCCAAGTCCGCCGGCTC
>CAYPQM010000303.1:0-3444 GCA_964412845.1 uncultured Streptosporangiaceae bacterium
GCTACGGGTACGTCAAGGACTATCCGGTGGAGCGGATGATGCGGGACGCGAAGATCACCCAGATCTACGAGGGCACCAACCAGATCCAGCGCGTGGTCATGGCCCGCCAGATCCTGAAGTAGCCATTGCCGGAGTAAAGGCGCCGTTCTTTTTGTCCGGCACGAGAAAATTTCGCACACGCGAACGATCACTCATCGGCGGGTGTGAACGGCGAGCCAAATCCTGGCCCAGGAGCGAGCCCTCCGTTCGGGGTGGCTCCCCGGGCGGTGGCTGTGTGCCCAGTTCGGAGCGTCGGCTGGGCTCGCCCGGGTGCCGCTGCGGGGCCGGTCCGGCTACGTCACGAATCGCTACGGGCACTCCTCGCGACCAGTCGGCCCGGAACTGAAACCGCCTCATCGAGGCAGCGGGACCACTGCGGTTGCCCATCACGGTCCGGTCACTCTAGGTGTTAATAGACGTTCACCTGCGACGTTAGGAATCGGCAACAATTCTTACGCTAACGCGGAACATCTGTCGTAATCGGATGGAAAGCTCTATCTTCCGATTTGACTCGATTCCGGCGGCAGGGCTGGTCTACGGTGACCGCTGGGAGCCTCATAGCGGACAGGGAGGTGGATTTGGATGCACAACGAGCATCGGTCCACATTGCGTACGGCGCGAATAGTGGTTCCCCTCGCCATCGCGATGGTGGTGGGCTTGATCCTGGGTATCAAAATGATTGGCGGGAGCGGAGCCCTCAAGCTCTCGGCGCAGGGTGCCGGGGTGACGGCGAGCCCGACCGCCACGGCGAGCGCGGCAGCCAGCCCGGCGGCCACGGCGAGCGCGACACCAGCGGCGGCCGCGGCCGCCGCACCGGCCGCGGCGGCGGACGGCGTGAGCTGCGACATCATCGTGCCGCCGAACCCGCTGACGGCACAGGGCCTGGCCACGCCGTACCAGCTCACCGGGGTCGGCGGCCTCACCCCGCAGGAGTCGGGCTGCATGGAGAGCAACCCGGCGCTGAACGCTTTCGCGCAGGCGACGATCCTGGACCCGGCGACCGGGGCGCTGACGGTATATGAGCCCCTGGTCATCACCCAGGGCACTGTCGCGGCCGCCCCGCCGGTCGTGCCCACGCTGCCCGCGGGCGCGGTGGTCACCATCGACTTCGGGTTCAACGGGACCAACCTCACCCTGAAGGCCGCCCGGGCCGGCACGCTCGGCCAGGCGAAGTGCGTCAACGGCATCCAGGGCTCGATCTTCACCCAGGTCTCGTTCTGCAACGGGGCGGCGTTCTTCGCCGCGGCCAAGGCGTCCGTCGCGGCCGGCACCACGGTCATCCCGGCCAACGGCGTCTCCGCGAAGACCGGGCTGCCCTGCCCGACCACGCGCAGCTTCACGATGATCGACCAGGACCAGAGTGACAATGTGACCACGCAGTACCTGGTCACCGCCAATGGCACGACCGCGCAGGACAACACCGCCAACACGGCGGCGCTCGCCGGTGCCACGGTCATCAACAACGGCAGCGACAACGCCCTGCTGAACGCGTTCCTCGACCCGACCCTCGGGTGCACCCCGTTTACGGAGCCGGACCTGACGAACGCGGGCACCCCGGGTACCTCCCAGGCGCTCGATGAGCTGTTCGCGGCGCAGAACCAGCTGACCCCGGTCGCGCTGGTCCCGGAGAACGACCCGATGACACTGGTCAACGGGGCGTTCAGCCAGCAGAAGACCAACCGGTACCGGGCCAGCGTCGGCCAGCCGGCGGTCATGCGGGCGCAGACGGCCGACACCCCGGCCAACTACTGCGCGAACATGATCAATATCCAGACACCGTTCCTGGCCAACAACCAGGCACTGCTCGCGACCGGCACCACGCCGGTGCCGGCGGTGGGCAACAACCTGCTCACCTTCCTGGCCAACCGGCTGAACCAGTCGTTCACCAACCTCAACTGCCAGAACTTCGGGCTGACCGATCCGGTGACGGTCACGCTCGACGGCAACGGCGCGGCGACCGCCGCGACCTTCAACGCCGCGGCCCAGACGCCGACCACGGCGACCGGCGCCGCGGGAGCGGCCAACCCGGCCGCGGCGCAGGCCCCGCGGCAGGGCGTGTCCCAGGCGGCCGGCTGGACGCCCGCCCAGATGGGCCGGTGACCCTGACCGGCAATCCGTCCGGCCGCTGACGCGACCGGAGATGCCGCCGCTGCCCGCCACCGTGCTGTACGGACTGGCGGGCAGCGGCGGCATCCGCTTTCCCTGAATCACCCTCCGGGCTGACCCAGATCAGTACTGCGGCTGACGCGCTGCGCCGCGCTCGCCAGCAATAATCACAAAGCGCGCATCCGGTTCGCCGCCAGCACGAGGGAAGGCACATGGCGCAGTCACCAGGTCTCGCCCAACGACGCCGTGATCATCAGGCGGACCGCCCGGGCCGCACCAGCATCAGCACCACCCCAGGGCCACGCCCGCCTGGCGCCCTGCCGGCCCGTCCCATGGCGGCGCTGCTCGTCGTGGTGCTCGCCAACTACGCCGCCCAGGTCCCATACGCCCTGGACCTCTACGGCACGCACGTCAGCCTCCCAGGCGTCGTCTTGCTCGGTGGCACCCTGGCCTGGTTCCTGGCCGGGGTCGGGCTGCACCGCCGCGGCCGGCCCGCCGGGTACTGGCTGCTGCTGAGCTTCCTGATCACCGAGTTCCTGTTCTACTTCCTCGGCCAGATCCTGCCCATGACCAACGGTTACGGGCTGGTGTACGTCCTCGTGCACGCCCGCGACCCGATCGTGCGATCGGTTTTCATCGTCGGCGACGTCAACTTCATCGCGGCCGGTTGCTTCGCCGCCTACCTGGCGTGGCATCGCCGCCGGACTCGCTAGCTGCTGCATTAGACGTTGGATGCGCTCTTAGGCAAACGGTTTCTTATGTGATCTTGCCCATGGTGGTCCGGCCAGAGCGGACTTAGCGGGATGAAAAGGCTTGACCCTCCCTTCCAGGGCGTCCTAGAGTCCGAGGAAAACCTATTCCTCACGCCTGGCGACTGACCGGTACCGGTCCGGGTTCGCAGATCGCATGCCCACCGCTTGAGAGAGCGAGCTAGCAGATGAGAACGCACCTGGCGGCGGTGGCAGCGGTCGTCCTGGCCGCATCGGGACTGCTGGCGGGCGTGGCGCCATCGGATGGCGCCACCGCGAATGATCTAGTCGTGGATCTCGGGTCCGCCACGGGACCGGTCGATGGCGGTGCGTCGGGGAGCCTGTACGGGATCTATGACCAGGGCGTGCCGAGCAACAACCTCATCGAGGGCATGGGGCTGACGAGCACGGACACGAAGGCCCAAGACGGCCAGCAGCATCCGGGCTCGGACGCGCTCGAGATCGCGAAGCCGTTCACCGACAGCGGCGGCAAAGCTATCTACATCTACATGACGGACGTGTACCGCGACTTCCCGTACGAGCGGACCAG
>CAYPQM010000304.1:0-3422 GCA_964412845.1 uncultured Streptosporangiaceae bacterium
CAGCGTGGGCACCGGAGCCAGCGTGGACGCTGGAGCCAGCGTGGACGCTGGAGTCACTGCGGGCGTCGGGATCAGGAAGAAGGGATCGATCCTCTTGGCCGCCAGGATGTACCAGGCGGTGGCCCCGGTGTGCAGCGACGCGTAGAGCGAGCCGCCGCTGCAGTCGCTGAGCCCGTCCCGTGAGGCGGCGATGATCCCCCGCCCGTCGCCGTTCAGCCCGGACGCCTGGGCATGGTGGATGTCCCGCAGGTAACTGGCCGCGTGAATCCAGTCCCAGAACCCGCCGCGGAATTCGAGGGCGTCAGCGAGGTGCCCGGTCCCCTCGTACCACACGCCCGTCCGGTCCCCGGTGCAGAAACTCACGCCGTGCCGCCCGCCAGAGGTAGCGGCCAGGTGCCGTACGTCCCAGTCGAGCGACGCCGCGTAGCTGGGGTCCCGCAGGGCCAGATAGGACCAGGTGTTGACGTCTTCGGGCCGCACGCTGTCATTCGGGGTCTGGCCGTCCGCGGTCGTCCCGATGTAGAACCGGCCCTGCTGCGGGTCCCACATGGCCACGATGAAATGCCGGGCCCACGCCGCCCGGGCCGACCATTCCGGGTCCCCGGTCTCGGTGGCGAGCAGCCGGAACAGGGCGTAAAGGTCGATGTTGTGCTCGGTGGACTTCCAGGTGAAGTGCTGGCCGTCCGCCGCCACGCCCCCGGTGTACCCGCCCGGCCCCCGGGTATCGCGGCAGCAGGCCTGAACCCAGTTCCCGATCGCTTCGGCGCCCGCCAGGTAGGCGTTGCTGCCCGTCGCCGCGTACAGCTGGACAAGCGCCTGGCCGGCCCACGCCATGCCGCCCACGTCGCTGGCCGGGTCCGTGGCCGTGACATCGCCCGGGCTGAGCAGCGGGACCGGCGCGTACGCGGCGCGGATGCGACCGTCGTGCCGTGGATCGTTCGCCTGCACATACAGCAACCCGTTGCCGATGACCTCGGCCCTGGACCGCCCCTCGGGGGTGCCCTCCGCCAGGTACGCATCGATGAGCAGCGCGTCGTCGTAGCTCTCCGAGACCGTGAAATGCTGCCGGCCGAGCACGCCGCCGGTGAAACTCTGCACGAGGCGGGGAGTCGCGCCTCCGGCGTACGTGTCCATCATCTGGCCGAGGAACGAGTAACCGCCCGCGACGCTCCGGCCCAGTTGCCCGGCCGGGACCTGAGCGTCCAGGCGTGCGGCCGCCACGTTTCCGGCCTGCCCGCAACCCACGACGCCGGCGGCCGTGGCGGCCATCCCCGCCACCAGCGCAACGCTCACCAGCGCGATCCCCCGCATCGCCGCTCCCCCCACTATCGGCACACTCAAGCTAACGCAGCGCTACCGAGATCATGGGACCCGGGGCGGGCGGCGACCAGCCTGCGCGGCGTCCGGCTCCGGTGCGCCTGGTCACCAGGAACGCGGCGGGCGGTTACGGCGTCGCTAAACCTATATATCCAACCGAAGTTCTCGACTTTTGCCCGGGAGCCGGCCAGGCTTGAGCGCATGCCAACGTACAACCCAGCCATGCAGAAGGCCCACCTCGCCGATGTCAAGGCCGACGAGCACGGCCTTATCTCCAAGAGGACCGCGGAGCTCGACGGCGTCGCGGTGACCGAAGTGACCTTCCGGGCTGGCGCGAGGTGGTCGCAGGACCTGAAGGAGTATGCCGGGACGGATCTGTGCGAACTGCCCCACGTGGCGCTGGTGACGGCGGGGACCCTGCGGGTGGTCCTGGGTGATGGCTCGCAGGAGGACTTCTCGGCGGGGGATGTGATGCTCCTTCCCCCCGGTCATGACGCCTGGGCGGTCGGAGATCAGGCATGCACCTTCGTCGAGTTCACGAAGGGCAACGACTACTACACGTAAGCCACCGCGCTCGTGCCGAGTTCCCTGGGTGGTGCGGCCCGAGTAGGTTGGCAATGTGGCGGGTGGGCCGGATTTCGACGTCATCAGCAGCGGCCGTGATCCCGATCGCCGCCGCCTGGTGCCGGGGCGGCTGCTCGCCATGGCGGCTGCGGTGCTCATCGGCGGCGGGCTCGCCGTCCACCTGATCCTGAGCGGCTCTGGCCGCCCGCCGCGCCACCAGGCGCGCAGTTCCCCGTCACCCATCGCGGTGGCCGCGCCGTGGATGCTGCACGGGACGCCGTTGCGGCCGGGTGACACGCCCCGCACGCTGCTGTTCCTCGGCGGCGACGAATTGCGGCTGCTGGATGTCGGGCAGCGGCCGCGGGCCTCCCTGACCACCGTAGAGCCAGCTGCCGGGCAGGCAGCCGATCCGCTTGGCCCGGGTCCCGCGGTGCACCAGGTCACGTCGGTGGCGGGCGGCGTCGTCGCGCTTATCTTCAGCCACGGCCAGGGAGGTCTCCCGGATATCGGAGACGTCGTGTTCATCCCGGTCGGCGCGTCGGGTGCTGGTGCCCCGCGGATCATCGCCCGGGCCAACTACATGGCGCTGGCGCCGAACCACCGCGACATCTGGGTCGAGCAGGCCGGGCCGCCCTGGGGCAACGGGCCGAAAGACAGCCCGCTCTGGCTTGTCGATGAGGCTGGCCACCGCTTGTCCCGGGCTCGGGGCCTGCCGGGCCGCGTTCTGGTGGCGGCCACCATCCGCGGCCTGCTGGTCCAGGGCCCGGTCGGCAAGATAGCGCTGGTCGACCCGGCCACCGGCAGCGCCGGACCGGCCCGCATCCCCGGGAACGCGATCATCGCCGGGGCTGACGCGGACCATGTGGCCTGGCAGTCCGCGTCCTGCACGCACCGCTGCCCGTTGCACATCACCGACCTGCGTGGCGGTCCGGGCGCCCAGATCGACCTGCCGCCGCACACCGCCCTCGATCCCGGCGACACACCGGATTTCGACCCGGCGGGCCAGCGCTTCGCCCTGCCCCTGGACGCCACTGATCACCAGGGGTCGGCTACCGGCAGCTACGTCTACGTCGCGGACCTCGCCCAGCGCACGCTGACCCGGGTTCCGGGCGGGCCGGTAGCGCTCGCCGCGCTTCCTGCCGTACCGGGGGCATTCCCGGCGGGCTCACCCGACGTCGTCTCCGCGCGCTGGGCCATCGGTGAGCCAGGATTGTGGATCGTGGCCACCGACGGGCTGTACCTCCAGGTGGCCTACTGGGCAGGCACCGGCCCGCTGCAGGTACTCCCGCCGCAAGCTGGGCTGGCCTACAAATTCGGCGTCCCGGGAGCCAGCACCCCCGGTCAGCGTCGATAGGAGATCAGGTGACCCCTCAGGAACTTGCCGAGGCCTACCTTGGCGCACTCGGCCGCGCGGAACTACGGCGTGTCCCATAGATCTTCAGCGGCACGGACCGGCGCCCAGGCGACGGCCGGCGGCGTTGTCGCCGCCGCCGGTAGCTCCGCTATCGGCTCCTCCTCCGCCTGGCCGGACCGCCGCCTGG
>CAYPQM010000305.1:0-3368 GCA_964412845.1 uncultured Streptosporangiaceae bacterium
GCACCTCGGCGAGGGCACCGACGAATACCGGGATCCGGCGGAGTTCTTCCGCCGTACATACCTGACCGAGGGGTTAAAGGACCTGGTGTCCCGTGCGGCGCGGCGTCTCGGCGGTGACCAGAACGCCTCGCCGGTGGTGAACCTCCAGACGAACTTCGGCGGCGGCAAGACGCACTCCATGCTCGCGCTGTGGCATCTGCTGTCGGGACGTGACCTGGCCGAGTACCCGCAGGAATTGCAGGAACTGCTGGCCGGGCGGGACATCGGCGAGCTTGGCCGGGCCGCCAACCGGGTCGCACTCGTCGGCAACCATATTGCCGCCGGGAAGGGTTCGGTCAAGGAAGACGGCACGCATGTCAGGACGCTGTGGGGGGAACTGGCCTGGCAGCTTGGTGCGCAGGCCGGCGGGGTCCGCGGCGCCAGGTCGGCGTTCTCGCTGGTGGCGGATGCGGACGCGACGCGCAGCAACCCGGCGGCGGCGCTGCACCAGTTGATCGCGGCGCACGCGCCGTGCCTGGTGCTGATCGATGAGTGGGTGGCCTACGCCCGGCAGTTGTATGGCCGTGACGACCTGGACGGCGGCACCTTTGACACCCAGTTCACGTTCGCGCAGACGCTGACCGAGGTGGTCAAGTCGGTGCCAGGCGCGATGCTCGTCGTCTCCATCCCGGCGTCCTCGGACACGCCATCGGATGAGGAACGGGAACGCAGTTCGGACCTGGAAGTCGGCGGGCACAACGGCCGCCAAGCGCTGGCCCGGTTGCAGCAGGTGATCCGCAGGATGGCCGACCAGTGGCGTCCGGCCTCGCACCGGGAGTCGTTTGAGATCGTGCGCCGCCGGCTGTTCGACGAGCGTGACGCGGCCGCCCAGGCCGATATCAGCGTGGTCGCCCGGGCGTATGCGGAGTTCTATGCCCGGCACCGGGGCGAGTTCCCCGGCGGCGTGAGCGAGCCAGCGTATGAGGAGCGGATCAGGGCCGCATACCCGATCCACCCTGAGCTGTTTGACCGGCTGTACGAGGACTGGTCGACGCTGGAGCGGTTCCAGCGCACCCGGGGCGTGCTGCGGCTGATGAGCGCGGTCATCTACGCGCTCTGGCAGGCGGGTGACGCGGCGCCGCTGATCATGCCGGGCAGTGTGCCGCTGGATTCCGAACGGGTCCGTGGTGAGCTGACCCAGTATCTGGAAGATGACTTCAAGCCCATTATCGACGCTGACATTGACGGGGACGGGTCCACTCCGGCCGCGATCGACCGGGAACGGGCAACACTAGGGCAGCGTTCGATCACCCGCCGGGTGGCCCGGACGATCTTCCTGGGCTCAGCGGCGACCCTTCGTTCGGCTCACAAAGGGATAGAGCAGCCGTCGATCTGGCTGGGCGTGGCGGTGCCGGGCGACACGGTCGGCAATTTCGGATCGGCGCTGCAACTGCTCTCGGATCGGGCCACGTACCTGTACGGGGACGGCGCCCGGCATTGGTATGACACGCAAGCCTCGATTACCCGCGCCGCCCGTGACTACGCTGACCGGCTGCGGGACCGGCAGGAGGATGTCTGGGCGGAGATCGTGCGGCGGCTGACTCAGGATGAGCTGCGGGCCAGGGGCGCGTTCGCCCGGGCGCACATCGGCTCCGCCGACACCGGCGACATCCCTGATGACCCTGCCGCGCGGCTGGTGATCGTCCACCCGCAATACCAGCACGTCCGAGGTGATGCGGCGTCGTCGGCCATGGGGTTCGCGCGGCGGACGCTGGACACGCGCGGGTCAGCGCAGCGGGTGAACCGGAACATGGTCGCGTTCCTCGCCGCCGACGCGAAGCGGATGGAGGAGCTGGGCGAGGCGGTCCGCGACTTCCTCGCGTGGAAAGACATCGCCGGGCGGGTGGAGGAACTGAACCTGTCAGTCCAGCAGGCGACACAGGCCAGGACCCGGCTGGCCGCCGCTGATGAGTCCGTAGGGCTGCGGATCGTCGATGCCTACCACTGGGCGCTGGTACCGGTGCAGCCGCAGCCGGACCGCCCGGTGACGTGGGATGTGGTCCGGGCCGACGGGGCCCGGGAGCGACTGGCCGAGCGGGCCAGCGACAAGCTTTGCCAGGCTGACCTGCTGCGTACCGTGCACGGGGCACGCAGCATCCGCTACGACCTGGACCACCGATTGCCATCCGTATGGCAGGAAGGCCACGTCCGGGTCGGTGAGCTGTGGGGCTATTACTGCCGGCATCCTTACCTGCCCCGGCTGCGGGACCGTGGCGTGCTCGATGAGGGCATCCTGGGGGTGGCGAACGAGCTGACCTGGGACGTGGAGGGGTTCGCGGTCGCTGGCGGGTACGACGAGCAGACTGGCCGGTACGTGGGGCTGACCGTCCCACACACGGATGCGTTTGGTCAGGTCACAGATCAGACGCTGCTGGTCCAACCGGAAGTGGCGTTGGCACAGCGGGATGCAGAGCAGGCCGAGCGGGCCGCTGCCGAGGCAGCAAGCGCGGCGGGATCCGTTACCGGGCCGCTAGCCGCGGGGGGCGTCCTTCCGGGCCCGCAACCCGGTGGCGCGGGCACTAGCGCCGGAACCGGTGCCCGACCGGACGGCCCCGAGCCGACTCCGGCAGGGCCGAAGAACACCCGGTTCTTCGGTGTGGCCCGCCTCAATCCCGAACGCTACGCCCGCGACTTGAACCGCCTCGCCCAGGAGATCATCCAGCACCTCGCTGCGCCAGAAGGCGTCGAGTTGGAGGTCCGTGTCGAGATCGCCGCGCGAAAGGCCGACGGCTTTCCCGAGGACAAGGTCCGAATCGTGACCGAGAATGCTCGAACGCTGAAGTTCGAGTCCTACGGCTTCGAGGACCGCTGATGTAACCTGACTTGTGACAGGCTTAATGACCGAAAATTGTGCAGGACTGCGGCTGTCATTGTGACATCTGCGCCCCATGGGCGCTGAGATTCCGATAATTGGATGACGGCGTTATGCGATGGGGAACGAGCGTCACGCTCGCACGGAGGATAGTCGAGCTGGAAAAGCTGCCACATAAACGAGCGACCACAAGACCACATGTGGGATACAGGCGCTTGCCGCGGCTGGAGCCCGCGGTTTGACGGCTTTTGGATCGCATGCGACGGTCATTGCCGTCGAGCCAGGAACTCCTCGCGCAGCGCCGCCAGGGTAAATCGCCCATCGGGTGTATCTGCCGCCCAGAACGTCCACCCATTGGTCGATCCTCCGGATGCGGCGCCGCTCGCCGCCGACGGCGTGCTGTAGATCTCGTCGGCGTAGGCGATCTTCCCGTCTGGCAGGACAGTGGCCACTGCCTCGAATCCGGTCTGAGCCGGGAGTAGCGTTGTGCCGGCTGGGAGCAACTCCGCTGAGATGA
>CAYPQM010000306.1:0-3355 GCA_964412845.1 uncultured Streptosporangiaceae bacterium
GGCACGTCGGATGGACAAGTCTTCCAGCACGATCGACATCGATCCTGACGATGTCGCGGAGTCGCTGGAGCTGCCGGGGGCGGATCTGTCGAACGAGGAGCTGTCGTTTCGAGTCATTCCGCGCCAGGCAGATGAGTTCACGTGTTCCAGCTGCTTCCTTGTCCATCACAGGAGTCAGCTGGCGGAGGACCGCAACGGGCGGCCGATCTGCCGGGAGTGCGCGGCCTGACGATCTGGCTGGGCGGTGCGAGGTTGGCCCGGGCGGCCATCTCGCCATGGTGGCGACGGTGCTAGCGGGGAATCCCGCGACCGCCGGCCAGTATGACGGGGGGCCGCCGGCCTGATCCGGTGTTTCGGTGCCACCATCCTGACCTGCGGCTATACAGTGCAGCGCATGAAACCATGGCCGTTAGTGAGGCCCGCTCTGCTGCTCGCAGCGGCGGCGCTGGCCCTCGCGGCGTGCGGATCGCCGTCCCCGCGCCCATCCGCGAACCAAGGATCCGGGCACGCCGCAATCGCACCGGCTTCAGCCGGGCAGCGTGCCTCCACGATGAACCGCTCAGGCCATCCCGGAGGCATCGGCACGCTTCCGGCGGCTGCCCACACGGTGGTCGTCGTCATGGAGAATCGTTCCTACGGTGAAGTAATCGGCAGCCGCGAAGCGCCCTACATCAACCAGCTCGCCGGCCGCGGCGCGCTGTTCACCGACTCCCATGCGGTCGCCCATCCGAGCGAGCCGAACTACCTGGCGCTGTTCTCGGGCAGCACCCAGGGCGTCACCGACGACGCCTGCCCGCGCACGTTCGGTGCCGTGAACCTGGCGTCGGAACTGTTCGCGGCGCACAAGACCTTCACGGGATACGCGCAGAGCCTGCCGAGCCAGGGCGGCTCGGTGTGCTCAAGCGGGATGTACGCCCGCAAGCACGTGCCGTGGGTCAACTTCAGCAACGTGCCGGCCTCGGCCACCAAGTCGTTCGCCAGCTTCCCCGCCGGGGACTACGGCAGGCTTCCCACCGTCTCCTTCGTCATCCCGAACCTGTGCGACGACATGCATAGCTGCTCGGTGGCCACCGGGGACGGCTGGCTTAAGAGGAACCTGGGCGGCTATGCCACCTGGGCGGGCAGCCACCACAGCCTGCTCATCGTGACCTGGGACGAGAATGACGGGAGCACCGGCAACCAGGTCCCGACGATCTTCGTGGGCCAGCAGGTGCGGGCCGGCCGGTACGCCGTGCCGATCAACGACTACAGCGTGCTGCACACCATCGAGAGCATGTACCAGTTGCGGCCGGACGCGCTCGCGGCGGGCGCGGGCGTGATCACCGCTGTGTGGCGGTAAACCTGCGCCGGGCGGTGGCCCGTCACGGCAGTGCGGCCCGGGTGCACCGTGCGTCCGGGTGCACCCTGAGCCGGGCAAACTCTGTGCCCGAGTTGAGTAAATTCGGTCACTTCATGCCGTCACGATCATGTTTGATATTCAGATCCCGTTTAACGTCCTGCTCCCGTGATGAGGTATCTTTCTGTAATGGCCCCCTTGCAAATTGTGACGATCGGGGGTTTTCCATGTCCGCCTCACGTTCCCTCCTGCTGGGAGCGGCCCTCACGGCAGCGGCCGCGCTAGTTCTGGCCGCATGCAGTTCGCCGGGTCAGCCCAGTGCACAGCGGACACCGTGTGCCCGGCACGGCTCGGCCTTCACCGCTCCGTGCGCCGCCACGTCCCCGTCACCGGCCGGGGTGCCGCAATTCAGGCACATCGTCATTGCCGCCTTTGACAGCAAGTCGTACAGCCAGGTGATCGGTAACCAGTCGGCCCCCTACTTCAGCCACCTGGCCACGGGGGGCGCGAACTTCACCCAGTCCTTCGCGGAAGCCAGCGCCAGCCAGCCCAACTACCTCGCGCTGTTTTCCGGCAGCACGCAGGGAGACACGACCGACGCCTGCCCGCAGGCGTTCACCGGGCCCAACCTGGGTGCTGACCTGATCGCGGCCGGCCGGACCTTCGCCGGGTACGCGGAGAACCTGCCTGCGGCCGGGTCCACGGTCTGCACCAGCGGGAACTATGCCCGCAAGCACGCACCGTGGACCGACTTCTCCACGGTGCCCGCCTCCGCCAGCCAGCCGTTCACCAGCTTCCCGCAGACCTCGTCGGGCAATTTCGCCGCGCTGCCCACGGTGTCGTTCGTCATCCCGAACGTCTGCAACAGCATGACCACCTGCGGGGTTGGCACCGGCAACGCATGGCTGCAAAACCGGCTTGGTGCCTATGCGCAGTGGGCCGTCAGCAACGACAGCCTGCTGATCGTGACCTTCGGCCACAACGACGGCACGGCCGGCAACCAGATCGCCACGATCTTCTACGGCGCCAACGTGGTGGCGGGGAACTACACCGAGCAGATCAACCACTACAGCGTGCTGCGGACGATCGAGGATGCCTACGGGCTGCCGCACGACGGCGCAGCGGCCAGCGCGACCCCGGTCACTGACGTCTGGAGCGGAGCCTCGTCCTCGCCGTCGGCCAGTCCCTCCGGGTCCGCATCGCCGTCCCCGACCAGCTCGGCGATCGCGGGCCTGCCGCAGTTCAAGCATCTCGTCGTCGTCATGCTCGAGAATCACGGCTACAGCCAGGTCATCGGGAGCGCGTCGGCGCCCTACATCAACCAGCTCGCCGCTGAAGGCGCGAATTTCACCAAGGCGTCGGCCGAGACTCATCCGAGCCAGCCGAACTACCTGGCGCTGTTCTCGGGGAGCACGCAGGGAATGACCAGCGACGCGTGCCCGAACACGTTCACCACCCCGAACCTGGCCCAGGGGCTGATCGCCGCGGGCAAGACCTTCAGTGGCTACGTCGACGCGCTTCCGGCGGCCGGCGCCACGGTGTGCACCAGCGGGAACTATGCCCGCAAGCACGCTCCGTGGGTGAACTTCAGCAACGTGCCCGCCTCGGTCACCAAGTCGTTCACCAGCTTCCCGCAGGCCGGCGGTAACTTCGCCGGGCTGCCCGATGTGTCCTTCGTGATCCCGGACCTGTGCAATGACATGCACAACTGCTCGGTGGCCACCGGTGACGCGTGGCTCAAGGCCCACCTGAGTGCGTACGCCACCTGGGCCACCAGCAATGACAGCCTGCTGATCGTGACCTTCGACGAGAACGAGGGCACAGCCGGCAACGGGATCCCGATGATCTTCGTAGGTGCCCACGTGACTCCCGGGAACTACAGCGAGACCATCAACCACTACAGCGTGCTGCGCATGCTGGAGGACGAGTACGGCCTGCCGCACAACGGCGGCGCGGCCACCGCCACGCCCATCACCGGCATCTGGGGCGGCTGAAACGCAGCCCGGCTGACCGGCCGGC
>CAYPQM010000307.1:0-3327 GCA_964412845.1 uncultured Streptosporangiaceae bacterium
TTCACCAGGGTGAGCGCGCCGAGCAGCTCACCGGAGTGCCTGACCTCGGCGGTCCGTTCCCCGTCATTACCAGTGAGCGAGGGCCGCTGCGCCCCGCTGCCGCCGGCTGACGGAACAGCATCATCCAGAACGAGTGCGGGTTTCTCTCCCGCCCCCCGTTCCTCGGCCGGCCAGCTGACCTCGGGCCGCAGTTCCGTGCCGACCAGGACCCAGACTCGCACCTGGACCGCGCCGGTCGCCCCGCCGAGCAGCGCGGCCATCCGCTGGAGCGCGACGGTCGGGTCGAGCTGCCCGGCCATGTCCTCCGCGAAGTCGGCGAGCACCTGGTAGGGCGTGGCCCGCTGCCCGTACACCAGCCGGTTGGCCAGCACCTCCGCCCGCGCGCGGGCGGGCTGGAACAGCACCGCGATCACCACGGCAGCGGCGACGGTCAGCACCGGGCCGCCGACGTAGCCGGCGGCCGTGCCGATGCCGGTCACGATGGCCACGTACACGGCGGTCAGCGCGACGGATAGCAGCGCGTACTTGACCGTCTTGGTGATGATGACGTCGATCTGGTACAGCCGGTACTTGAGGATCGCCAGCGTGACAATGGCAGGCAGCACGGCGAGCGGGACAACCGCCGACACCGTGTCGAAGGCGGTGATCAGCACGTCACCGCCCGCCTTGCTTGGCGCCGCCTCCCTGGCTGGCCCGAGCAGCATCGCTACAACGAACACCGCCATTGCGAAGGCCAGCCACTTGACCTGGTGCCGCACCTCCGAGCCGCCCGTGCGGAAGCGCGTCACCAGCGCGGCGACCACGATGGCGATCAGCAACAGGGACGGCACGGTAAGCGCGGTGAGCGTACCGAGGAGCAAGTCGGACCAGACCGGGCCGAGAGAGGCCACCCCGAGCGGGTTCGGGAACGCGAGCGACCCCCCGGGGGCCGGGATGCGCACCAGCCGCGGTGTGATCAAGAACCCGGTCATCCCAAGCACGGCGAAGACGGCGAAGACCAAGGCCGCCGGCCACCATCGCGGAGACGGGAGCCTTCCGTCGGGGAAGAGCAAGAACGTGGCGATGAGGATGGTGAACAGCGGCACGAAAAGCCACTCAGCGAACAGGCCGACCAGCGTGGCCGCGGGCAGCGCGCCGGGGTGCCTGATGCCGATCACCCCGTAAACGCTGACGACGGCGTCCGCGGCGATCATCGCCCCGGCGCCGAGCATCAGCCACCCGATCCGGTTCCCCGCCCGCCGGACGATGAGCGCCCCCAGCGCGGCGTAATACGCGCCCGCCACCGGCTCGCCCAGGCTGCTGATGAAGTCGCCCTTGGTCAGGTCCGCCCGCGCGAGCACGGCGAGCACGAGCCCAGCCACCCCGAGAGCCGCCGTCAGCCACCAGCAGGCGCCAAGCAGCTTCCGCCGCGTGCCCTTCCCAGATATTTCAGGATTTGGCGTGGCCACGGTCGCCTCGTTTCCTGGCCAGCGCGACGCCGTACAGGTAGCAGGCGACGGCGATCGCGAGCAGCCCGTCGAGGGCGTGCAGCCCGCCCCAGGCCGGGCTGTCGTCGCCCAGCCCGGCCAGCAGGCTCTGCAGGAGGTCGGTCTGGACCACGAGCACGACCGCCCCCGCGATCGCCCGGCCGCCCGGCCTGGCGGCCAGCGCGAGCACCAGGATGAGGAGCGCGACCCCGCCCATGGCGAACCCGAGCGTCCGGTGCGGGTCGAGCGCCGAGTCGCCCGCCGGCGCGTCAAGGCCGTAGGAATGCAGGTGGAACACGCCGAGCCCGGCGAGGAAGATCTGCACCGCCCCGGCCAGCACGAAGACAAGGAGCAGCCACCGGTATCCCGCGCTCGCGCCAAGGCGCAGCGGCCCGCCCTCGTTCTTCTCATCCGTGGTGCCGCTGACCGATGCCGCGTTGACCGCGGACGCCCCGCCCGCCTCCGCGGTGGCACTGCCGACGGCTGCCTGGTTTTCCGTCATTTCCCCCTCCTTGTCACGGCCCGCTCACTGCCTGACGCTAGGCAGGGCCATGGCGGCGCGGGACCCGGCTGGCCGGAAAACCAGGGTGTGGAAAACCCCACCCTGAGGTGCGGACAAGAACCTTTCGAAGTGCTCAGGGCCGCGACACACTGTGCGTATGCGGGTTATTTGCGTGTTCTTCGCGGTCATCGGCGGGTGCGCGCTGGTCGCTGCCACCGCGATGGAGATAGCCGTCGGCCTCCCGGAAAACATCGTCTGGGGGCTGCTGTCCGCGCCGTTCTACGTGGCGGGCCTGGCGGGCGTGCTCAGCGGGCGGACGGGAGTGCGCGTCCCGGAGCCGGACCCGGACGCGGGTGACCGGCCGGCCGGGTTTCCCGGCGGGGCAGGCGCGGCGGGCCGGGCATCCGGCCGCGACGTGTCCGCCTGGCTGCTCGCGTCCGGGGCGCTGTTCTTCGTGGGCACCTGCATCGGCGACGCCCTTGACGATGTCCCCGGGGTGGCCCAGGCATCCTGGGCCTGGGCCCTGGTGCTGCTTGCGGACATCGCGGGGAACGGCTCCGTGGTCGCTGGCATCGGCCTGGTGGGCCTGTTCCCTGCGGGCGTACCCGAGACGCGGGCCGAGCGGGGGGTACTCGGCGGCGCCGCGGCGGTGGAGGTGGCGGTGCCGGTCCTCGGCACGATCGTCTCCCTGACACCGCCGGCGGGACTGTTCGAGCCTGCTCAGCCGGGCGCCGTCAGCCCGCTGTTCGTGCCTGCCGCCAGTTTCCTGGCTCCCGCCGTCAGCGCGCTGCGCTACAGCTTCGCTTTGTGGGTCCTGCTCGGCCTTGTGCTGCTCTACCTGCGGTACCGGCGCAGCTCGGCCGCGGCCCGCCGCCTGATCAGGTGGCTGCTCGTCGGGTGGGGGGCCGCGATGGTCGTCTTCGCGGTGCTGAGCGTGCTTTCCCTGCTGACCTCGGGACCGGTGGCCACGGTCACCGTCTTCGCCCTGTGGGGCCTGGCGGTAGTCCTTGTGCTGGTGTCACTGGCCGCCGCGCTGTCCAGCGGCGGCCTGCTCAGCACGGACGACGCGAAGAGCAGGACCGTCGCCTACCGGACGCTATGGCTGCTCATCGCCGTTGCCTACGTCGCGACCGCCACCGCGCTCGGCGTCCTCGCTAGCCGTTACCTGCCGGACTGGGCGGGGATGCTGCTCGCGGCGGCGGCGGCCCTCGCGTTCCAGCCCGTCCAGCGCCGCCTGGAGCGGCTGGCCGACCGCTGGGTGTTCGGCCGTCGCCTGGATGGCTACCAGGTGATCACCCGGTTCGGGACGCTGCTTGAGTCCTCGCCGGGGCCGGGGGACCTGCTGCCCAGGCTCGCCGC
>CAYPQM010000308.1:0-3292 GCA_964412845.1 uncultured Streptosporangiaceae bacterium
CCAGGACTGGGCGAAACACGCGAGATCAATAGAGCCAGAACGGATCGGCATGGCATTGCCGTCAGCCAGCAGGCAGTTCGTCGCCGGATTCCGGGCCTGGGCCCGCCGCAGCATCAGCTCGCCGACGTCCAGCGCGATGGCGCGGGCTCCCCGGGCGGCCAGTTGCCGGGTCGCGATGCCGGTGCCCGCCCCGGCGTCCAGCACCAGGGCCCCGGCTAGCGGCCCAGCCGCCTCCTCCAGCGCGGTGTACAGGCGGTCCGGATAGCCAGGCCGCCCGGCGTCGTAATCCGCGGCGACGGGATCGAACGGGGACCTGGCCGCCATGCGGCTAGCGACGGCCTAGGCTCTTGGGCGTGTTCACCTTGTCCGCGGCGACCTTGAGGATGACCCGGCCTTCCGGGCCGATCGGGTTGCGGTAGTCGACGCCGACGTACTTGCGTGACAGCTCGTCAATGTGCGCGCGGGCCTCGTCGCCGGTGGTCATGCCGACGACCCGGCCGCGGACCTCGGCCCAGTCGTAGGGGTCATCGGCGGAGTGGATCAGCACCGTGATCCGTGGGTCCTGGCGCACGTTCTTCGCGCGCTGCCGTTGCGGCTCGGTGTTCACCAGCACGTGCTCGCCGTCCGTGTCCACCCAGGTGAGCAGGGCCTGCGGCTGGCCGCCCGGCATCAGGGTCACTACCGTCGCCAGGTTCTTGCCCTTGGCCAGCCGAACGGTGTCCTCATCAAGCGGCACGATGGGTCTCCCTCTGTGCTGAAGTTCCGGCAGGTCAGTGGCCGTAGACCGGGATGAGCAGCGCCCGGGCGATGGTGTGGAAGCGCAGGTTGAAGCCGGCCACCGCCGGGGAGATGTCCGAGTCGACGCCGAGGTCGTCCGTGTCCAGGGCGTGCACAGCGAACACGTACCGGTGCGGCCGGTCGCCGGCCGGCGGTGCGGCCCCGCCGAAATCCTTGCTGCCGTAGTCGTTCCGGACTGAGAACGCGCCCTCGGGCAGCCCGGAGCCGCCCGCGCCGCCCGAGCCCCCGGCCAGCTCGGTGACGGAAGCGGGGATGCCGAGCACCAGCCAGTGCCAGAATCCGGACCCGGTCGGCGCGTCGGGATCATAGGCGGTCACCGCGAATCCCTTGGTCTCCGCGGGGAACCCGTGCCAGCGCAGGTGCGGGGAAATGTTGTCGCCCGTCATCCCGAACCCGTCGTACACCTGAGCGTTGCTCATCTGCTTGCCTTCGGCGACGTCGTCACTCTCCACCGTGAACGACGGGACCTCGGGGTGGAAGTCGTAAGGCAGGGGTGCGCGTTCGGTCATGACGTCTCCTCGGTGCTCGATAGCCGCGTCGCCATGCCTACGCTATCGACGACCCAGCCGGGGAACGTCCCGCATCCGGTGAAAACCCGGTGACGATGCCCACTACGGTGGTTGGCAATCGGCAGCAGGGGAACGGGACGTCCGGATCGGAGGACTGGGTGGCGCGCGTTCCGGCGACGTGGGTGCGCCGCACCTCATTCGTCGCGATCCTGCTCGCGCTGGCGATCGCCCCCGGGCCGGTTTCAGCCGCCCGGCCCTGCACGGCGAGCCACTGCCAGGCGGCGGTCGCGCTGCGGTGGACCGGCCTGCTGCCCGGCTCGTGGACCGTGCAGCCGGGCCTGCCCGGTGTCCAGCCCGCCAGCGGCCAGGCGTATGCGGCGCTGGGCGACCAGGTGGCCGCGGTCGGCCTGGGAATGACGGTCTACGCTTACGCGGCGCGGACCGGGATAGCGCTCTGGGTCACGCCGATCACCGGGCTGCCAGCCGGGTCAGCGATCGCCTCGGTGCGGGTCTGGCCGGGTGTGGTCGTGGCCGGCCTGGATCTGCCCGGCGGCACGCGGCGCGAAGTCGTGCTGGCCGCCACGAGCGGCCGCCTGATCCGGTCCGACCCGGCGGCACTGTTCGGCGGTGCCGTGCAGGCCGGCGCAGGGCGCACGGTGATTGTCGGGACCACTGCGGTGACCAGCTACGACGACCGGACGGGCCGGGTGATCTGGACCCGGCCGACCGGCCACTCCGCGCAGGACTGGCAAGTGGATGGCGGCCACCTGTATGTCACGGTGGCCGCCGGAGGCTACCTGGGCACGGCACCGGTCACCGCGTTGCGCAGGATCAACCTCCGGACCGGCGCGGAGCGCCTGGTGCGGCCGGCCGGCGGGTCATTCGCGGGCGTGCTGAGCGAGGCGTTCGACGGTGTGCTGGTCTTCTCCGGCGCAGACGGCGCCACCGCGTACAGCGGGAACACGGGCCGGTTGCTCTGGCGCCGGGCCCAGGCCACGGCGGTGTATGTGGACACGGTGGCCAGCCGGATCTATCTCGCCGCCGGCAGCGGGCTGGTCGGGGTCGACCCGCGCACCGGCCGGACCGAGGCGCACGTGTCGGGCGTGTCCGCGGCCGGGTCCTCGGGCCTGTACGGGGTTCGCGATGGCGTCTTTCTCGGGCTGGACCAGGGACCGCTGGGCAAGGCATGGGGATACGGCGTAGCCGAGCAGCGTGTCCTGTGGACAAGCCCGCCGCTGCCCTGGCCGCACTACTTCGTGGACCTGTCCGGCATCGGCGGGAGCGCTGATCCGGCCCGGAGCGGGGTCCTGCTCGCCATCTGCGCGCAGCTGGCCCCGCCCGCGGCGACCAGCTCCGTCCAGGCCTGCATGCGGCCGGAACTCGTCGTGGTTGACCGCTGATCCCGCCGAGCGGACGTGCCCAGGTGTCGGGCCTCCCTCCTCATGAACGCGTCTCGCGTCAAGGGCGCGGCCGGGGTGAGGTGGCGTCGGAGGCGCGGGCCGCGGACGTGACGATGAGGTCGGTGACACGGGCCGGGTCGTCGGTCATGGGCAGGTGGCCGCATCCGGGGAGCGCGGCGGATTGGGTACCTGGTGGCAGTTCGCCGAGGTTGCGTGACTGGTGCCTGAGCAGCACGAGATCACGGGAGCCGAAGGCCACCGTGACGGGGGCCGTGACCTGCTGGGCGCCGCGGATACGCCGGCGGCGGGTGGCCTTGAGTGCGGCGTCGAAGCCCGGGCACGTCCCTAGCTCATGCAGTGCTGAGCGGGCTTGGGCGGCTGTCAGCCGGGCGGGATGGCCGAATATCTGGCCGAGCACGAGGACACGCCCGGGGCGGGTGAAGACGATCGTGGACAGTGCTGGCCGGGCATGGCGGGCCAGCCAGCGGGACAGCCGCAGAGTCACCCGGCAGTACAGCGGGGTGCCTCCTCGCCAGAGGCCGGCTGGTGAGAGCAGGGTCACCGACCGGACGGGGCGGGTCTTGG
>CAYPQM010000309.1:0-3239 GCA_964412845.1 uncultured Streptosporangiaceae bacterium
AAAAATCAAATCGGGATGATAGCTGTCAATCAAGTCCTTGATGCGGTTGAAAAACTTGGTCGTATAAGCCGCGTCCGGTTCCGCGCCAATGGCGTGGTTCTGTGCGTATAAATCCTGCGGGTCGAGGCCGTCCCACCACAAACCTTTGCCGTCGGCCTTCGTGAGCTTGCCGTCGTAGGGGACGCCCGCGAGAGGCCGTCCCGTAAGACCTGCCCGGTGAAGATTCCCGCATAGGTGCCCTATACGGGACACCGGACAGACATCTGGGGGCTCCTTCTGCAGCGCCAGGCGGAAGGGTCCTCTGCAGCACCTGACTTTACCGATGGCTCGAGACGGGCAGCAGTCAGACCTGACTGAGCCCCGTCCGCAGTCGACGCCTGTGGACGCCCAAGCCAGTAGGCGTACAGACCGGTAGGCGTACAGAACAGCCTGGATCTGCGCGGCTCACCCCGTGACCGCCGAGACAGCCCTGGCCGCTCCGAACGGCGGATCGGCGAGCATTCTCCCTGACCTTTCCCATCACTCAGCGTGATGCGGTCTATCGACTTAGCCCGATGCCGACAGCCGACTCGGCGGGCGTGACTGGCCTGGAGGTCGCCGCCGGACCCAGGTGCCCGTCGATGATGCGGCGAACGTCCCGGCCGCCGGTGGTCAGATCCTGCCTGACCTGACGCGCGCAGTATGCGGCAGATGCGGGCGTTGCGAGGCTCAGCCGATGCGCTCGGCCAGCGAGACGATGATCCCTTCCGGCCCCCGGATGTAGGCCATCCGCCAAGCGCCCTCGTACTCGCCGATGCCACCGACCAGTCCATAGCCCTCGGTAGCTGCCCAATCGACAGCCGCCTGCAGGTCGCCGACCTCGAAGTCCACGTTGCGCAATCCCAGTTCGTTGGCCATGGCGGCCGGTGAGCCCGGCACGGAGCCGGGTCGCACGAAGCTCGAGAGCTCCAGGCGGGTGCCATCGCCGGGGGGCTTCAGCATGACGATCTCGGTGCGGGAGCCGGGAATGCCGCAGACCGTGTCCAAGAACTCGCCCTCGACGAACGTCCTGCCCTCGACCTCCAGGCCCAGCGCCACGAAGAAGGCGGTCACGACGCCGGGATCTGCGACCGTGAGGCCGACGTGGTCGAAGCGTCGTACATGTGACATAGGCCCGTCCTCCCGTCGTCGTACCGGCCATGCATCCGCCACGGTAGGCGTTCTCAGTACCTCTCGTTGCGGGACCTCCGCAAACGCACACCATCAGCGGCTATGGGAGTGCGCGTCTTGACGTGAGGCTGACACACCTCCGGCCTGGAGCCGCGTCCCCGGCGCATGGGCGCATCTCCGATGATGGGGGCATGGAGTGGACCTTCACCGGCGAGGTGATCGAGTGGCGTGGACCGGCGCCGTACCTGTTCGTGGCCATGACGCCGGAGGAAAGCGAGGATCTCAAGGAGGCAGCCCGCGGCTTGATCTACTGGGGCCAGGTGCCGGTCTGCGTCACCATCGGCGGCACCGAGTTCACCACTGCGCTGTTTCCCAGGGACGGCCGCTACCTAGTGCCCGTCAAGGTGGCGGTGCAGCGAACGGAGGCGATCGGGGAGGGCGCGATCGTCGAGGTGATCTTGCGTCTCAACGCCGCGCGCCGGGAATGACGAGCGGATGGAACTGCGCCAGCCTGACGACCAGGTCATCGCGGTCAAGGTGGTCGTCAAATGAGACACCGCGCACCACCCAGGGAGCCCATGGGGAGTGGGAGGCCGGAGCGCATCTTCGCCGATGCGAGCACCGTTCGGAGTCGATGGCCGCGCACGCCGTCGGCGGCTGATGTGCGGATGGCGCTGTCCATCAGCGTGAGCTGCCGTAGCATCCGCAGATGGTGACCGAAGATGACGTTCGCCGGGTCGCGCTATCTCTGCCCGAGACCGCCGAGAAGCCTTACAACCGGCTCCCCGCCTTCCGGGTGCGCAGCAAGCTGTTCATCCGTATTCACGAGCTACCGGATGCGCTGTTCGTGCGCTGCGCTGGTCTAGAAGAACGCAACGGGCTGCTCAAAGCCGAGCCGGCGAAGTTTTTCATCACGCCTCATTACGACGGCTACCCCGGGGTGCTGGTACGGCTCAGCGAGGTTGACCTCGAAGAGGTGACCGAGATCGTGACCGAGTCCTGGCGGCTCTGCGCCCCTAAACGACTGCTCGCCGCATACGACGTGGAGCACCCAACCCCACCGTGACCGGCGGGAGCCGACAACAGTCTCCCCACCCGGCAGCACCACATGATCGTGCGAATCGCGGCAATTGAGGACGTTCCCACCAGAAGCGATGACGGATAAGGACGCATAAGTATGAGAGGTGCCGTTGACCAGGCACACGAGACACCCTGTCCGGCGATTCGTCGGCCGGCGCGACCGGTACTATATATACGCGCGCGGTTGCCGCCGATATATACGGGCGCGTAGCCGCCGATCTGGCGCCAGCATCGGCCAGTCGACTGCGCCATTCGTGCCGCACCCGAACGGCTCTTCTGTCGCACCGATGAGCTGGCCGCGTAGCCGAGGCCACGCTCTGGCTCTGGAAAGTCTGGCAGGCTACTTGACCGTAAGCTCGCCCTAACACGAAGGGTCGAATCGTGACTGAAATCCCGCCAGAAGCCTGCCAGTAGCGATGCGAGCCGGTGAACAGCAAGGATCAAGTGGTCCCTAGGCGAGTAGGCGCGGATGGGCTCATAGGCCCAATTACCGCGGGTTCCCGCACTGCCTATGGATGGCTTTCAGGGCTAGGCACCATATATTGGAGGATATGCACGCCTCCTTCAATATCGCCATAGACCAGTATAGACAGGTCTGGCGTGGCGGCGAATGCCACGATTGGGGCAGCAGCCGTCCAGCCAGCTCGACTATCATTCTCCGCAATATGCCACACCCACCCGGTACGGTCTTCCGGATTCGCAACAAGGCTAGCATCCCCATTCACGGCTACTTCTCCCATGAAGTTGGCTCGGCCTGCTAGCTCGTGAGCACGATGGCCGTTGACTAGGTCCCATACCCGCACAAAACCATCTTGCGAGCCCGTTACAGCATAAGAACCGTCCGCGCTGATAGCTACTGTATTCACAATGTCCAGGTGTCCGATGAGCTCACGGTCGCAGTCTCCCGTAGCTAGATTCCAAACCCGCGCGGTAAGGTCCTCGGAGCCAGTGACGGCATGCAACCCGTCTGCGTTGATGGCCACAGCATCAACGGAGTCTGTGTGGCCGGC
>CAYPQM010000310.1:0-3187 GCA_964412845.1 uncultured Streptosporangiaceae bacterium
CTTGCTACGTATGCGACGACTTCCCTGGGTGAGCGGGCCCGCTGGCGACGAGAACGGGCCGCCCGATGGGACGAACCCCGAATGCGTGCCTATGCCGAATATGGCGATGCGGTCAAGGCGGTGCCGTTTCGCGCCGCCGCGGCGCTTCCCGCACCGGGCTCAGCCTCTTCGAGGCCCGCCCGGTGCGGGCGCGCCGAGATCGTGTCAGCTGCCCTCGGCACGCTTCTTGAGGGCCTCGTTGAGAGCCCGGAAGCTCGCCTCGGCGTTGGTGAAGGTCTTGCCGCCAAAGGCGGTCAGGACGCCGCGGAAGGTCTCGCTTTGCTCCACCTTGGTGCCGCCGCCTGCCGGGGTCAGCGTGAAGCGGTGCTCGCCGCTCATGATGCCGGGCAGGCTGGAAGCCCACCTCAGCTCCGCGCCCGGGTCGGCGACGGTGATCTTCGGCTTGACCGTCATCATCCGGCCGTTGGCCGGATGGACACTCCGCAGCGTGATCCTGCTCCCGGCGGCGACCTGCCCGGATGCCTCGCGGAACAGAGGGTTCCACTCCGGGTAGCGGCCCAGGTCGGTCAGAATCGCCCACACGGCGTCGGGCGGGGCGTCGATCTGGATGGTTGCAGACGCGGTCTTCATGCGCTGTCCTGCCTGTCTCTTCCCGGCCGCAGGCGCGGCGATCCCGTCATTTTCGTCGTGCACCGTACGCTGTTTCCACGATACTACGTACGGTGCACGATGATAGGTAGGCTGAGGGTGATGGCATCATCCGGTGATCCCCGTCCCGGCGCCGGAAGGCCTGCTCGTGCCGCCAGGACGCAAGACCCGCGGGCATCGATCTGGGACCTTCCTGAGCACGGGACCCGCGGGCCCAGGCCCCGGCACGACCGTGCCGCCATCGCCGCGCTCGCCGTGCGGATCGCTGATGCCGAGGGCCTGGAGGCGGTCAGCATGCGCCGGGTGGCCGCCGAGCTGGGCATCGCCGTCATGTCCCTGTACAACTACGTTCCCGCCAAGGATCACCTGGCCCAGCTGATGACCGACCAGCTGGTCGGCGAGTACGCCTACCCCGACCTGCCTGCCCCGGACCCCCGCGCGGCCATCGCGGACGTGGCCAGCCAGGCCCGGGACATCGCGCGGCGGCACCCGTGGCTGGCCGGGCTGATGCAGCGCCCGATGCCGCCAGGTCCCAACGGGCTGGCCTACCTGGACTACTTCCTCGGGCTGCTGGCAGGCTCCCGGCTCGATACCGGCGCCAAGCTCGAAGTCATCGCCATCATCAGCGGCTTTGCCACCATGTACGGCGCAATGCAGGCAGCTCTCCCCGATGAGCAGGCAGGCCCGGCAAGTGCAACGGAACAGAACGCCGCGCAGGTCCAGGCGTTCGCCCGGGCGGCGACCAGCGGCCACTACCCTCATCTCGCCGCAGCCCTCACGGCCGCCGGGCCGCCACGCACCCGCGACGACATCTTCGGATCCTGCATCGAGCGCCTCATCGAACTCGCCGGACCAGAGCTAGAAGAGACCCGGTGACCAAGCGCGTGCTTAGCGTCCACATGGGATATGCGCGGGACGGCCGCGAGCGCCGCCTCTCTGCCGTGCTCAACGGGGTGGGCTATGCCAGCAGGCGGGCGAGATCGGTCGAGAACAGCATCCTGGACAGGCTGAGGTGGTGCAGATCTTCAACCTTCGCGAGGTTCTTGCGAACGTCAGAACATTCAGTGCTGAGTAGCCTGCGAGCTAGCAAGGGCGATCTTGAACCGCAGCGGGCCAGCCAGTCATTGCTCGCTGCCATCAAGATGGGGACCAGCGTCGGTGATCAGGGGCGATGGTCAGTGGCGGGTCAGGAAGAGGACGTGGCCGTCCTGGATCTGGCCGGATTTGTCGAGGAGTGCGGCGAGGGCGCTGGTGATTGCGGTTGTGTAGGTGCGGTCCTGGGCGAAGGTCTTGGTCGAGACAAGGATGAGGCCAGCGTGCGTCCGGCCGGCGGCGCGGTACTGGGCGTCGAGGGGCATGAAGTCTTTGATGTTGGCGGTGACCAGGGCGCGTCCGGCTGCTGCTGCGCGGGCGAGTGCCTGATCGTCGGGGAGGAAACCCGGCCGCAGCTGAAAGCCATCCTGGGCCGCTGCCCCGAACTGGACGCCCTGCACGGCTGCATCCGCGGCTTCGCCGTCATGCTGACCCGCCGCCGCGGCGAACGGCTCCCCGGGTGGCTGGACCAGGCCCGCGCCATCGGCCTGCCTGGCCTGAACTCCTTCGTCACCGGCATCGAGCACGACGTTGCCGCCGTCACCGCGGGCTTAACCCAGCCGTGGAACTCCGGCCCGGTGGAAGGCCACGTCAACCGCATCAAGATGCTCAAACGGCAGATGTATGGCCGCGCCAGCCTCGACCTGCTGCGCAAACGAGTCCTGATGACCCCCTGACAGCCAGGGCGAACCACCGCAATGTGAGCCAGAGCCCCTTGACGGCCTGGCTCACATTTCGTGGTTGTCCAGGCCCGTGCTTGGGCGCCTGGCCTGCGTGCGCCGGCGGTGGTTCGCGTCTTCGCCGTGACCGGCGGACCATGGGGGCAGAAGGGTCCACGCTCAAGCGGGAGGCGGGATGAATCAGATCGGGCGCCGGGTACGAGCGGCCGTCAATCCGGTGTCGACCGCGGCTACCAGGTGGTGGTGCCATTCGGCTATGCGTCACCTGCTGACCGGACATGGGCCGGCGGCCAGGCAGCGCCCGGTCATCCGCCATGGGCAAGGCGCTGCCGGCTCCACGCCGTCCGCCGAGCAAATGAAGGCGCGCGCGGCAGCGATCGACGAACTGCTCAGCCGAGACGATCACGGAATGTGAGCCAGAGCCCGGTTGGGCGCTCCACCTTGACCCCCGTGGGCCTGGCCCGCTCCCCTGACGGGCGGGTCGACGGTGACGGGATGATCAGGCCGATGGGGGTGTGCGCAAGCGCGCAGCGGAAGGTGCAGAAACCCGCAGGTCAAGAACCGTTTTGTGCACGAATTTGTGCACGAGACGCAGCGGGACGGGCTGAGACGGGGGAGACGCGGAAGACCTGAACAGGCCTCGCGTCGCAAGTCCGCCGAGGTCAACGCGGTGATTGGAGACGGCCCGAGACAGCGGAGACGGGCGTCGTACGGCTCATAACCCAGAGGTCGCAGGTTCATGTAAGGAACTCCGGCGCTTGATCAGC
>CAYPQM010000311.1:0-3084 GCA_964412845.1 uncultured Streptosporangiaceae bacterium
ATCTTCGCGTCCCGCATCATCCGCTCCACCGGATAGTCCTTGACGTACCCGTAGCCGCCGAGCAACTGGACCGCGTCGGTGGTCACCTCCATCGCCACGTCCGAGGCGAAGCACTTGCACGCCGAGGAGATGAACGTCAGGTCCGCGCTGCGGTGACCGGCCATGGCCCGCTCTGACCGGCCCGCCGCCGCATAGGTGAGCTGCCGCGCGGCCTCGGTCTTCATGGCCATGTCGGCCAGCATGAACTGGACGCCCTGGAAGTCGGCGACCGGCTTGCCGAACTGGCGCCGCTCTTTCACGTACCCGGTCGCGTAGTCCAGCGCGCCCTGCGCGATGCCCAGGGCCTGGGCGGCGATCGTGATCCGGGTGTGGTCCAGAGTGGCCAGTGCGGTGCGGAACCCGCTGCCCTCCGCGCCGATCAGCCGGTCCGCCGGGATCACGCAATTGTCGAAATACAGTTCCCGGGTCGGCGATCCCTTGATGCCGAGTTTGCGCTCCGGCGCACCGAAAGAAAAGCCCTCATCTCCCTTTTCCACCACGAACGCGGAAATCCCGCCTGCCCCGGCCGCTGGATCGGTGACTGCCATTACCGTGTAATAGACCGAGACACCGGCGTTGGTGATCCAGCGCTTTGTCCCGTTCAGTATGAAGGTGTTGCCGTCCTTGACGGCCCGGCACTTCATCGCGGCCGCGTCGGAGCCGGCCTCCGGCTCGGACAGCGCGTAGGAGAACATGGCCTCGCCGCGGGCCACCGGGGGCAGGTACCGCTGCTTGAGTTCCTCCGAGCCGACCAGCAGCAGCGGCACCGTGCCCAGCTTGTTCACGGCCGGGATCAGCGACGAGGAGGCACAGGCCCGGGCGACCTCCTCGATGACGATCGCCGTGGCGATCGCGTCCGCGCCCGCGCCGCCGTAGGCCTCCGGGATGTGCACCGCGGTGAGCTCGGCTTTGGCCAGGGCCTCGTGCACGTCCCACGGGAACTCACCCGACTCATCCACCTCCGCCGCGCGCGGCGCGATCTTGTCGTTGGCCAGCGCGCGGACCGACTCACGGAGCGCTTCATGCTCCTCCGACAGGGCGAACGCGGGAAAGTCAAGGCTCATACCCTGATGGTAGGAGGTGGCCGGGCATCCGCCAGGCCTGGCCCTCAGCCGGCCGCCTGGCTGGCCCGCAGCGCCACGCCCTTGGCCACCGCCTCATCGCGCAGCCGCTCCTGGAAGCCCGACATCCGGTCGCGCAGCGCCGCGTCGCTGGCCGCGAGAATCCGGACCGCCAGCAGGCCGGCGTTACGGGCTCCGCCCACCGCGACTGCCGCCACCGGAACACCACCAGGCATCTGCACGATAGACAGCAGCGAGTCAAGCCCGTCCAGGTGCCGGCCAGCCACCGGCACCCCGATGACCGGCAGCGGGGTGACTGCCGCGAGCATGCCCGGCAGGTGGGCGGCACCGCCCGCGCCCGCGATGATCACCCGCAGGCCCCGGCTCTCCGCGGCGGTGCCATACGTGATCATCTCGTGTGGCATCCGGTGCGCCGACACCACGTCAGCCTCATAAGGGACGCCGAACTCGGCCAGCGCGAGGGTGGCCGCCTCCATCACCGGCCAGTCCGAGTCGCTGCCCATGACCACGCCAACCAGCGGTCCGCCGCTCATCAGGGTCAGTCCTTCCCTTCGCCCAGGAAACGCGCCGCGTGGCCGGCCCGCTCCCGCAGCTCATCAATGCCGTCGCCGGCCCGGCCCAGGACCGTGACATGGCCTATCTTCCGCCCCGGCCGCGCCGCCTTGCCGTACAGGTGCACCTTGACGCCCGGATCGTTAGCCAGCACGTGCTCGTATCGCGAGTACACATCCGGGCCCGTGCTGGCCGGCCCCGTGCTGGCCGGCCCCGTGCTGGCCAGCTCTGTGCCGCCGAACACGTTGGCCATCACCACCTGCGCCGCGACCGCGTCCGGCGCGCCGAGCGGCAGGTCGAGCACGGCCCGCAGATGCTGCTCGAACTGGGACGTCCTGGCCCCGTCGATGGTCCAGTGACCGCTGTTGTGCGGCCGCATGGCCAGCTCGTTGACCAGCAGCCCGGAGGCCGTGTCGAAAAATTCGACCGCGAGCAGGCCGGTCACCCCCAACTCCTCAGCCAGGGTGAGCGCCAGCCGCTGCGCCTCCTCGGCGCGCGGGGCCGGCAGCCCCGGCGCCGGGGCGAGCACCTCGCGGCAGACGCCGTCGCTCTGCACGGTCTGCACCACCGGGTAGGCGGCGCCCTGGTTGTGCGGGGAGCGGGCGACCAGCGCGGCCAGCTCCCGGTCGAACCCGACATGCTCTTCCACGATCAGCGCGAGCCCATGCGCCAGGACCTCGGCCGCCTGCTCCGGCGCGGCGCAGACCCAGACCCCGCGGCCGTCGTACCCGCCGCTGACCGCCTTGAGCACCACGGGCCACCCAGAGCCGGCCGCGAACGCGGTGACGTCGTCGAGGCCGGCCACGGGCGCGTACCGGGGGCAGGGCACCCCGAGCGCGGTCAGCCGCTCACGCATGGCCAGCTTGTCCTGGGCGAAGCGGAGCGCTTCCGGGCCCGGGCGCAGCGGGACCCCGGCCTTCTCCAGCGCGGCCAGCTGCGGCCCGGGCACGTGTTCATGGTCGAAGGTGAGCACGTCACAGCCGGCGGCGAAGCTGAGCAGGTCGTCGAGGTCCTGGTAGTCACCGAAGCTGGTACCGGGGCAGACCTGGGCGGCGCTCTCGTCCGGCTGCGCGGCGAGGACGCGGAACCCCACATCGAGCGCGATAGACGCCTGGAAGGTCATCCGCGCGAGCTGACCAGCCCCCACCATGCCCACGACGGGGCCCACCACGGGGGGCCGGGGCGGCGCCACACGTTGATCGGTCACCCGCCGTAGCCTACGAGCCCGATGCCGCGCGCCGCGCGCTGGGCCTCGCACATCGTGTCTCGCACATCATGCCTCGGGCAGCGGGCTGTCCGCGGGCGGAATGCGCCGTCCGGCCAGCAGCGAGCGTCCACTCATCGCCGCCGGTCAGGCCGGCCGGGTTCCGGCCGTCCCGGCCGCCGGTTCCGCCGCGACCATAACGTCAGA
>CAYPQM010000312.1:0-3037 GCA_964412845.1 uncultured Streptosporangiaceae bacterium
CCGACGAGAACCGGACGGATGGGCCGCGCGGTGTCGCCGCCGTCGCCGCGGTGCTGCCTGAAATCGACGGCACCCGCTTCACCCTGGCCGGGCTGTACTCGACGGGCGACACGCTGACCTTGCACGTACTGGCCTGGGGGCAGCAGCCGCCGTGGGCCGCGTTCCGCCGCGGCGATGACCGGTTCTCCTGGTGGGCGTGCGACAGTGCCGGACGCTGGCATGTGGGGAGGCGGACCCGCAGCGGCTTCCGGCACGGTGAAGCGGACATGGACATCACATTTGTCCCGCCGCTGCATCCGGCGGCCACGTCGCTGGAGATCATGCTGACCAGCCAATCCACGCAGGTCACCGTGACAGTCCCGGTTGACTGGCAGGCAGCCGGATGAGCCCGCCGTGGTGGGCAGCGTTCCCCCCGGTGGAGACCAGGGTCGGCTGCGGCGCAGGCCGCCACCGGATGCGCTGGGCCGACGGCCGGCTGATCGCGGCGGATCACCCCGACGCCGAGGGCGAGCTCATCTTCGCCGCGCTGGGCGGCGACCAGGCCGAATGCGTGACCATCGCCGAAGCCTGGGCCGCGCACAGCGATGACCTGGACGTGCTCGCCCTCGGCCCCCGGTCGGCCGCCGACGAGCTCACCATCACCTGGGAATCGCTGCCGGAATTGCCGCCCCGGCCGGGACCAGGGACCAGGCCCGGCTCCGCCCCGCTCAGCAGGGGACCGCTGCCCCACGGCGTCGCCAGCCACGGGCACTTCCGTGTCGCGGCGCCGCAGCGGTTGCCCAGGCACCCGGGAGACGCGCCGACCGACCGGGCCTGGGTCAGCCAGCGAGAGTTGCTGACCGTGTTCGCCCTGGGCGCGGTCTTCCAGCAGCGCCTGTCTGGCGCGGTGGCCGCGGCCTGGTCACCGGACGGCCCGCGGGCCCGCGACCGGGCCCGCGCCCGTCCCGCCCTGGTCGCGGCGCTGACCGGACGGCTGGCGCCCGCAGCCAGTGCCTGGCTCGGCATCGACGCCGATCAGGTCACCGCGTCGCTGCACGAGGAAACCGGCTGGGGCAGCATGCAGCTCACCGGGACCGGCCCCGGCTCCGGCCTCACCGCGTCGCTGCCGCCCGGCTGGCTCGCCCGCGTCTGGGCGCCCGGACTGGCGCTGCTCGGCGATCATCTGGTCGTTGACGTCCTGGACGTGACCTGGCCGGACGCCCGCCTGCTGGGCCTGCGCCGGCCTGCCGCCGAGCCGGTCGTCCTGAGCGCCCGCCACTACCGGGGAGACTGGTCAGTGCGACGCGAGGAGCAGACATGAGCGATGGCCGGCGATCCGCCGGGGCGGGGGAACCCTGGAGGTCACTCCCCCGCAGCAGCCAGGGGCAGGCCGCGGTGGTCGAAGCCCTCGGCGTAGCCGTCGCGGCACGGGTGCCGGTCCTGCTGTGGGGTGCCCCAGGCACCGGGAAGACGTCCGTCATCCGCGCCATGGCCACCGCCCTGGGCTGGCCCTGCGAGACCGTGATCGCGTCGATCCGCGAACCGTCGGACTTCGCCGGGCTGCCGGTTGTCGTTGGCGACGATGTGCGGTTCGCTCCGCCGGTGTGGGCCCGGCGGCTGGCCACGGCCGGGCGCGGCCTGCTGTTCCTCGACGAGCTGTCCACCGCGCCGCCGGCCGTGCAGGCCGCCTTGCTCCGGGTGGTCCTGGAACGGGTGGTCGGCGACCTGGAACTGCCGCCAGAGGTAGCGGTCGTGGCCGCGGCCAACCCGCCGGAGCAGGCGGCCGACGGCTGGGACCTGTCCGCCCCGCTGGCCAACCGGCTGTGCCACCTGGCCTGGGACGTCGACCCGCGGGCGGTGGCGGATGGGCTGGCCGGAGGGTGGGCGGCGCCAGTGGTGCCGGATCTGCCCGAGGGCTGGGAGGCTGAGCTGGGCCTGGCCCTCGCCCTGGTGGCCGCGTTCTTGCAGGTCCGCCCAGGCCTGGCCTGCGCCCCGCCGTCCGATGCCGCCTCGTCAGGGCGCGGCTGGCCGAGCCCGCGGACCTGGGAGATGGCCGCCCGGCTGTGGGCCGCCAGCGGGGCGGCCGGATCGGCTGATGAGGCGCGTTCGGCGCTGGTCCGCGGCGCAGTCGGCGACGGGGCCGGTGTCGAGTTCCTCTCCTGGCTGGCCGAGATGGACCTGCCTGACCCTGAGGTCGTGCTCGCCGACCCGTCCTAGTTCGTGCTGCCGGCCCGCGGCGACCGTGCCTATGCGGCCGTCGCCGCCGTCGCCGCGGTGGTGGCCGCCGACCCCACCCCGGCACGCTGGTTGGCGGGCTGGCAGGTGCTGGGGAAGGCAGCCAGCACGGCACCGGACGTGGCGGCGGTCGCGGCGCGCGTGCTGACCCGCTGCCGCCCGGCCGGGGTACCCCTGCCGGCCGAGGTCCGCCTGTTCGCGCCGGTGCTCCGCGACGCGGGCCTGCTGCGCGGGTGAGCACCCCGCAGGCCGAGAGCGTGCCGGGGCTGGCCGCCGGGCGGCTGTGGGCCGCGTCGCGCTTCCCGTACCTGGCCAGCGGGCTGTTCGGCGCGCAGGTGATCGCGGCACCCGGCATCGCCACGGTCGCGGTGGACGACGGCTGGCGGCTGCACGCGGACCCGGGGCTCACCTCGGAATGGACCGCGGCCCAGTTCGGCAGCGTGCTGGTGCATCACGTCTGCCACCTGCTGCGCGCGCACGGGGAGCGGGCCATGACGGCCGGGGTCACGCCGGAGGACGCGCGCGCCTGGGTCCGGGGCGCCGACGCGGAGATCAACGATGACCTGGTCCCGGCCGGGCTGGAACTGCCCGGCCGGCCGGTGCTCCCCCGGGATCTGGGCGCCGAGGAAGGCCTGCTGGCCGAGCAGTACTTCCGGCCCGGGCACGGTGCCGCCAGCCACGCACAGCCCTCCGGCGGTGACCTGCGGGCCCCGGCTGGGCCGGGCGGCGTGCCTGACAGCCGGCCCGGCGCGGATCTCGACTGCGGGAGCGGCGCTGACGGCGGCCGGCGCCCGTGGGACCGGTCCGGACCGCCGGGCCTGTC
>CAYPQM010000313.1:0-3027 GCA_964412845.1 uncultured Streptosporangiaceae bacterium
CCGGGCCCGTGCGCCGCCGGGCCCGTGCGCCGCCGGGACGCGGCTGGCAGGCTGGCCGCCATGAGCGACTGGTTCGCGCAGGCACCTCACGGTGTGCGATTCGACTGGGGACCGGCCGGGGCGGACCGGCTGGCCCCGGCCAGCGCATGCCTGGTGATCGTGGATGTGCTGTCGTTCAGCACGTCGGTCACGGTCGCCGTCGAGGCCGGGATCCGCGTCTTCCCCTACCCTCGGCACGACAGTGCGGCGGCGGCGTTCGCCCGGCGGCAGCAGGCGGTGCTGGCCGCCGGTCGCCGGGCTGGTTCCCCGGACACACCATGGTCCCTGTCGCCGGCGGTGCTGCGCCGCGCGCCGTTCACGCCGCGCCTGGTGCTGCCGTCACCGAACGGTTCCGCGATTGCCGCCGCGGCAGCAACACCGTCCAGCCGCACGGATCTCCTCGCCGCATCCCTGCGGAACGTGACTGCGACCAGCCGCTGGATCGCGGGGCGCGGGCTGGGCACTCCGGACCGCCCGGTCACCGTGATAGCGGCCGGTGAACGCTGGCCGGACGGCAGCCTGCGCCCCGCGCTGGAGGACCTGCTGGGGGCGGGCGCGGTCATCGCCGCCTTGGCGCGCGCGGCCGCTGGCCCGCTGTCCCCGGAGGCCGCCGCGGCCCGGAGCTGCTACGAAACGACGCCCGACATCGCGGCGGCGCTGGCGGGCTCCGCGTCCGGCCGGGAACTCAGCCCGCGCGGCGGTGCCGCCGACATCGCTGTCGCGGCCGAGATCGACTCGTGCGGCGTGGCGGCGGTCCTCACCGCTGGAGCCTTCGAAGCAGCTCACTGACCCACATCGTTTCCGCGCGAACGCGGGCCGCCGGCGTTTCCGCGGAAACGCCGGCGGGTGTGCCGGACAGTCGTCGTTACAGGACGTCGTGGCCGGGGTGCGGCTCCTGGGGGATCGGGGTGCGGGTGGCCGGGATGCTGCCGAGGCGGCCGGCCTGGTAGTCCTCGAACGCGGTGACCAGCTCGTCCCTGGTGTTCATCACGAACGGGCCGTAGGCGGCTACCGGCTCCCGGATCGGCTCACCGCCGAGGACGAGGATGTCCAGTTCGCGGCCGGGGCCCTGCTGTGTGGTGTCGGCGCCGACGGTGATCACGTCACCGGGGCCGAACGCGGCCAGCTGGCCGGTGCGCACCGGACGCTGCTCCGGCCCGACCGTCCCGCTGCCGCCCAGCACGTAGACCAGCGCGTTGAAGTCGGCCCGCCAGGGCAGCCGGAGCCGCGCGCCTGGCTGCAGGGTCACGTGCAGCAGGGTGATTGGGGTGTGCGTCACGCCCGGACCCTGGTGACCCGCGAGGTCACCGGCGATGAGCCGGATCAGCGCGCCGCCGTCGGGTGACGACAGCAGAGCCACCTGGCCGGCCCGGATGTCCTGGTAGCGCGGGCTGGTCATCTTGAGCCTGGACGGCAGGTTCACCCAGAGCTGGAAGCCGTGGAACAGGCCGCCGCTGACCACCAGCTCCTCCGGCGGCTCCTCGATGTGCAGAATCCCGCCGCCGGCCGTCATCCACTGGGTGTCGCCATTGGTGATCACGCCGCCGCCGCCATTGGAGTCCTGGTGCCGGAAGACCCCGTCGATGATGTAGGTGACGGTTTCGAAGCCGCGGTGCGGATGCCAGGCGGTGCCCTTCGGCTCACCCGGCGCGTAGTCCACCTCGCCCATCTGGTCCATGTGAATGAACGGGTCGAGCCGGGCCAGGTCCACGCCGGCGAACGCACGGCGGACCGGGAAGCCCTCGCCTTCGAAGCCGGACGGGGCGGTGGTTACCGATACCACCGGCCGGCTGGTCAAGGCGGCGGCATCCGGGTCCGGAACCCGGGGCAGGACCAGGATGTCTTCAGCGGTCACGGCGGGCATGATCTCTCCTTCGCTCAGGCTCGGCCTACCCCGTCCATAACGATAGTTGACCACGCAACATTCCGGCGGCCTGGCGCCCCCGGCGGCTGGTCGGCGGGCCGCGGCCGGGCGGCATTGTTACGGATTGCCACAATGGTCGCATCGGGTAATTCATTCGGGCAGACTCATGTGCGTGAATCAACTAGGGGTGGGATTGGTTCTCGACGGAAGGCTGCGGCTGGTCGAGCCGATCGCGACGGGCGCCTCCAGCGCCGTCTGGCGTGCTGTGGATCAGCGGTCAGGCCGTGAAGTGGCCGTCAAGGCACTCCAGGCCCACCAGGTCGGCGATGCCGTGGCGCAGGCCAGGTTCCGGCTGGTGGCCAGGACCGTCACGCAACTGTCGCACCCGGCGATCGCTGAGGTGTACGAGTACGGCGAGGGTGACCTTGGTGCGGGCGTCATCGTGCCCTATGTCGTCAGGGAACTGGTCAGCGGTGAGACCTTGGAGCAGCGCCTCACCCACGGCCCACTCCCGGCCAGAGAGGCGTTGCGGATCCTGGGCGCCGTGGCCGATGCGCTGGCGGTGGCGCACCGGGCTGGCACGGTGCACGGCAACATCGAGCCCGCCAACATCGTGCTCGGGCCAACCGGCGTCAAGATCACCGACTTTGGTCTCGCGGCGCTGCGCGGTCCGCTGCCCCCCGGGCGTCCCCGCGGCCCGCTCGCCTACCCCGCCCCCGAGCTGGCCAGCGGCGGCGCGGCGACCCCGGCGGCGGACATGTATTCGCTCGGCGTGGTGTTCGTCGCGTGCCTGACCGGGATCGCCGGAAGCGCGCCCGGCGCCGGGATGCCGGGCGCGGGCGCCGCCGACCTGGTGCCGGCCAGCCTGGCCGCCCTCTGGGCCGCCTGCCTGGGCGCGAACCCGCAGGACCGGCCGAGCGCGGCGCACGTCGCCGTGATGTCGCGGCAGATCCCAGCGGACCACGGTCTGCTGGCCGCCGTATCCGAGCGGGCCGCGCCGCGCGCGCCGCGGCCCGCGGCGCGGCCCGCGGCTGACCAGCCAGCCGGCCGGCCAGGCCAGGCCAGCCCACCCGGCACGTTCGGCGGCGCGTCGACTTCTCGGACCGAGAGATCGGCATAGATGA
>CAYPQM010000314.1:0-2986 GCA_964412845.1 uncultured Streptosporangiaceae bacterium
ATAAGTTCATCAGGACACTGACAATAACCGCGGAATGCCGCAGAAGCAAATCCCGATCAAGGCCACAGCGGACTGACCCAGCGTGACGCGACCGCCGCGATCAACGCCAGCGCCGGGCGCAGGCCGCAGACCGGGCCCGGGCAGGCGGCCAGCATCGAAACCAGGGCACCGTCAGCCCAGCCTCACCCCGCCGGGACGGGCCGTACTCCGATGATCCCCATGCGGCCCGGCAGCGTATTCGGAAGACCCAGAAGCCCTGGCAGGCGCGAGAAAACCGGTCAGCAGGAACCAGCCGCGCCAGTCCGGCGTCGACCGCGGCCTCGTGAGCCCGGGGTAAACCGGGCGCCGATCAGGATCGCGGCGGGCCATAGACCCAGGACGCGAACACGACTTCTCTCCCGTCTGGGTCCTGATAGGTAATGCCGCCGTTAGCCTCCCAGTAATCGATCTGCGCAACCGGGTGGACGCCGGCGGCCGCGAGCCGTGCCCTCACCTGCTCCTGGGCGGCAGCATCCGGCAGGTAGAACACCAGCTGATCAAGTCCGCGCGCCAGGGACACCCGCTCCGCCAGGCGGACGATCTCCAGGTGAACCGGGCCGCTTGGCAGGCCAAGGATTGTCCCGTCCAGGCCATAACTGTCACGGAAGGTTTCCAGGACCCGCAGCCCGATAGCATCCCGGTAAAAGGCGACCGCCTCGTCGTAATGCACGCTCCAGCGAACGACCCGCAACGCACCCACGGCAAGGTGCTCTGGCCATGTGCCCACGGCAACAGTTTGTCATCGCGCAGCCCGGGCCCGCGCGGGCACAGCCTCAAACGCGCTTCGCTCCCGTCTCTCACCATCGGGCGGAACGGCTGACTGAGCAAACGGGTGGGTCGTCAGCGCAGGAACCAGATCAGTCATCTTGGGCACCTGCATCGGCTCACCGACGCAGCAGAACGTTCGCTATGCACCGCCAGGACGCGCCCGGAGTTCACTCTCCAGTGCCGCCCCTATCAGCGGAATGCGTACTTGTCGATCGGCTGCTCCACCACGCCCGGTGACCAGCTAGTGCGCTTGTATGCCGGCCGGCCTGCGTGCGAGCCTCGCCGGGGTGGCCCGGTGGATGTTTTCGTCCGCGGGACGGCCTGGCGGAAAGCTCTGGCCTTGGGCCTGATTGGGGTGGGGCGTGCTTGACCTCGACTACCGGCATGTTGACGTATTCAGCCGGCGCGCGTTGCAGGGCAACGGCCTTGTGGTGGTGCTGGATGCGGAGCACTTGCCGACGGCTGTGATGCAGGAAGTGACGCGGGAGGTCCGCCAGTTCGAGACATCGTTCCTGGCCGGGGCGGACCTGCCGGGCCGGTTTGCCCGGCTGCGGATCTTCACCGAGGATGAGGAGCTGCACTTCGCCGGTCATCCGGTGCTGGGCGCTGCGGCTGTGCTGCATACCTTGCTACCGGTCCCTGACGCGCAAGAGAGCTGGACCCTGGAGGTGGCGCAGCGCAGGGTCGAGGTCCAGACCCGCGGTGCGGACCGGTGGGTGGACGCGACCATGGATCAAGGTGTCCCGCAGTTCGGCCCAGCCATAGCAGGCGAGCTTGCGGAGACCTACCGCGACGCCCTGAATCTGGCCCGTGGCCAGCTGCATCCGGCGCTGCCGATGCAGGTCGTCAGCACGGGCCTGCCCTACCTGATCGTGCCAGTTCAGGCCGGCCTGGACCGCGCCGCCATCAAGCACCGGGGTTTCGAGGGGCTTCTGGGCGCCAGCGGAGCGAAGTTCGTCTACGTGCTCGACCCGGACCGCCCGGAGGGCCGCACCTGGGACAACGCCGGCCGGGTGGAGGATGTCGCGACTGGCAGCGCGGCCGGCCCGGCTGCCGGCTACCTGCTGCACCACGGCGTCCGTCCCGCCGGGGAACCCCTGCTGGTCCATCAGGGCCGATTCACCGGGCGGCCCAGCACGATCGAGGTCCGGCCTGGCCCGGACGGTCGGCTGTGGGTCGGCGGGCCGGTGGCACCTGTCGCGGCCGGGCGCTTCCACGCCCATTGACCTAGACCGCCGAGCAGCATCGGCGGCCGTACCCCCGGCGGGCCCCGATCCGCAGCGCGAGAATCGCCGATCTGAGCACACCGCAGCGTCCAGCGCACAGCCAACGCTGGAATACAGATTAGGCGGCTCGGCGAGCCTTCTCTCTGACCTTTTCCCATCACTCAGCGTGATGCGGTCTGTCGACTTAGCCCGATGCCGCCCGCCGACTCGGCGGGCGTGACTGGCCTGGAGGTCGCCGCCGGACCCAGGTGCCCGTCGATGATGCGGCGAACGTCCCGGCCGCCGGTGGTCAGATCCTGCCTGACCTGACGCGCGCCGTATGCGGCAGATGAGGATAGAGCCGGTGTCTAGGTGCGTTCACCGACTGGGGGCGACTGTTACCCGGTCCACCGTTTAGCCCTCGCACCCGGCGCGCATCAGAGCACCAAATATCGTTTCGCCAACCGGTAGACGGCGATCAGAAGGCTCTTCTGCTCTGCGGTCAGCTGCTGGTCTGGCCGGACTGCCGTCTGCACCGCCCGCACCGGCACCGCGGCATATTGCGTGCCGGGGCTGCTGCCGTGGGACGGGCCCGCCTGCGCGAGCAGCGTCTCGCCGGGAACGCCGAGTGCCCGGAGATCAGTTTGAGGACGCGGTCGGACGGCTGGTGCTGGCCGCGCTCGGTCTGGCTCAGGTGGGGGTTCGGCCACCTCGTCATCTCGGCCGGTTCGCGAAGGGGCAAGTTCGCTAGCTTGCGCTGGCCGCGGGTACACGCGCCGGGCGGTTCCACCTCTGTGTTCCGGGAAGCGTCGTGCCGGTGCCCCCCTGCCGCTGCGATCGCAGATCGTCGCTCACTGCAGCGGGCGCACATGGTGGCGCGGCGGGGCCGGAAGTACCCGGCCCCCCGCGGTGCGCGTGGGTTACTTATGCGGTGTGCGGGGGTGGTTGGCCGGGGCCGCCGTGAGCGGGGGGGT
>CAYPQM010000315.1:0-2969 GCA_964412845.1 uncultured Streptosporangiaceae bacterium
CCAGACCCCCACGTCGACTGACACGCCGGTGTCAGGCTGGACCCGGACCCGCTATGCCGGCGGCACCGGGACCGTGCAGGTCGAGGCGATCAGCATCGCGGGCGCCGGGCACGTGCTGCCGGAGAGCGGCATGGCCGCCTACGCCATTCACTTCTTCGGCCTGGACAGCACCACTCCGCCGACCACGCCGCCCGCGCCCACGCCGCCGGCCAGCCCGCCGCCGACCAGCCCGGCCCCGGGCAGCACCTGTCATGTCAGTTACACGAAGACCAGCGAGTGGGCCGGCGGCTTCGTGGCCGGCGTCACCATCGGCAATACCGGGACCGCCCCGGTCAGCGGCTGGAAGCTGGCCTTCACCTTCCCCGGGGATCAGAAGATCACCACCTCGTGGAACGCCACCCTGAGCCAGAGCGGCGAAAGCGTCACCGCCACCAACGCCAGCTATAACGGCGCGATCAGCCCGGGCGGCAGTGTCTCCCTCGGCTTCCAGGGCACCTGGACGGGCAACGACACCGCGCCGTCCGGTTTCACCGTCAACGGCACCACCTGCACCTGAGGAGGCATGACATGTCCGGCCCCCCGGTCGGCGCGGGCGTTCATGACGCCCGTCCGGGGGTGGGCTCGGAGCATGGATCCTGGCCCAGGCAGCGCCGGTGGCGGCCGCCTGGGCCAGGTGCCTCCGGGGACGGGGCGCAGGCGGGCTGGGAATGCCGCCTGGGATCGGCGGTGAGTGCGGCCAGGGCATGCCGGTATTCGGTCAGCACGGCCAGCAGGCCGCCCTTGCTGCTGGGCAGCTCGGCGGTCCGGGACAGCAACTCGCGGGCCAGCGCCGCGTCATAGCTGGGCGGCGGGGATGCCGGGGCGGCTGCGTCAGCCCACGGGATATCGGCCCACACCAGGCGGCCCCGGTGATCGCCGGAGACCCCGGTGCGGGCGGCCAGGGTGCGCACGACGAGTAACCCCCGGCCGTGCTCGGCGGCCGGGCCGACTGCCCACCGCGGGCCGCCGGGGGCGCCGCAGTCGGCCACCGCGACCTGGACCACCGCCGGGCACCAGGTGATCTGCCCGGCGAACCAGCCACCGCGCCCGCTGGCCGTGTGCACGATCGCGTTGGTGGCCAGTTCGGTGGCGACCAGGGTGGCATCATCACGTGCGGGGCAGTCCGGCAGCAGCGAGGCCAGCCACCGCCGCAGCACGCTTAGCTGGCTGCCCTCACCCGGGAACACCCGGCACCACCGCAGCCCGGACCCGGGCGGCAATGGTTCAGCTAACGGGCCGGCGTCTTGCTGCGGGGCTTCGCCGGCAACGGCCATGTCGTCCTCCAATAAGGTCTGCGTTTCCTGCTCGCGGAGGCCTACTGTGCTCATTACCCCGAGCGGAATCAAGAAAGTAACCAGGTCCAGAGCCGGACAGAAAAGGTCAACCTGGCCCAACTGATATTGCCGGTGAGCAGGCGGCATGGCAGGGTGTGGCGCACGCACGGGGAATGCCCTATTGCCACTCGGGCGGCGGCTGCGGGGGGTGGCAACCCGGTATCGGGCCGCCGGGCCCTGAGCGGTGCGTGGCCCTATCCGCAACGTGAAAGCAGGTGCCATGTCACGCGAACTCAGCGCATGGCTGCGGCAGCAGCGGCGGGCGCACGGCTGGCCGGTGCCCGAGATGGCCCGCCAGTTGCGCGCGGCCGCCCGGGACAGCGGCGATACCGGGGTGCCCGGCAACGAGGCCATGTGCCGCAACATCCGGCGCTGGGAGACCGGGCACGGCGGCGTGTCTGAACGGTACAAGTTGCATTACTGCAAGGCGTTAGGCATCCCGCTGGCCCAGTTCGGCCCGGCCCGGCCGGGGCAGGCACCGGACGACCCAGCCACCGCCTGCGTCCCAGCCACCGCCTGCGTCCCACCCTGCTCAGCGGCAGCCCAGGCCGGGGCGCTGATGCCCTACCGGCCAGCCGGCCCGGTAGAACCAGGCCGTCCGTCCGCCGCGAACGTCGCTTACCGTGGGATGCAGGAACCCGATCCACCTGGGTCCTGGATCGAGCGAGAGGTGCTGATGGCGGCGCACGAAGGCGGCGAGCACGCCGAGCGGGCCGAACGCCGCGACATCGGTGAGGCGACCTTAGAGCAGTTGCGCGCCGACGTGGCCCGGCTGTCGCACGACTACATGACCGGCGAGCCGCTGCCGCTGTTCCTGGAGATGCGGCGGGTGCGCAGCCGGATGTATGCGGCGCTGGACCGGCAGCTCTGGCCACGCGATCAGGTTGACCTGTACTTCCTGCTCGGCTGCCTGAACGGCTTGATGGCCGTGGCGGCCAAAGACCTTGGGAGCGCCCGGTCGGCCGAGGAGCTGGTTCGCGCAGGCTGGGCCTATGCCGTGGCGATCGATCACCGGCCACTGATGGCGCGTATGCGCTTGGAACTGGCCAACATCGCCTACTGGAACAACCAGCCCCGGCAAAGCCGCGACCTCGCCCGCAGTGGGCTGGCGTATCTTCCAGCCGGACCCAACGGCGCGCAGCTCCATCTGATGTGCGCCAGGGCTGCCGCGCGTCTCGGTGACGCTGACTCGGCCCGCAACGCCATCGACGCCGCCGGCGACGCGAGGGAACGAGAGCACTGGGACGATCTTCTTTCGATCGGCGGTGAGTTCGGCTTCTCCCGGGCCTGCCAGCAATACTACGCCGGCGCCACCGTTGTCGAGATCCCCGAAGGGGAGAGCGAGGCGATCGCCGAGCTAGAGCGCGCCGTCGACCTTTACGAGACCGGGCCGGAGCCTGGCGAGGATCACAGCGACCACTGCAAGATGGCGGCCCGGATTGACCTGGCTACCGCCCGGCTCCGCGCCGGGCAGCTTGACGCCGCGATTAACGCAGCACAGCCCGTGCTGTCCCTGCCTCCGAGCATGCGGATAACCACCTTGCCGCAGCGTTTTGACCGGGTCCGGGCCGAGCTGGCCCGGCCGCGATATCAGGG
>CAYPQM010000316.1:0-1275 GCA_964412845.1 uncultured Streptosporangiaceae bacterium
GGGCACCACCTACGACCAGGCAGTCACCTACGACGCCTACGGGCGGGCGAACCAGGAAACTATCGGCTCAGCCCCGAATCTCGGCTATATCAGCGACACCTACGACGTCCACACCGGAAACCTGACCGATCAGCTGGTCACCCGGGCGGTGGCAACCCCGGCCAACCTTGATGAAGAGGCTTACAGGTACGACCCGGCCGGGAACATCACCCGCCAGGTCAGCACCCGCCTGGGCTCGTCAGCCAGCTCAGAAACCCAGTGCTACAACTACGACCAGCTCGACCGGCTGACAGCGGCCTGGACCGCCACCGACTCCTGCGGGACCACACCATCGTCATCCAACTCGTCCATGGTGGGCGACAACCTTGGCCCGACAAGCACGTACTGGACCAGCTGGTCCCTCGACGCCCTGGGCAACCGCACTAGCCAGATCCAGCACTCCACCAGCGGCGGGAGCGACACCACCACCAGTTACGCCTACAACGGCAACGGCGCCAGCCAGCCCGGCACCCTGACCTCCACTAGCACCACCGGCGGGTCCACCGGCAGCACCAGCTACGCCTACGACGCCTCCGGCGACATGACCACCCGCACCGCCGGGCTGGGCCCTCAGGCTCTCACCTGGAACGATGCCGGGCAGCTTACCGGGATCACCGGCGGCACCGGCGGGGACAGCCACTTCGTTTATGACGCCGACGGCAACCTGCTCCTGGAGAAGGACCCCGGGACCACCACCCTCTACCTCCCGAACGAGCAGATCAGCCTCAACACAGCCACCCAAGCCGCAACCGGGGTCCGCTACTACGGCCTGCCCGGCGGCGGCACCGCCTATCGCACCGGCAGCGGCAGTGCCTACGGCTATGAGATCACCGACCAGCACGGCACCGCGGTCCTGGCTCTCGACAGCACCGCGCAGAACCCGACCTGGCGCCAGTTCACCCCCTATGGCCAATCCCGTGGCAGCACGGTTACCTGGGTCGACAACCGTGGGTTCCTGAACAAGCCCGCTGACGCCAACACCGGGCTGACCATGATCGGAGCCCGCCAGTACGACTCAGCAACCGGCCGGTTCGTGAGTCTCGACCCTCTCCTCGAAGCCACCAGTTCCCAGGAACTCAACGGCTACACATACGCCGCCGCCAACCCCGTCGTGAACTCAGACCCCACCGGCCTTATGCTCTGCAACGGCTCCGTCTGCGCCAGCCTCCAATACTTCGAAAAACACCCCACCGCCGGCGACACCAGCGGCGGCGGCGGAAGCAGCAGCGGCAGCGG
>CAYPQM010000316.1:1375-2932 GCA_964412845.1 uncultured Streptosporangiaceae bacterium
GGTTACAGTCCCTACAACCCGTCCTACTACCCGCCCGCGTACTACGGGCCGACGCGCGACCCGTACACCCCGCTCTTCGCGGCCCCGCGCCCAACCGCGACCATGGCCAAGCCCTTGGTCACCCGGAAGGCCAGCAACCATTCATTCTGCATCTTCGGCTGGTGTCCCCATCCGCATCTGCCCGACTACGTTAGCCTCGACGTTTCAGGGTTCATATGGGGAGGCGGTGGGGCTGTGCTCACGCTCACCCGCAGTGGGCACCTTTATCTCGGACCTGAAGCGGGGGTCGGGACCCCTGGCGGCAGCGGCATGCTGCGAGCCGGGTGGATCGGCGGCCCCTGGGGCAAGGGCGGGGGCAGTCCAAACAGCACAGATAACTTCGTGCATGGAAACTCGTTCACTCTTTCCGGCGAAGGACCGGGTGGCTATCTGGTTGGCGGCGCCGAGACATGGGGAAATCCGCGAAACCCGCTGCACATGTTCCAGGCGGGCTCAAGTACTGACTTCTCCACTGAGCTCGGGGGCGGCGCGGGAACACCAGGGGCGGCCTTTACCTGGTCCTATTCGTTCCGGATACATACCTTCCCGCACGTTTTTCCTTTTAGCTGGTGACCCAGATGGGCCGGGCGCTGGTGATCATATCGTCCGTGGTTCTCGTCGTGCTGGGAGCGCTTATTCTCTTCGACTATCGCAAATTCACGTCCGCGTGGAGATCCCGGACAATTGAATGGTGGAGCGCCGGGCCGTTGCGGCGGAAGTTCAATGTCAAAGTGCCATCGTTCCGATTTATGGGAGCATTGCTTATATTCATGGGAGTCGTGGTATTCGTCAGCGAGCTGTTGCCGTCCGGTTAGCGGAAGCGGGGGCCCTGCTCCTTCTCCACGTGTCGCAGGTCAGGCCACGATATTTGCGTCGGCGGGGTATTCGGCAAAGGCAGATTTCTGGATAGCCAATCCATGTGTGATCAGATTCTCGCCGGCCGAGTATTCTGAGGTTGAATGTGCAGCCAGCCCGTCGTTACGCTTGGTCAGGCCCTGGACGAAGATGGCCAGACCATGCAGGAGATCGGCGTTGGCTTTGGCGAAACGCGGCGGGGTGGGCACGCTGCGCAGGGCCTGCTCAACCGCGCGCGCACTACTAATCTCGCCGGCGGTGTCCGTGTAGCACTGCTGGGGGTTGGGCTGGCTGCCCCCAGCGCACACGCGGTTGGCCTTTCCTGCTGCCGAGGTCAGGTCGTTGAAGGGCTGGGCGATCGCGGTGCGGTAGGCCTGCTCGGCCTGCGGATTGCCCTGCCCGGCGTGGACAGAGACCGAACAGCCCGCGCAGAGGACCGCAGCCAGCAGGGCCAGCCGTGTGATGGGTAATCTGACGTCGCTCACCAGCATCCTCTGATGTGCAGAGCCTGCATTGCCAGTTAGCTTATCTTTCCCGGCACGGCGGGGGTGTCGTGCCGGGGGCGGCGGGAGATCTTGGAGCCGAGCCAGACCAGCGGGTCGTACTTGCGGCCGACCACGCGCTCCTTCATCGGGATCAGCGCGTTGTCGGTGATCTTGATGT
>CAYPQM010000317.1:0-2920 GCA_964412845.1 uncultured Streptosporangiaceae bacterium
GAAGTCGAAGACCAGGGCGGCCTGTGGGGACCAAGCTCCAGCGAGAACGGGCAGCACGGCCACGGATTGCACATCGTCAGCCAGCTCGCCTGCTCCTGGGGCATCACCGGCGACAGCGCCACAGGCCGGACCGTCTGGTTTGAGCTGGAGTGCTCATGACCGCCTTTACGCCAGCCACCGCCAACCCACGACACCCAGAAGGTGAGACAACGATGACCGAGCCCAGCCTTGCCACAACCGCCCAGTACGACGGAGAACACATGCGCGCCATGGCCGCCGAGTTGACCGCCTACGGCCTGATCACGCACTTGACCGATGCCCGCGCCGGGCTCGATTTGACCGCGACCCTCAGCCCGTCCGGCAAGCGTGATGCCGAGATCATCATCGACGAGGACGGGTACGCCGAACTTCGCTACTGGAATCCCCCGGGCACCACGCCAGCCGAGGCCACTGCCACCGCGCTCCGCGCCCTGAGTGCTGTCATCGGCACCGCGCCCGCCTCCAGCCTCCGGCCGCAGTGAAACGGGTCAGCCTGCCCACACCCCCCTGACCAGTGGAGCGGGCGGGGCCGGTTCAGGATGCCGATCTGGCCGCAGCCAGCATCAAGGATGAGCGTGCAGCACACCGACTGGGATGACCTCGGCCAGCCCGTCCGTGACCTGATCCAGGCACGGACCGGGCTGGTGCTTGGTGCCCGGACGGTGACCGGCGGGCTGAACTCTCAGCTAGCGGTCGTGCTGGACACAGGTACCGGGCCTGTCTTCGTCAAGGGCCTGCGCACTGACCACCCCGGTGTCGTGCGCCAGCACCGCGAAGCGATGATCAACCCGTATGTGCTGCCGGTAGCCCCGCGGCTGCGGTGGCAAGCCGAAGGCGCTGGATGGAATCTGCTGGCTTTCAACTACCTTTCTGGCACACGGCACGCTGACTACGCACCGGGGTCGGCGGACCTGACCGCTGTCGTCCAGGTCCTCGGCCGACTGCAGCAGATCCCTTGTCCCGATCTCCCGGTCAAGCGGGCTGAGCAGCGGTGGGCGGCCTACCTTGACGACGAGGCCGGGGACCTCCTGGAGGGCGACACATTGCTGCACACCGACTTCAACCCGCTCAACGTGCTCATGGACGCCGGTACTGCGTGGATCATCGACTGGGCCTGGCCCACCCGCGGCGCCGCATTCATCGACCCGGCCTGCTTCCTGCTGCGCCTGATGCTCGGCGGCCACACCGCCGCCGAGGCCGAAGCATGGGCGGCACAGTGCGAGTGCTGGGCGGTGGCCCCAGATAAGGCCATCGACGCTTTCGCCCTCACGTGCGCGAGGCTGTACGCCGAGATCGCGGATAAGGACCCCCAGCCCTGGAAACAGCGCCTCGCCTCAGCGGGGCATGACTGGGCACGGCACCGCAACGTGTCAGGGCTTGGTCGCCGTGGTCAGTGGCTTGCCGGTTAGTGGCTTTACCGGGTTGGGCCCCGGGGGCGTGGTGGTCCGGGGCTGCGTGTTGGGCGGGAGCTGGGCTGGGCCGGGCTGTGTGCTTCCCGAGCTGCGGCGGCTAGCACCGCGCTGATCGGGACAGGGAAGTCGCGGTCGACCCGGTGGCCGGTCGTCCGGGCCGTGGCGCGCTGCGTCGTCGGCGGTGTGATCCTGGTGCCTCGCGCGGCATGCAGGCGCTCGGCCGCGTGACGGGCGGCGGCAGCTTGCGCGGCGTGCCGTTGTGCTTCACGCAGGTCAGCGATGGTCTCCACGAGCGCGGCGAGGCGCGTGACCAGCGTGATCTGGGCGAGGACAGGGTCGCCGGTCACGGACGCGGCGGCGGACAGCAGCCGGGCGGCGTGGCGCAGGCTGTTCCCGGCCGGGGTGGGGCGCGGGATGCGCGCGTAGGGGGCGCGGGCGGCGCGGTCGTAGGAATCGGCGGCCTGGCGCAGTACCCCGCTGCGCAACGCGGACGCGGCGGCATGCAGGGTGTCAGCAGCGGCCCAGGCGGCGTCCGCAGCGGCAGCCGGGTTGGTGGCGGTGAGGTGGCGGATCTGGTCGGAGGCACCGGCGGCGGTGCGGGCGGCGTGCTCCCAGATGGCGTTGCGTTCGGACGGGGTGAACGGCTCGCCGGGCGTAGCGCGGGCGGGCTGCCAGCGGCAGCGGAGCTTGGGCAGGGTGAGATCGGGGGCGAGTTTCCCGCCGCCGAACCACACTGGGGTGCCCGCGCGGGTCGTGTCGCTGGGGAGGGCGACGGCATACCCGGTGATCTGGCCGGGGTTGCGGGTACTGAACCGTTTGCGGACCAGGACACCAGCGTGGTCCAGGCGGGTGAAGAACTCCTGCTCGGTGGATGCGCCTGCGGCGGCCGTGCTGACCGCCCGCTTCAGCGTGACCCGGGGTGGCTCCTCCCAGGATCGGCGGCGGGTCTTCTCGTTCTCCGCGCGGGTGGGCCGGCGGGCGGCGGTCCGGTCGCCTGGCGCGGTGCGCCGCAGCCCGTACCGTTCCTCGGCGGCCCGGCACGCCTCGCGGACGCGGTACCGCTCGTTGGACAGCCGGGGCTTGCCGCCGTCCTGGCGGGCCAGCATCGCGACAATGTGGATGTGGTCGCCGCCGTGGCGGACGGCGACCCAGCGGACTGCGTCATCTTCCTGCCCATAGGGGGCGAGGCCGGTGCGGTGCATGATGTCGCCAGCGATCTGCGCCCACTGGTCATCGGAGAGCATCTTGTCTTCGGGGGCGGCGCGGACCGCGCAGTGCCAGACGGGGCGGTCGAAGCCGCGCGGCCCGAGGGCGGCGTGCGGTTGCTGGAGGAGGCCGTTGAGATGGCGGAAGTCGCGGTGACCGTCGGGGAGCAGGGGTGGCTCCAGTTCGGCGGGGTGGCGCCATCCGGCGATGAGGTGCGGGTCGGTGTGTTCCTCTTGGCGGCCGGGGCCGAAGAGGTAGTAGAT
>CAYPQM010000318.1:0-2909 GCA_964412845.1 uncultured Streptosporangiaceae bacterium
CCGCGCCGACGGCATCACGGTGCCGATCTACCACAACGACAAGGGCCGCAACGGCGACTGGGTTCCCGGCAGCTTCACCACCGGTGACGGCAACTACCTGTACGCCTTCGACGGCTACCCCTCAGCCAGCGGCGCACCGCCGGACTGGGGCTACTACGGGACCGGCGGCGCCACGGGCGGCGCCAGCGCTAGCCCGACCACACCGGGGTTCGAGGCCGAGTTCGGCGGGGGCTGGTTCGACCCGTGGGGGGGCGCCCCCTGGTCCGGCCAGGGCTACGCATTCGAGCGCACGGTTGACGGGCCGGCCTATGAGCGGCAGTTCTACCTCACCAACGTGGCCAACGGCATCAAGCTGCAGAACGTCTACATGACCTTCGGCGGCACGTCATGGGGCTGGCTGCCCGCCTCCCTCGTCTACACGTCCTACGACTACGGCGCGGCCATCAGCGAGGCCCGCCAGCTCACCGCGAAGATCCCGGCCATGAAGGAGATGGGCTACTTCCTGGCCGCTGTCGCCGACATCACCAAGGTGGCCAAGGCCGCCGCGGTCGCCGCGTCGAACACGTCGGTCAAGACCTACCACCTGGCCAACCCGGACACCGGCACGCACTTCTACTTCGTCCGCAACGACCAGACCGCCAATCTCACCTTCACCCTCCCCGTCGCCACCCCGGACGGCAGCTACACCGTGCCGCAGACCGGCACGATGGCGCTCAACGGCAAGGACATGAAGGTCCTCGTCGCCGCGTACCGCATGGACTCGGCCCACCTCGTCTACACCACCTCCCACCTGATGACGCACGCACCGGTGGGCACCCAGGACGTCGCGCTGCTGGTCAGCCGGCCTGGGGACCACGGCGAGACGGTGCTGCGCTACCCGGCCGCCGCGTCCGGGCCGGCCGTCACGGTGCTGGCCGGCTCAGGGGTGACCTCGTCCTGGAAAGCGGCGACCGGTGACCTGCTGCTCAGCTACACCCACAGCGGCGTCAGCCGGGTGCGGGTTACCCCGGGCGGGACGACCCCGCCGCTGCTCCTGCTGCTCGGCGACGACACCGCGGCCGCGGTGTTCTGGCAGTTCGCCACCAGCGCCGGGACGGTCATCGTGAGCGGCCCGGAACTGGTCCGCTCGGCCGCCGTCACCGGGGCGGCCCTCGCGCTCACCGGGGACACCACCGTGGCCGCGCCGCTGGAAATATGGGCACCGGCCCAGGTCACGGCGGTGACCTGGAACGGCGCGGCGGTAGCCACCTCGAAGACGACCGCGGGCAGTCTGGCGGCGAACGCTTCGCTGGCCGCGCCCCCCGCGGTCACCCTGCCCACCCTGACCGGCTGGAAGTACGCCACCGAGAACCCCGAGTCGGCGGCCGCCTTCGCCGACAGCTCGTGGGCGCTGGCCAACAAGACCACCTCGCACAGCGCCACCGCGGTGCCAGCCGGCCAGCCGGTGCTTTTCGTGGACGACTACGGCTTCCACTACGGCGACGTCTGGTACCGGGGCAAGTACTCCGGCACGGCCGGCGCCACGGCGGTCAGCATCAGCTACCAGACCGGCCAGGTCGGCATGTTCCTGGCCTGGCTGGACGGGACATTCCTCGGCGCGGGCGAGATGCCGACCCCCACCTCCAGCCAGTCCACCGCGCAGGTTTTCACCGCGACGGTGAAGCTGGCCATCCCGGCTGCCCTGCAGGGCAGCGGAAGCCATGTTCTCGCGGTCCTGGTCCGGCCGATGTCGCACCAGGAGGACGGCGGCGCGAACAACGCGTTCAAGCAGGCGCTCGGGCTGACCGCGGTGACCTTCACCGGCGCCGCGCCGAAGGTCGCCTGGCGCATCCAGGGCACGCTCGGCGGCGAGACGCTCAGCGACCCGGTCCGTGGGCCGGTCAACAACGGCGGCCTGTTCGGAGAGCGGTCCGGCTGGCACCTGCCCAGCTTCGCGGACTCGGCCTGGACGGCCGTGTCGCTGCCCCATCCGGACACCCGCCCGGGAGTCTCCTGGTACCGGACGACGTTCTCGCTGAGCATCCCGGCCACCGTGGACGCATCGCTCGGCCTGACCATCACCGACACGGCGGCGAAACCCTACCGGGCGCAGATCTTCCTCAACGGGTGGAACCTTGGTCAGTACATCAGCAACGTCGGCCCGCAGCACACGTTCGTGCTGCCGAACGGCATCCTGAAGTCCAGCGGCAGCAACACCCTGGCCATCGCCGTCCTGGCCAACTCCGCGGCCGCCGCGGGGCTGGGCAGTGTCTCCCTGGCCAACCTGGGCACGGCAGCCGGCGGCGTCCCGGTAACGCCCGTGCTCTCACCGGGCTAGGCCGCCAGCCCGGCTCCCTGACCAGGGTCTGCGGAAGGCGGCCGACGGCGGCCGCGGATCGCCGCACCCCGGCCTGGTTAGCCATCGATACCCGCGTCCATTTGGTGACGGCTTATTTCACGTTCGCCTAGCCATTTTCTCGTTTTCCCAGATCAGTGCGAGCCACGTTTACCACGGCAGACCCAGTCTCCTGGACAATTCGCCGAGAGCATGTTACGAGATTGACGTCGGATCTTTGCTGTGCCATTGCGGGCCCAGCCCGACACGGCCAGGTCACCGAGAACCACCGGGCGAGGAGTACCAGCGATGTCATCTCCCACCGACCTGCCTCCCCCGGAGGCTGCGGCCGGAGCCGTCCCCCGCCTGGCCCAGCCTTCAGGTCTTTCCCGGCGGGGGCTGCTGACCGGGGCCGCACTGGCCGCGGCAGCCGGCCTGGTGGCCCGCCCGGCCGCCGCGTCAGCGGCGCCACGGGCGCTGGCCGGGCCCGCGACCGGACTGCGTCCCGCCGCCGGGACCAGCGCGGCCGCCACCGCGCGCGCGGTCACGTTCGACCCGTATTCGCTGATGGTCGGCGGCCAGAGACTGTTCGTCT
>CAYPQM010000319.1:0-2894 GCA_964412845.1 uncultured Streptosporangiaceae bacterium
CCGCCGCCCACGACGCCAGCTTCAACCTCTGGGCCCAGCCGAGTGGCGGCGTCGTAGCCGAGGTGAACTTCCCGGCCGCCTGCCTGGCGGGCTAGGGCGGGAGAAAGGGCAACCGTCCCGGCGGCACCGGGCCAGGCAGACCCCCGCGATCGACAGGGCAGTCTTTATCCCCCGCGGTGCCCCGCAATTTTTTGCACCATTCTTGCGCGAATTCTTGCAGACTTCTTCACCGTTAAATTTCTTAATCTCATCTTAATATTGCAGACACACCTAGACTTATGTACGGTGACATCGAGTCGGAATACAGCTGCAGCTGCACACCACCCACGGGGGGCCTACCACCGGCCGGACTTCGGCGTCCGCCGGACTCCTCGAAGGGAGCAGCGCATGCATGAGCTGACCGTTACCCGTACCGGGCAGCACAGATCCCGCCTGGTCGCAGCCGCTCTGGCGGTGCTCGCTTTAATAGCCGCGTCCATCGCGGCCATCGGCCTGGCCCCGCACGCCGCCGCCGCGACAGCGGCCGGCGCCAGCGTCCCGTTCGCCGAGTACAACGCGGTGAACGCGACCACCAACGGGACGATCCTCGGCCCGGACTACTACTTCGGCACGCTCGCTTCCGAGGCCACCGGGCGCAAGGTGGTTGAGCTGGCGGGCCAGGGCAGGTATGTGCAGTTCACCCTCACCCAGCCGGCCAATGCGGTGGACTTCCACTACGCCATTCCGGACTCCGCCGACGGCACCGGCAGCACCGCGCCGCTGAGCCTGTACGTCAACGGCAGCCTGGTCAAGTCGCTCCAGCTGACCTCGAAGTACAGCTGGCTCTATGGCTCCTACCCATTCACGAACTCACCCGGCAACGGCCTCCAGCACGACTTCTACAACGACGTGCGGACAACGTTCAGCTCGACCCTCCCCCAGGGCAGCACCGTCAAGCTCCAGGTCGATTCCGGGGACACCGCACCGTGGTACGCGATCAACACCGCGGACTTCGAGACCGTGGGCGCCGCCTCGGCCCAGCCGTCCGGCTACATCAACGCGACGGCCGCGCCGTACAACGCGGACCCGACCGGCGCCAGCGACTCGACCAGCGCCATCCAGAGCGCCATCAACGCGGCATCGTCGGCGGGCACCGGCGTCTACCTGCCCTCGGGCACCTACCAGGTCAGTTCCCAGTTCAACGTCAACAACGTCAAGGTGGCCGGCGCCGGCCCCTGGTACACGGTGCTGACCGGCAACGACGCGGGATTCTCCGGCAGCCAGAACCCGGCCAGCAACAATGTCACGGTGGCCAACCTGTCGATCTTCGGCACGGTGAATGTCCGCAACGACGGCGATTCCGCGGTCAACGGCTTCAACGGAGGCTTCAGCAACTCCACGATCTCCAACGTGTGGATCCAGAACACCAAGGTGGGCATCTGGGTCGACGGGCCCTGCAGCAACCTGACCATCACCGGCGTCCGGATCCAGGACACCACTGCTGACGGCGTCAACTTCGATGGCGGGGTGACCAACTCGACCGTCACGAACACCTTCACCCGCAACACCCAGGACGACGGCCTGGCGATGTGGTCTAACGGCACCGCCGACTCCGGGGACAGCTTCAACCAGGACACGGTGGACACCCCGGGACTGGCCAACAACTTCGCCATCTACGGCGGAACCGGCAACAGCATCACCAACGACCTGGGGCAGGACACCATCACCCAGGGCGGCGGCATCCACGTCGGGAACCGGTTCGGCTCGGTCGCGCTCGCGGGCACCACCACGATCAGCGGCAACGTGCTGGAGCGGGCCGGCCAGTTCGACCCGAACTGGCACTTCGGCGTCGGCGCGATCTGGTTCTACGCTCTCGACAGCGCGATGTCCGGAACGATCAACGTCACGAACAACGCCATCAATGACAGCCCGTTCGAGGCGTTCCAGTTCATCGGCAGCAGCATCACCAACGTCAACATCACCAGCAACACAGTGGCTAACGCCGGGACCTTCGTCTTCCAGGACCAGGCCTCGGGATCCGCCTCCGTCTCCGGCCTGACCGCGACGGGCGTCGGCGACGCGGGCGTCTATGACTGCGGCTCGGGGATGACCATTACCCAGGGCTCGGGCAACTCGGGCTGGTCGAGCAGCACCTGCGGCTTCCCGGCCAGCCAGGCGCTCGATGTCAGCCCCGACATCCTGACGTTCGCCAACCAGAACGCCGGCTCGACCAGCCCGAGCCAGACGATCACCGTGCTCAACGGCGGGACCGCCGCGACGAGCATCGGCGCCATCTCGGCGACCGGCGGCTTCGCGCAGACCAACACCTGCGGGTCCAGCCTCTCGTCCGATTCCACCTGCACGATCAACGTCACGTTCACGCCGACCGGATCCGGCGTCAGCACCGGCACCCTGTCCATCCCCAGTGGTGAGCCGGGCAGCCCGGCGACAGTCGCACTCGTCGGCACGAGCGGCAGCTCGACGGTGCCCAACAACGGCCTGACCGTCGCACCGGCCAGCCTGTCGTTCGGCGACCAGAACGTCGGCTCCACGAGCGCGGCCCAGTCCGTCACGGTCACCAACCCGGGCACCGCCGCGGCGGCGATCTCCTCGGTCGCCGTGTCCGGTCCGTACTCGCAGACCAGCACGTGCGGCAGTTCGCTGGCCGCCGGGTCGTCCTGCACCGTGAGCGTCACGTTCGCCCCGGCCGCCGGCGGTACCCAGACCGGCACACTCTCCATCACCAACTCGACGACGACCCTGCCGCTGGCGGTGAGCCTGACCGGGGTGGGCGTCACATCCACGACCAACCTGGCGCTAGGCGCCACGATGACCGCCAGTGGCTCCACGTCGGGCTTCCCCCCGTCGAACGCCAGCGACGGCAACACCAGCAGCTACTGGGAAAGCACCAACAG
>CAYPQM010000320.1:0-2858 GCA_964412845.1 uncultured Streptosporangiaceae bacterium
TGACCTTTTCGCGGTGGACCTGGGTGCTGTCGCGGATACGGCGACCGCCCGGCGTGGCAGCCTGGGCCGGGCTGCGCTGGTCGCGTCGCTGCAGCGTCTCGACCAGCACGTCGACCACGCCGCGCTGCTCGGCGACCTGCTCGGCCGGCCGGTGCGCTGCCTGCTCAGCGAGCCGGCGGCGGCCCGGCTGGGTGCCTGCACCACACCGGGAGCCCGGCCCGACGCGGTGGTCGTCGACGTCGGCGCGGGCACCCTCGACGTCATCGCGCCGGACGACGAGGTGGTCGCGGCGGGTGCAGGTGATCTGCTGACGGCGGCGGTCGCGGAGACGCTCGGCATTCCGCGTGCGGCTGCGAACTGGGTGAAACGGGGCCCGTGCGTGCGGGTGACCGATGGCCAGCGGTTCGAGGCGGAGGATGGCAGCCGCGGGTTCCTGGACGGTCCCGCCGTGGCGGCGGTCATCGGCCTGCTCGCGGTGACCGGCCCGGCCGGCCTGCTGCCCTTCGACCGACGTCACAGCCCGGCCGAGTGGCGGGCCATCCGGCTGCGGATCAAGCAGGCGGTGTTCTCCGCCAACCTGCACCGCGCACTGCAGACGCTCGGCCAAGACCTGCGTCAGGTGCTGATCGTGGGCGGCCCGGCCGGGGACGATGAACTGCTCGGCGCAGCGCTGCGCACCCTCCCCGCCGGTGTCCCCGCAGGCCGGGCCCAGGTCGGCGGGACACTCCCCGGCCCGCCCATCGGTCACCGCTACGCCGTCGCCCTGGGCCTGGCCCTCAGCCACCAGTAGGCCCGGCCGGGCCGATGCTGCCCAACTCATCCCAGCCGACGCCCCCAATCGCGGCCGGACTCACTCTTGGCCCATGATGCGGCAATTGCGTAGTGAGTACTGACGCCGGACCGTTCTGGCCCCCCCATGGTCGCGCGTGGGACTTCGCGGCCTGCGATAGGCCAAGGACAGGGGAGCATGTCATGCGACGGGACAACACCAGACCGGGCCCGATCCTGGGTATCGCGGCCGCAGGGTGCGCGGTGGCCGCGATGAGCCTCGCGGGATGCGGCGGCAGCAGTTCCACCGCGAGTGGCGCTCCCGCGCCGAGCAGCGCCGCGGCGGCGGCCGCGAGCGGCTCATCCTCCCAGGACTCGTCGCCGAGCGGTTCGCTGAAATCCTCCACGCTGTACGGGCTGACGCAGTTGAAGCAGGCGCAACTGTGCGGCTTGCTCAGTGGCGGTGAGCCAGCGCAGATCCTTGGCACGCCCACGGTGACGCCCACCTTCGCGAACCGGCTCGGACTCGGGATCACCTGTGAGTGGATGCAGTCGGCCGGCAGCAGCACCGAGCTGTACATCGGCATCTCGACGATCATCGACTGGCAGGGCGCGCAGGCCGTCGACAAGCTGCTGACGACGAGTTCGGTCACCATCGACGGGCATCCGGCGCTCGCGGCCGACAAGCAGCACGGCAACGACTGGGCTCAGCTGGATGTCGCGCTCGGCGGCGACCACGACCCGGTCGCGGAGTACCGCGCGCCGGCCCTGGCCGCCGCGACCAAGCTCGCGACGACAGTGACCCCGCGCCTGATCGCCCTGAACGGCTCCTGAGGACCCCCATCATCAGCGCGGCGCGTTGTATCCCCGGTACGCGCTCGATGCACCGCGTTGTTGTGGTGCGGAATCAGCGCGGTGCGTTGTGCTCCTCAGGCGTGCATAAGGCACCACGTTGAGCGCCCAGGACTACCCGAGCAGCACCAGACCGTGCAGGTACGCGGCCTGCCCGGCGTGCTGCAGGTCGTCGGAGATCACGCTCACCAGCCGCACGCCGAGGGTGACCGGCGGATCCCACCTCTCGTCCACGACGCGGTCGAAATCGGCGTCCACCAGATGCCGCACGTAGCCGATGGTCTTCTCGTAGACCGCGTCGTGATACCCGGTCAGCAGATCGCCGGACTTCACCCGGACGACCGCGACCTGGTCGGCGGTGTGCCCGTAGCCGTGGTCGGCGGGCGCCAGCGGAAGCCCGAACTGGTCCGCCCAGCCCTCGGTCGTCCACACCTGCCCCTTATCGGCGACGTGTGCGATGTGATCGTCCTGAATCCGGGTCAGGTGCCAGACCAGCCAGGCGATCGAGTTGGTCTGGCCATCCGGCCGGAATTCCAGCTGCTCGGGCGTCAGGCCGTCGACTGCCTCGTGGACAACCTCACGGATCCGGCCGAACGCGTCGGCAAGCAGGTCAGCGGCGGTCATGGGGTGGCGCACCTCCTGGAAGATCGCATCATCGTTTACCCGAACCTATGACTCCGCCACGATAACGTCCGGACCGGTGCCGGCGGGGGGCCTGGCCCGTTGCGGCCGGTGTGGTTACATTCGTGTGCATGTTCGAACCGGCCGACATTCTCGACGGCCTGAACGATGCTCAGCAGCGGGCCGCCACGCACGGGCCTGGGCCGCTGCTGATACTCGCAGGCGCCGGGACCGGCAAGACCCGCACGCTGGTCGCGCGGGCCGCCTGGCTGCGGGCCCAGGGCGCGGCCGCCAGCCGGATCCTGCTGCTGACGTTCACCCGGCGGGCCGCCGACGACATGCTGGCCCGGGTCGCGCCGCGCGGAGCAGGCGCGGACGAGCGGATCTGCGGCGGGACCTTCCACGCGGTGGCCCACCAGATCATCCGCGCACACGCCGAGTCGTTCTCGCTGCCGCCGGAGTTCAGCGTCATCGACCAGGCCGACGTGGCGGACCTGCTGGACGTGCTGCGGGCTGATCACGACCTGGTCGGCGCGCACCGGCGCGCGCCGCGGGCCGGGGTCTGCGCCGACATCTACACGCGGTGCGTGAACACCCACACCCCGGTGACTTAGATA
>CAYPQM010000321.1:0-2724 GCA_964412845.1 uncultured Streptosporangiaceae bacterium
TTAAGGGCTGCGGAGATTCGTTCGAGCAGAGGGATGGTCGGGATGACACCGCCTGCTTCCAGGCGTGAGAGGGCGGGCTGGGTCATGCCAGCACGGGCGGCGAGTTCGACCTGTGAGAGGCCCAGTTCGAGGCGGCGTTCGCGCACAGCGTGGCCGATCAGGAAGGCCCTGCGCGCCTCGGCGTGTCCCTCCCGGTATTCCTCGCTGCCGCGGCGCTGCTGGGCGAGTTCCGCGTACGAAGAGTGGTCAGCGGCCATGTCAGTTCACCTCCCGGTCGAACGCCCGATGGGCTGGGCCGTGTTCGGTCTCGCAGGTCTTCTGGGCCTGTAAGGCACGGGCTACCTCTGCTGACTCGGCGCTACGGGTCTTGCGGAACACTGTCAGCAAGATCACGCGCTGGCCGGGTGCCAGCCAGTAGGTGACCCGGGTTTGCTGGCGGAGCAGATGGAAGCGCAGTTCGCGGACCTTCCCGCCGAGGTGCCGCGTGTAAGGCTCGCTGAGATCCCCGGCACGCTCAGCCCGACGAGGAAGTCAGCGCGGCCAAAGTCGCGGTCGGTGAGCTTCTCCAGCCAGGACCGCGCCTCGGGCTCGATCTCCACCGAGTACAGGCCGGTCATGCACTCAATGCTATATGTGTTTCATGCTATAGCAAGGTCATGCTTGGCTCCCCCTCCCAGATGTCATGCGGCAGGCGGCATCACGTGCCGGAGGCCATGTACGCGGCCAGGATGTAGTTGGGATGGCGGTCGAGGTTCTTGCGGGCTCTGTCATAACGCGGCGCGGTTGATGGTGAAGCGCGGCGCCGAACTGGTCAGAGGGTGATAGTGCCGCGGATGCAGCCGGTGGCAGCGCCGCCGACCCAGACGGTGCCGTCGGTATCGGCGGTGATCTCGATGGTCCCGGCCCGGCCCACGCGCGCGCCCTGGGAGACTCGGTAGGCGGAGGGTGCGGCGCCGGCGGTGGTGAGCCATTGTCCGACCGAGGCGTTCATGCTGCCGCATACCGGGTCCTCGGCGACGCCGACGCCGGGGGCGAAGGTGCGCATCTCAAAGGCGTGCTCGGACCCGTCGGGGTAGGCACCGATCGCGCCGACCATCGCGGTCGGGATGACGGAGAGGTCGGGTTCGAGGGCGAGGACCTCCTGGGCCGTGGGCAACTGGACCACGGCCCAGCCGGGTCCGTTGTCTACCCACTGGTGGGCGAGGACACGGTCCCGCTTGATGCCGAACGCGGCGACGATCTGGCCGACGTACTCTTCGTCGAGCACGCCGTCGCGGACAAGCGGCGGGGCGGCGAAGGACAGGATGCCCTCGACGCGGCGCACGGTGACCAGGCCGGCGGGGCACTCCTGCACGATACGGCCGGCATGGTGTGGTGTGCCGCCGTTATCCAGCCAGGCGCGTGCGGACCCAAGGGTGGGGTGCCCGGCGAACGGCAGTTCACGTCCAGGGGTGAAGATCCGCAGCCGGTAGTCCGCCGCCGGAGCGGTGGGAGGCAAAACGAAGGTGGTCTCGGACAAATTCGTCCAGCGCGCCAGGCGCTGCATCTGCTCGTCGGTCAAGTCCGTGCCATCGTGGATGACGGCGACCGGATTGCCGAGATAGGGGATCGTGGAGAACACATCGACCTGCGTAAACGCACGCGAGCGCGGCATGGTCATCATGGGCCTTCCGATGGCAGCGGAAACGGTTCTCAGCGACCCCGCACCTAGGAGGGGGTCCGGTGCCGCCGGGCGTCAGGTGCTCGCCGCCGCAGCGCCCACCGCGCCCACCGCGTCGGCCGCGGCGAGCGCGTCGGCCACCAGGTCGGCCGTGTCCTCCGTGCCCGCGGCCAGCCGGATCAGGCCTGGCGGAACCCCTGACGCGGCAATCTGTACCTCGCTGAGCATGCCACGCCACATAGACGCCGGATGCACGGCCAGAGATTCCACGCCTCCGAGGCTGGCCGCCCGGCGGACGTAGCGCAGCTGGCCGAGGAACGCGTCGGCAGCCTCGAAACCGCCGGCCAGTTCAATGCCGAGTACCCCGCCGAAACCGCTCATCTGGCTGTGCGCCAACGTGTGCTGCGGGTGGGTCGCCAGGCCGGGATAGTGCACCCGGGCTACGGCTGGGTGGTCTTTCAGCGCCTCGGCGAGCGCCTGGCCGTTGTCGTTGTGCCGTGGCATGCGCAGCGGCAGGGTGCGCAGGCCGCGCAGCAGCAGCCACGCGTCGAACGGGCCGAGTACGGCACCAGTGAGCAGGGCGACATCCCAGATCTGGTCCAGGATCCCCGCCGGGCCGGCCAGCACCCCGGCGGACACGTCGGAGTGGCCGTTGAGGTATTTGGTCGCGCTGTGCCAGACGAGATCGACGCCGAAGTCTGCCGGTCGCTGGTTCACCGGGGTGGCGAAGGTGTTGTCGGCTATGGTCAGCACGTTGTGCGCGCGGGCCAGGTCCGCTACGGCGCGCAGGTCGGTGATCTGCAACAGCGGATTGCTCGGCGATTCCACCAGAATCAGGCGGGTCTTCGGAGTCAGCTCGTTTTCGAACGCCTCCGGGTCGGCCTGGTCCACTTGGGTAGTCGACACGCCCAGCCGGGGCAGCAGGTTCAGCAGCACCGACGCCGTGCCCCCGTAGGTGGACCTCTGCCCGATCACGTGGTCACCGGCGGACACCAGGGCCAGCACGGCGGTGGTGAGTGCGGCCATCCCGGATGCGGTGACCATCGCCGCCTCGGTGTGCTCCA
>CAYPQM010000322.1:0-2612 GCA_964412845.1 uncultured Streptosporangiaceae bacterium
CGGACAGCGAGCCGGCCCCGCTGCTGGACACCTCGGCGTGCACGTGAACGTCGATAGCGGCCAGGTCACCGGTCGTCAGGGACGGGCTCATCTGCGCCTCCACGCGCTCGCCGGGATGGCCGGCCGGGAGGGCAGCCGGTGGAGTCCGCCAGGAACTGTCGCCCGGTGCGGCCCAGCAACGAATTTAGGCTTAACGATAACGGCGGTCAACTCGATGCCCAACATGCTTCCCACCTACGCTAAATGGATGGTCGGAGGACGGGGCGGCGGCACGGCTGAGCGTGATGCCGCCGGGGCCGTGGCGGCGGTACGACCCCAGTCCCTGATGCTCACCTTCCTCGGCATCTACGTGCTCGGCCAGGGCACGGCGGTGTTCTCCGGCAGTGTCATCGACGTGTTCGGCCGGGTCGGGGTGTCGCAGCAGGCCACCCGGTCCACGCTGACCCGGATGGTCCAGCGTGACCTGCTGCGGCGGCACCGGCGTGGCCGGCGGATGCACTTCGGGCTGACGCCGCGCTGCGACCTGGTCCTGCGGGAGGGCCACCAGCGGGTCTGGCGGGCGGGCGTGGTCGACCGCGGGTGGGACGGGACCTGGACCATGCTGGGCTTCTCGCTGCCGGAGAACTGGCGCAGCCAGCGGCACCGGCTGCGGTCCAGGCTCGTCTGGGGCGGTTTCGGGCCGCTGCAGAGCGGGATGTGGGTCTCGCCGTCCCGGGTGGACGTCCCAGCCCTGGTCGAAGGGCTCGGCCTGGACGGTTACCTCAAGGTCCTGGTCGGCCAGCCGGGCCCGCCGTCCCGGGACGGCGACCTGATCCACGGCGCCTTCGACATCCCCGGCATCGCCGCCAGCTACCAGGAATTCCTGCGCCGCTGGGGCCGGCCCCGGCCGCTCACCAGCGCGCCTGACGACCTGGCCCGGCAGCTCCTGCTGCACGCCGAGTGGCTGCAGCTGGTCCGCAGGAATCCCCGGCTGCCGGCCGAGCACCTGCCCGCCGGCTGGCCGGCCATCCAGGCTGAGCAGCTCTTCGAGCAGCTGGCCGCGGCCTACGCGGGACCCGCGCGGGTGATCGCCGCGACGCTGCTCGACACGATCGAGGTCGGCCCGCCCGCCTCGTAGCGACCGTCGGAGCCGGGCTCAGGTGGGCTCGGCCTGGTGGCGCAAGGCGAGCCGCCGTTCGCAGCAGCGCCGCACCTTCGGGTCGAGCAACGAGCGGAGCACCGGCCAGTCCTGCAGGAGCAGCCGCGCATTGACGAAGCGCGCCATGTCAGCCTGGCGGCCCCGGGTCAGCACGATGCCGTAGAGGCTGCGGCGGAGCCGGTCGTCGGTCACATCGAATTCGCGCATCCCGGGCCACGACAGGTGCCTGGGCAGGACGATGGTTCCCCGCTCCGGCCCATGCAGGTCTTCCAGCCGGGCGGGAAGCCGCCCGGCCACCCCGATCTGCCCAGGGTGGAACAGATCTGTCAAGGACATCCCCCGATTATCGCTGACCAGGCCCGACGTCGGTGTAGTGACTCGCGAAAGCGGTCCGGTGCGGGTCTGCTGGCTGGCCGGCCCGCGGCCCGCAGAGCGGTCGCAGCCAGGGCTGCGGGCCCCGGGGCTAGACTCGGGGCCATGTCCAGTGACCCCCCGGCGTCCAGCGGCATCCCGGCCACGTCCCCGGACGTCCAGGCTGACCCGGTAGACGTCCCGGCCACGTCCGCCGACGTCCCGGCCGAGTCCGTGGATGTCCTGGCTGGCACGCCGGACGCCCTGTCGGCGGAGCCGGGCGGCCCGGGCTGGCGCTTCCTGGTCTCGCCCAGGTGGCTCGGCTGGCATGCGCTCATGATCATCGTGGTTCTCGGGATGCTCGCCCTGGGTGACTGGCAGCTTCGCCGTGCCGAGGCTGGGAACGCGTTGAGCTGGGCTTATACCTTCGAGTGGCCCATTTTCGCGGGTTTCGCGGTGGTCTTCTGGGCCAAGACGATCCGGGACGAGTTCCGCCCGCCGGCCTGGGCGCAGTCGTCGTCCTCGCCGGATGTCAGGCTGCCCGGCGGGGTGACGTCCGCCCGCCCCGGGACCGGGCCGCAGGAGGACGAGGACGAAGATGAGGAACTCGCGGAGTACAACGCGTACCTGGCCCGGCTGACCAGCGAGGTCAGGGGGCACGGTAAGTGGCACGGGCTCCGCTAGCTACCGTGAGACCCCGCGATCCCGGGGGCCCGACAACAGCGAGGAGGTACTGCCGGTGCGCGTCGCCGTGCTCCGCTACCGGGTGATGGCCTACGTGACCGGCGTGGTGCTGATCATCCTGTGCTTCGTCGGGATCCCGCTCCAGATCGCCGGCCACGCGGCCGTGGCCAATGTCGTGGGCACCCTGCACGGCATCCTGTACATCATTTACCTCATCGCCGCCTACCTGCTGACCCGCCGGCTGCGGCTGGCCATCAGGCCGACGGTGCTGGTCCTGCTGGCGGGCACCATTCCGGTGCTGACGTTCGTCGTCGAGCGCTGGGTGAGCCGCCGGTACATCGGCCCGGCACTGGCGGCCGAGGGGACCGGGGGCGCTGCCGGGAAGCCCGGTGCCCGCGCGCCGGGCACGGAGCCTGCTCCCCCGCAGTCCCGATAGGGC
>CAYPQM010000323.1:0-2604 GCA_964412845.1 uncultured Streptosporangiaceae bacterium
GGAACCGGGCGCCCGCCCTCCGAAGTCGCCCCGGCCGCGCTCAGTTCCACGTTCGTGACCTCTGCCGCAGGCGTGATCACCTTCGCGATCCTGTCACTGCATACCGGTGGGCCCGTCGCCCCCGACTGGCCCACCGGCATCGCGCTCGGCCTCGGCGGGCTGGCCGGCGGCTACACCGGAGCCCGGGTCCAATCCAGGCTCCCCGACGCGGTGATCCGCCGCAGCGTCGGCATCATGGTCATTGCCATCGGGGCCCGGTACCTGTGGGCCGGGCTTGGCTGAGCCGCCCGTGGCTCACCGCCGGACCGGGCGTTCGCGGGTGTGGTCAGATGGCGGGGCTCCGGCGTTCGATCAGGAGGACATCGCGCCAGCGCCCGTGCTGCTGGCCGATGCGTTCCCTCGTTCCGACCACACGGAATCCAGTGGCCTGGTGCAGCGCGACGCTGGCGAGGTTCTCGGGGAAGATCCCGGATTGGATGGTCCAGATTCCCGCCGCCTCGGTGGAGGTGATAAGGGCATCCAGGAGCTGACGCCCGACGCCCTGGCCGCGGGCACCGCGGTGGACATAGACGGAATGCTCGACGACCCCGGCGTAGACGCAGCGGTCGGACACGGCCGACACCGCGACCCACCCGACGACATTGCCCGCGCTGAGCGCTACGTAGCGGTGGCCGGGCAGCTTCGCCGCGGTGAACTCCGCCCAGGCTGGGGCGCGGGTCTCGAAGGTGGCATGGCCCTCATCGATGCCCGCCTGGTAGATCGCGAGCACGGCAGCTGAGTGCCCGGCCGTCATGGGCTCGATCTGCATGCTGAATATCTTCCCGGTCTTCCCGGACAACGGTTACGAACGCCCGGGCGCGGCCGCGAGCCCTCGCCCGCGGATGTCCCGGGCCGGGTCCTGGCTCCGCGAAGCCAGCCAGCATTAGGTGCGTGTCTCGTAGATCTTCAGCCCGCGGCCCGCCGGGCAATCGCACGCCGCGGATCGGATTCCACGGACGTTATGGTCGGAGCGATAGGCAATCCGCCGATCGCCTCCATGCTGGGATGTAGGGCAATGATTAGCGAAGAAACACTGCGCCAGATGTCGTCCGACGAACGAGCCGCCCTCAGCCGCAGCCTCAGCGCGCTCAACGCCGAGCTTCCGTCGCTGAGCGCGGGTGATCAGCGGCGGAGACGGCTCGTTGTGATGCTGACCATTGCCTCGGCCGCCTTGATCCCGTGGATCGTGGTGCTCGCGGTCACCCTGCCGCACCATTACGTGGCTGGCCACTGGACGGTGACCTGGGTGGGCTTCGACATCATTCTGCTGATCTGCCTGGCCGGCACGGCGTGGCTCGCGTGGCGGCGTCGCCAGGCGGTGGTGATTGCCGCTTTCATCACCTCGACGCTGCTCACCTGCGACGCGTGGTTCGATATCACCACGGCGTCAGGACGCACCGACACCATCGTCGCGATCGCGTCCGCCGTGCTCCTGGAACTGCCCCTCGCCACGCTGCTCTTCATGGTGGCGTACCACCTCATGCGGGTCACGGTCCGCCGGGCGCACGCCGTGCATGGCATCCACGATGGGCCATCCGCGCTGCTCAGGATGCCGCTGATCGGCGTGCGGCGGAAACCCGTCACGGGCGACCGGCCTGGCTAACCTGGTTGGCTCGCGGTCGGCTGGGACTATTCACCAGGCGGCACCATCAAATCGCTTCGGGAGGCACAGTGATCCAGAGGCCCCGGATGACGATGACGGCCACAGTGCTCGGCGCGCCCGACGCCCAGGCACTGGCGGATTTCTACCGTCGGCTGCTGGGCTGGACGGTGCGGCAAGACGAGCCCGGCTGGGTGGCGCTCAGCGCGCCCGGCGGCGGGGCAGGATTGTCATTCCAGACCGAAGCGGCCTACGTCAAACCGGCCTGGCCCGCCGGTCCTGGCGATCAGCAGATGATGCTGCACCTGGATATCGAGGTGGACGACCTCGACGCGGCTGGCGGCCACGCCGTCGCCGAGGGCGCGGTCCTCGCGGAGTACCAGCCACAAGATGATGTCCGGGTTTACCTCGACCCGGCCGGGCACCCGTTCTGCCTGTGGATCCGCACGGACGTTGCTGACTGACTCGGCCGGCCCGGTCACGGCACGGTCGCAGACCTATGACATATGCAGGTTCCCGGCCGCCCTGTGGGCAAAGGGGGCTAATCTACGACCACGTGCAGAAGTGGCGCATCCCACAGGATAGCGATGCTTTCTGGCCAGTGATCGTTCCGGGGGGGCAGGCCGCTACCAGGCCCACGTCGGCAGGCAGTGTGGCTGTGGAGTGGCTGGAGGCAGGTGGGTTCGGTTGATTGAGCCGTTGACCAGTACCGATCCACGAGAAGTCGCTGGCTATCAGATCCGGGCCCGGCTCGGTGCCGGCGGCATGGGCCGGGTCTATCTGGCGTTAACGCGGGCCGGGCGGCCGGTCGCAATAAAAGTGGTTCGGGCGGAGTTCGGCGACGACGAGGAGTTCCGGGACCGGTTCCGCCAGGAAGTCGTCGCCGCGCAGCGGGTGCACGGCTTGTACACGGCGCAGGTGCTGGACGCTGACCCGGACGCCCGGCAGCCGTGGCTGGCGACCGC
>CAYPQM010000324.1:0-2597 GCA_964412845.1 uncultured Streptosporangiaceae bacterium
TGGCGCCGGTTCACCAACCACGCCGAGCACCAGATCTGGACGATCTGTGCGCGGCTGAACGGGTGTACTGAACTACCGTCAGGCGCTCATACTCGGCGATCTGGCCCATTCAGAGGGCGGGTACCAGTGCTCAGCCACGTATCTCTCACTGCATTGCTGATCACGAATGGAGATGCTGAACTCTGCATAGGAATGCATAGGCGGAACTCGCTCATATCGGCAGAATCGGGCACCAGCGCAGGCTGGGTTGCGCGTGCGGCGGGTGGCGGGTGCTCCGGGCGGTGGGCGTGAGGCGCGCAGCGCGGTCAGGGGACGGTTCCGCGGGGGATCACCCATTGCGCGGGCTGGCCGGTGATGGCCGCGATGTGATCGTAGTCGCTGTCGTAGTGCAGCACGGTGACGTGTTCTCGTTCGGCTACTGCTGCGATGAGCAGGTCGGGGAAGCTGACTGCCCTGATGCGGCCGCTGCGCCAGAGGGTTGCCTGGACGTCCAGGGCACGCCGCCAGTCTTCGTCCATGGTGGCGAGCCATTCGTAGCCGGTGTCACGGTCGGCGCGCAGCTCGTCGAACTCCGCGCTGCTCCTGGTCGCCCACCCGAGCTCGAATTCGATCACCCCGCAGGTGGCCACCAGCCCCGTTTCGATCAGCGGGCCGAGGACTGCGGCCACGGCGGGGTGGCGCAGGCGGGCCAGCGCGCTGGTGTCGGCCAGGTGGCTGGCTACTGCCGCCATGCGGCGCGCATCACGTCGTCGTCCTCAAGGTCCGGCAGGCCACCAGAAGCCAGCCTGCGCAGGTCGCGGCGCCGGGCCGCGAGCGCGGCGACCTCACGCAGGGCCGCATTGACCGTGTCCTTCTTCGTCTCGGTGTGCAGTGCCTCCTGAGCCGCGGCCAGGTACTGCTCGTTCACATCGATGAGTGTCTTGGCCACGTCCGCCTCCTCCGCACCCAGTATATACCAGAAGCTTGCACCTGGATATACGGTGCCCGCCCGGCTACGGGGCATATCTGGCGCCACCCAGGTCGCTGCGCCGCGTCCGGGCGTGCATGCTCCTGCCCGTCTCAGCTTGCTTATCGCCCCAACGCCCCTGTCCAGAGGGACAAGCCTGCAGCGGGAATCCTTCTGTCCTACTCTGGCTCGAACCTGTTTTTGACTGCCTCTCCCGCGCGTCTTTCGCGGACCTGCATAAGATCAAATTGAGTGGCAGATTGAGTGGCAATTCGCGCTAGCGGGTGCCTGTCCGGGGCTTGCGGGAGCTGGCGTGAGCTCGTATTTTTCCTGGTCACGTGCCTGACCTGCGCTCCCGGGACCTCCCGGTCATTCATGGTAAGGAGAAGGTCTACGGTTCGATTCCGTAAGGGGGCTCCAGGTCAGTAGTTTTTTTCGAAAGCAAATCCCGTGAAAATCTAGCTGAAAAGTGCCACTCGACTGCCACTCGCCATACTGACCGGGCTGCCCCACAGTGCAGTTCTTGCAGGTGGGGAGGACGGCGGAGCGCTTCCGGCGCCGTGAACAGGTTCGGGTTGGCTCTCAGGCCGTGCCCGGTCGCGCCGGACAACGTGGTCGTCAAGGAGGACACGGGTGCTGGAAATGACAGTCGGCGCGGCTGGCCCCTGGGCCGGCCTGCGTATGGCCAGCCCATCGAGTGCGGCGGTCCGGGCGGTGGCGGCGTGGCCGGTCACCTGCGAGCTGATGCCGAAATTGCCCGGTGGGATGTCTGGCACGTGGTTAGCGCTGAAGCTTGGGCGTGGGCCGCACGATAACCGGCTTTCAAGCCAAGCTGACCGTGTGACTACCCTAAGAGTGAGCATCGTTGCCACCCTTGAGTAGTCGGATAGAAACAGATCGCCGATTTAGTGTGCGCCCAGGCACGCCCCGCCCCGCATGGCCGACCAGATGCACGTCCGCCGGTTCTGCGTGCGCTGGTACACGATCGTCATCGCGGCATGGTCGCGAGAATGGCGTCGCTGAGGCATCGTGTTGCATGGCCTCACCACCCGACCTCGTGAGCGGCGCCCGCGACGACAGAAGTGCTGGCCCCGTGCGCCGCCGGGTAATTCGTGCTCGTGGCGCCGAACTCGCGCGACGTGGCGAGAAGTCGACAGGTGGCTTCGATGGGGTTCACGCGTTGTTCTCCGCACCGGCACGCGGATTTCGCCCTGGCTGCTGAAGAATTCTGGGACGCCGAACAAGTCGGCGCGGACGGGAGATCCAGTGACCAAACGAAAGACCTTCGCGTGCCTGGCGGCGAGTGCTGCCGTGGCCGCATGTGCGCTGTCTGCATTGCAGGGCTCGGCTAGCGCCGCAGCGCACGCGTCCGCACCGGTGAGCAAGCACGTGCTGCTGATTTCGGTCGATGGCATGCACCAGAGTGACCTTGACTGGTACGTCGCCAACCACCCGAGCTCGACGCTTGCGAAGTTGATTCACACCGGCAGCGAGTACACGAATGCGTTGACGTCCAACCCGTCGGACTCCGACCCGGGTGGTACCGCGCTGATGACCGGCGGTAACCCCAAATCGACGGGCGTCTACTACGACGTTGAGTACAGCCACAAGGTCGACGAGGCGGGCGCTGCCTGCACCCCGGGCCAGCCGG
>CAYPQM010000325.1:0-2572 GCA_964412845.1 uncultured Streptosporangiaceae bacterium
CCGACCCGCCCAGCTCCGACCCGCCCAGCTCCGACCCGCCCAGCTCCGACCCGCCTGCCCCCGGCTCGCTCATGGCCGCCGCCACCGGCCGGTCTTCCCGCCCGTCTTCTCCTCGACCCGGACATCGGTGATCACCGCGGCCGGGTCGACCGCCTTCACCATGTCGATCAGCGCCAGCGCGGCGACCGCCACGGAGGTCAGCGCCTCCATCTCCACCCCGGTCCGGTCCGCGGTCCGCGTCTCCGCCGAGATCACGACCGCGTCGTCCTGCACCTCAAGATCGACCGTGACCGAGTGCAGCGCGATCGGGTGGCACAGTGGCACCAGGTCCGGGGTCCGTTTGGCGCCCTGGATGCCGGCGATCCGGGCCACCGCGAGCGCGTCGCCCTTGGGCACCCGGCCTTCCCGCAGCGCGGCGATCGCCTCAGCGGACAGCAACACCCGCCCGGTAGCCCGGGCCGACCGGGCCGAGACGTCCTTGGCCGACACATCGACCATCCGGGCGTGCCCGCTGCCATCCAGGTGAGTGAGCGGGCCGGGGGCGTCCGTCATGGCAGCCGCATCAGGTCGACCGGATCGCCGGCGTCCATCGACACCACCTGCTCCGGCACGATGATGAGCACGTTGGCCAGGGCCAGCGCGCCGAGCTGATGGGAGGCCTGGCCGGTCAGCGGGGTCACCGTGCCCTCCTCGGCGTCGTGCACCCCACGCAGGAAGGACCTTCTGCCCTGCGGCGAGCGCACCGCGTCGGTGAGGACGGCACGGGCCGGGGAAATCCGTGCGGTAGGAAGGCCTTGGAGCGCGCGGAGGGCCGGCCGCACGAAAAGCTCGAACGACACGTACGCGCTGACCGGGTTGCCGGGCAGGGTGAAGATCGGCGTCCGCTGCGGGCCGACCACACCGAAGCCCTGCGGCATCCCGGGTTGCATGGCGACCTTGCGGAACGTCACAGTGCCTAGGTCGGCCAGCGCGGCCTTGACCACGTCATGCTCCCCGCCCATGCTCACCCCGCCGCTGGTGATCAGCAGGTCGGCGTGCGGAAGCTGGTCCTCGATCGCGATCAGCACCCCGGCGGTGTCGTCGGTGATCCGGTGCCGGTGCGCGACCGCCCCGGCCTGCCGCGCGGCGGCGGCGAGCATGAAGCTGTTCGAATCCCAGATCTGGCCGGGGATGATCGGCGATCCGGGTTCCGCGAGCTCGTTGCCGGTCGAGATCACCGCCACCCGGGGCCGGGGCCGTACCAACGCTGATCCCGTACCGGCCGCGGCCAGCAATGCCACCTGCACGGAACCAAGGAAGGCACCTGCCGCCAGCAAAAGGTCTCCCTTAGCCACATCATCGCCGCGGCGCCGGATGGCATTGCCCGGGGCAACCGGCTGGCGGAACGCGGCGCGGGCCGTGCCGCCGTCGGTCCATTCCACCGGCACGACCGCGTCCGCGCCGGGCGGCAGCAGCGCGCCCGTCATGATCCGCACGCAACGGCCCGGGGTGACCTGGTGCGAACCGGTGTCGCCGGCCGGGATCTCGCCGGTCACCGGGAGGGTCACCGGCGCCGCCTCGGTGGCCCTGTCGAGGTCCCGGGCCTGGACCGCGTAACCGTCCATGGCCGAGTTGTCGAACGACGGCAGCGGCGTGGTCGCGGTGATGTCCTCGGCCAGCACGCCACCCTCGGCCTCGGCCAGGCCGAGCATGACCGGGGTGAGGGGCTGGATCGCGGCCAGTACCTCAGCCAGGTGACTGTCCACCGAGGTCATGCTGGAGCTCACGGGGTGGTTCACGGGCGGGCGCTCACTGCAGGTTGTCGAGGTACTTGCGCAGCCACGGCACGAACTCTCCGGCCACGTCAGGCCGCTCGCAGGCGAACTGGACCAGCGTGCGCAGGTAGTCGATCTTGTTGCCGGTGTCGTACCGGCGGCCGCGGAACAGCACGCCGTGCACGCCGCCGCCGGTGCCGTCGGCCGGGTCACGTTGCGCCAGGACCTTGAGCGCGTCGGTGAGCTGGATCTCCCCGCCCCGGCCGGGCGGCGTCTCACGGAGAACGTCGAACACGGCCGGGTCGCACACGTAGCGCCCGATCAGGATCCAGTTGCTCGGCGCGTCGGCCGGCGCCGGCTTCTCGATCAGGTCGGTAACTTTCACCACGTCATCGTCGTCCGTCGGCTCGATGGCCGCGCAGCCGTAGCTCGACACCTGGTCCGGGCCGACTTCCATCAGGGCCAGCACGGTCCCGCCGTACTGGGCCCTGACTTCGATCATGCGCTGGAGCAGGCCGTCCTCGGGATGGATGAAGTCGTCACCGAGCAGCACCGCGAACGGCTCGTCGCCCACATGCTGGGCCGCGCAGAGCACCGCGTGACCGAGGCCGAGGGGGGCACCCTGCCGCACGTAGTGCACGTTCGCCAGGTCACTGGACTCGCGGACCAGGGCCAGCCCAGCGGTATCGCCCTTGGCGGTGAGGGCCTCTTCGAGTTCGTAGGCGCGGTCGAAGTGATCCTCGATGGAGCGCTTGCTCCGGCCGGTGATGAGCAGCACGTCGTCGAGCCCGGCGGCGACGGCTTCCTCCACGACGTAC
>CAYPQM010000326.1:0-2492 GCA_964412845.1 uncultured Streptosporangiaceae bacterium
GCCCAGGTCGGCACGTAGGTGTAATCAGCTACCCAGAGCCGGTCCGGGGCGGCCGGGCTGAACTGACGGCGCACCAGGTCAGCGGGCCGCGCAGCAGCCGGGTCCGCGATCGTGGTGCGCACCCTCTTGCCGCGGCGGGCCCCGCGCAGGCCCAGCTCGCGCATCAGCCGCGCCACTGTGCAGCGGGCCACCTGCGTGCCCTCGCGGTTCAGCGCCAGCCAGACCTTCCGGGCCCCGTAGACGCCGTAGTTATCCGCATGGACCCTAGTGATCGCTGGCTTCAGCAGCTCATCCCGCCGCGCCCTGGCCGACGGCACCCGGGCAGACGCGTCGTAGTACGTCGACGGGGCGATCTGGCAGCCGTGCTGCGACAGCACGCGGCAGATCGGCTCGACCCCGAACCGGGACTTGTGCTCGCGGATGGACCTCACGAGTACCGCTGTGGGCGGTCGAGCTCCGCCGCGAAGAAAACTGACGCCGCCTTGAGGATCTCGTTCGCGCGGCGCAGCTCGGCGTTCTCCCGCTTCAGCCGCCTGATCTCGGCGGACTCCTCGCTGGTGACACCCGGCCGCTGCCCGGCGTCGACCTCAGCCTGGCGGACCCATTTGCGCAGCGTCTCCGCGGTCCCGATCCCGAGCTTCGCGGCCACCGCCACGATCGCCGGCCAGTCCGACGGGTAATCCGGCCGCACCTCGGCGACCATCCGGACCGCCCGCTCACGCAGCTCAGGCGGGTAGTTACTCGATCGACGTGTCACGACTCCATCTTCTCCTCAAGAAGTGGAGCCTCCGGACTCACCGGACCGATTCAGATCGCCGAATATTTACAACTCTCCGAGGGTGGCCGTCGTCGCCCTATTAAGCACAGATCAGCCCGTTCGGGGTGGCCTCAGCGCTATCCGCTACCGGCGGAGTCGTGCGGCACCGCCGCGGTTTCTCCCTTTGCGATCTTGGGATGCGACCGTCCCGCTACGGGATCCGGGCGCGGGACGTGTGGTTTGTCATGGCCGGGCCGGGCGGATGTCACCGGGACTGGTGATGGCGGGCACGGGCGGGAATCCTGGTTCGCCGCGATGCTGGATCTATGAGCCCGGGTTCATCCCGGGACGTGACTGAAAGGAGTCTGCCATGAAGAACTCGCAACGCGCTGGATCTCAGGATGATCGTGCAGGTACCGGCTGGGTGCGCCGCTGGTGGACCGGGGACAAGCTCAGCGTGCGCCTGTTCGAGGTGGCGTTCGTTCTTGTCCTGACCGGGGCGCTGGCGTGGATGCAGTGGTTCGCGTCCGCTATCCAGGCTGCCACGTGGTCCACGATGTTGGTGACCATCGCCGTCGCCGGCGGAGTTGCCTCTGCGAAGCGGCGGTCTCGGATGTCACGATCCCGTTGACGGGATCTGCCGGCCTGCGGCCGGCCTGGCAGCGGCGAGCCATCGCGATCGCGCGGGCGGGGGTCGCGGTGGTCGCGGTCGCTGCGTCCGGCGATGGTTCCGCCTGCCCATCCGTACCCGCTGATCGCGCTATTTCGGGAGCTGCGGGTGCCGGCGTTTTCGCGGTCGTGATGTGGGGGGGGCGGCTGGGGACAGCGGCTTGGTCCGGCGTCCGGGCGGACGGTGAGGTTTGTCATGGGCGGCTTGGGCGGATGTCACCGGGACTGGTGATGGCGGGCACCGGCGGTCACGCTGGTCCGGCGGGATGCTGGGTGGCATGGACGACAACGGCGTTATCACGGTCAGGGATCTGCGGCGGCGCTACGGCGGCACGGGTGGCCGGGGTTTTGAGGCGGTCCGGGGGGTTACCTTCTCGGTGCGCCGCGGGGAGCTGTTCGCGTTGCTGGGCACCAACGGGGCCGGGAAGACCTCGGCGATGGAGCTGCTGGAGGGACTGGCACCCGCTGCCCGGGGCGCTGTCCGGGTGCTGGGCTGTGATCCTTGCCGGGAGCGGGCCCTGGTCCGGCGCCGGATGGGGATCATGCTGCAGGAGGGCGGGTTCCCGCCGGATCTGACCGTGGCGGAGACCGGCCGGATGTGGGCCGGGACACTCAGTGCGCCCCGGCCGGTTGCCGAGGCGCTGGGCCTGGTCAGCCTCGGGCACCGCGCGGGGGTCGCGGTGAGATCCCTTTCCGGCGGTGAGCGGCGCCGCCTGGATCTCGCTATGGCGATCCTCGGGCGCCCGGAGGTCCTGTTCCTGGATGAGCCCACCACCGGGCTGGACCCGGAGAGCCGCCGCCGTACGTGGCTGCTGATCCGCGAGCTGCTGGGCGCGGGTACCACCGTCGTGCTGACAACCCATTACCTGGAAGAGGCTGAGGAACTGGCGGACCGCCTGGCGATCATGCATCAGGGCCGGATCGTGCGCACGGGCACGCCCGCGGAGGTCGCGGCATCGCAGCCGGCCCGGATCTCCTTCGAGCTACCCGAGGACTCCCGCGAGCCAGTTCCGGACATGGCGGGGACGCGGGCCAGCGTCACCGGGCGAACCGTGCTGCTGCAGAC
>CAYPQM010000327.1:0-2445 GCA_964412845.1 uncultured Streptosporangiaceae bacterium
CGTCGCCGGCGGGGATGTTGTTGTCGGCAAACATCCCCGACGCGATCTGGCTGGCGGTCATCGCCGCGTTCATGTGGGTGGGCGCCGGGCAGGCGCTGCGCGCCACCCGGGTCCGTGAGCGGCTTCCCGGGCTGCAGGCGAGGGCTCTCGCCCGGCGGGCCATCGCCATCCCGGCCAGCCTCCCGCTCGCCGAGGCGATCAGGCGCGCCGACGCGGCGCAGGCGCGCGCCCTGGTGATCGTGGACCACGAGGACAAGCCGATAGCGATCGTCAACGAGACAGCGGTCATGGCGACCCCGCCGCAACGACGGCCATGGATCGACGCCGGGTCGCTCGCCCGGAGCATCGATGCCAGCCTGGTGCTGCCCGCCGACCTGTCCGGGATGGCACTGATTGAGGCCGTCCGCCGGTCGCCGGCCTCCGAATATCTCCTCGTCGAGCCCTCCGGCCAGGTGTACGGGGTACTCGCGGCCAGTGACCTGGACCACGCGTTCGCGGGCGCCTGACCGGGCGGCCGCGCTCTGCGGCACCGCTACCCTGGCGGGCGTGACCCGACAGCGCCGCGGACCATTCGCCCCAGGTGACCAGATCCAGCTCACCGATCCCAAGGGACGCAAGAACCTGGTGATCCTCGCCGAGGGCCGCACGTTCCACACCCATCGTGGCTCGCTGGCCCACGATGACCTCATCGGCAGCCCGGACGGCAGCGTGGTGCTGTCCTCGGGCGGCACCCCGTACGTGGCCCTGCGGCCGCTGCTCGCCGACTTCACCCTGTCGATGTCCCGTGGCGCCGCGGTCGTCTATCCGAAGGACGCCGCGCAGATCGTGGCCATGGCCGACATCTTCCCTGGGGCCAGGGTGCTGGAGGCGGGGGCCGGCTCAGGCGCCCTGTCCTGCTGGCTGCTGCGCTCAGTCGGCCCGGAAGGGCTGCTGGTGTCCTATGAGCGGAGGCCGGACTTCGCCGAAATCGCCAGGGTCAATGTGGAGCGCTTCTTCGGCGGCCCGCACCCCGCCTGGCAGCTCAGGGTGGCAGATCTCGAGGATATCGCCGCCAGCGCCGAAATCGCCGAGCCTGCCGAGCGTTTCGACCGGGTGGTACTGGACATGCTGGCGCCATGGGAGTTCACCCGTGTGGCGGCTTGCGCGCTCATCCCAGGCGGGGTGCTGTGCAGCTACGTCGCCACCGTGACCCAGCTCTCCAGGATCGTCGAGGCGACCAGGGAGCAGGGCAGCTTCGACGAGCCGACGGCCTGGGAGACCATGGTCCGCGGCTGGCATGTCGACGGGCTGGCGGTCCGCCCGGAGCACCGCATGATCGGCCACACCGGTTTCCTGGTGACCGCACGGCGGCTGGCCGACGGTGCGGTCCCGCCGCCGCGGCGGCGCAGGCCCGCGAAGGGCGCCCGCGAGGAGCCGTCCGAAGTGCCTGCCGTTGGCCCCGCCGAGGGTTCTACGCAGTGAGAATGTTCCGCCCGCGCACGCCGCCGGGCCATCCTGCGGCTTGGGAGAGGTTACGCCCCGGCCTGGGATAGGTAGGGTCTAGGTGAAGTCTGCTCTCGGAAGGGGGTGGGGGCGTGGCCACTCACGACGAAGGCTCGCGCACCGCGCGGCACGACGATCAGGTTCAAGGCCTCACCACGCAGATCTCGTTCCTCGAAGAAGAGGTGGCGGTTCTGCGCCGCAGGCTCGCTGAATCGCCGAGGCATGCCCGGCTGCTCGAAGAGCGGCTGCGTGAGACCGAGGCGAGCCTCGCTACCGTGACCGGCCAGAACCAGCGGCTGGCTGACACCCTCCGGGAAGCGCGCGATCAGATCGTCGCGCTGAAGGAGGAAGTGGACCGGCTCGCCCAGCCGCCGTCGGGGTTCGGGGTGTTCCTCGAGGCATGCGAGGACGGCACCGTGGACGTGTTCACCGGCGGCCGCAAGATGCGGGTGAGCGTGAGCCCGGCGGTCGATCTCGACAGCCTCCGGCCCGGCCAGGAAGTGGTGCTGAACGAGGCGCTCAACGTCGTGATCGCCCAGGGCTTCGAGACGATCGGCGAGGTCGTCATGCTCAAGGAGATCCTTGACGGTGGCGACCGGGCCCTGGTGATCTCGCACGCCGACGAGGAGCGGGTGGCCCGGCTGGCCGAGCCGCTGCGCGGTGCCACCTTGCGCGGTGGCGACTCCCTCCTGCTCGAGCCCAGGTCCGGGTACGTGTACGAGCGGATTCCCAAGGCAGAAGTCGAGGAGCTGATCCTCGAGGAAGTCCCGGACATCACCTACTCCGACATCGGCGGGCTCGGGCCGCAGATCGAGCAGATCCGGGATGCCATCGAGCTGCCGTACCTGCATGCGGACCTGTTCAAGGAGCACCAGCTGCGGCCGCCGAAGGGCGTGCTGCTTTACGGGCCGCCCGGCTGCGGCAAGACGCTCATCGCCAAGGCGGTGGCGAACTCCCTGGCCA
>CAYPQM010000328.1:0-2423 GCA_964412845.1 uncultured Streptosporangiaceae bacterium
ACATGCTGAAGGCGGCCGCGAGCGCCCTGCACTCCGCCCTGGAGGCCGTGCTGAGGCCGCTCGGCATGACGATCACCCACTACGCCTGCCTGGAGCTGCTCGCCCAGCGACCGGGCCTGTCGAACTCCGAGCTTGCCCGCGGCGCCTTCGTCACCCGGCAGTCGATGAACGTGCTCCTGCAGGCCCTCGAACACCAGGGACTCGTTGCCCGCCCAGCACAGGCACCCGCCGGCAGGGCCCTGCCGGCCGAGCTGACCGCCCGCGGGCGCCGCCAGCTCAAGATGGCCAGCACCGCGGTTCGCCGCGTCGAGCAAAACATGCTGGCCAATCTGGATGCCAGCGAACAAGATCAGATGCGGCGCCTGCTCACTGCATGCATCGCCTCACTGACCGAACCGCCCGCATCGGCGACGTAACGGCTCCGGAATTTACGACTTTGCCGTGTCCCTGGTATCGGACCGCCTACGATGCGTCTTCCTCGGAGATCGGCTCACATGTCACTTATCAGGCGCGTCTCCGGTCCGCGCCAAATCCCGTATCCATTTGGGTGGCCAGGGTGGGGTGGGCACTGCGCCGCCCTTCACTCCCAGGTCCCTTCTTGCGCAGTCATAGAACCTGTCGCGCGTAACTTCGGTATCCCTTAGGGCTGGCTCCCATTGATCTGCCGCAGTCAGCCGGCCGGTCGCGAACCATTCCAAACGCCACACGGCTTGGTGCCAGGCACGTGCAGCGGTGACGGTCTCAGGGTCTCCGAGCAACAGGACCGGCTCCCAGGCCCGCGCCCGTTCGCCTCCTGCATCGCTCAAAGCCTCTATGGCCCCGGCATCCGGAGCAAGAGATTCGACAGAATGCGGGAACCCGCGCCCGGCTGTGATACGGCTCGCCAGGTGAGTCACCTTCTTGACCGCATCGCCATACTCGGCATAGGCACGCATTCGGGGTTCATCCCATCGGGCGGCCCGTTCTCGTCGCCAGCGAGCCCTCTCACCCAGGGAAGTCGTCGCATACGTAGCAAGTGCTCCCATGCCCACACCTATAAGGACGGGCAGTTCCTGAATCAGCGGATTGCTCATACGTCAACTGTCGTCCACTAGCCGGGACGGTGGAACCCACGAGAGCCCGACCAGGATGCCGCAGGCGTGAACAGGGCGCACGGCCCAGGGCACGAGCAGGGAGACCGGGCTGGCCGCGACCCACGCACCCATGGCTCCACGGTCCGGCGGCAGGCCGCGACCAAGATCCCGTTTACAAATCCGTTTACAAACGGCATGAAAAGAGGCCCGGAAGATGATCCTCCGGGCCTCTGACCTGGTAGCGGGGGCAGGATTTGATTCCCTATGGAAGCTGGTGTGTCAAGCCTGTAGCCGGGGAGATTGTTGAGGCCCCGGTCGTGGGTTTCGGGCATGCTGGCCTGGCCGCCGGGCGGGGGCCTGGCGGCTGACGCAGCTGAGGGGTGGTGTCAGGTGATGGGCTTGACCGCCTGGGTGCGGGGCCGCGACGATCGTGGGCGGGGAGGGTCGCCTCGCTTGTCCGGCCTGGTGGCCGCCTGAGGGGCCTTCCCCGCCATCTTGCGGCTGCGCCGCCGTTTGCGGACGTCCTCCGGGACGGTCCATTTCTCCGCGATGATCGCTTTGGCCTCTGCCGCTGTGACGGGGTTGCCGTTGGTGTCGCAGGTCACGTACGGGGTGCCGCGGTGCAGCACGGTCCAGGCCCGTTCGGCGAGGTGGCCGGCGACGACGCAGCAGGCCTTGAGGTGGGTAGCGCCGCGCTCGGTCATCTGCAGGTAGTAGATCCGGGCGAGCTGCGGGTCGTGGCGGCGGGCGGTGTCCGCGGCGCGGAACAGCGTGGCCCGCAGCACGGAAGGCCCGGCTTTGCTCATCGGCTGGCCCTTGCGGTCGGTGTCCCCGGTCTCACTGGCCCGCGGTGCCAGCCCGGCGTAGGACTTGAACCGGGTCCCGTCCCGGAACCGGCCGGGGCGGCCCATGACCGCGACCAGGACCGGGGCGCTGATCTCCGCGAACCCGGGCAGCGACCGGGCCAGCTGACCGGGATCAACGCGCCGGTAGTGCTGCTCGCGGGCGGCGGCGTGCACCGCCAGCTCGCCCTGGATCGCGCGCAGCAGCCGGACCTCGGTGACCACCTCGGCGGCCAGCTCGTCATACGGCACGGCCGGGTGGTCACCGTAAAGCTCGACCGCGGCCGCCGCCGCGGCCCGCCACTGGCCGGCCCGCTCCTGACCCTGCTGCTTACCGGACGCCGTGGTGATCAGCCGGGTGAGCTCAGCCGTCCCGGCGGCCAGCAGGGCGCGCGGGTCGGCGTAGCGTTCGAGCACGGCGAGGTCGGCTTTGCCGAGGTCCCCGGTCAGCGGGGTCATCGGCATCAGCTGGCGGACCAGGTCCTTGATCCGCACCTTGTGCTCACTG
>CAYPQM010000329.1:0-2409 GCA_964412845.1 uncultured Streptosporangiaceae bacterium
GAGCAGCGGATGTCGGCGACGGACCTGTCGCCGGGCAGCGCCCGCGCGACCATCGACCGCCTGCTGGCCGCCGTGTCGGACGCGAACGCGGTCGGCGACCTCGACTCGCTGCACGTCCGGCTGGAGGCCCTGACCGGCCAGGTCGACCATCGCCGCGAAGAAGTCCGCGCGGCACGGGAACATGCCCGCTCCGAGGCCAAGGACGTCAAGGAGCGCATCGTGGCCGAGGCCGAGCAGATCGCCGCCGAGGCAACGCACTGGAAGATCAGCGGCGAGCGGCTGCGCCAGCTCCTGGAGGAGTGGAAGACCGCGCCGCGCGCGGATCGCACAGTGGAGACGGCCCTGTGGAAGCGCCTGTCGGCGGCCCGCAACTCCTTCACCAAACGGCGCAAGGCCTACTTCGCTGGGCTTGAGGAGGAGCGGGAAGACGCCAAGGCCCGCAAGGAGAAGCTGGTGGTCGAGGCGGAGGCGCTGGCGGCCTCCACGGACTGGGGGCCCACGGCAGCGGCCTTCCGTGAGCTGATGCGGTCCTGGAAGGCGTCGGGCCGGGCGGGCCGGGCGGAAGAGGACGAGCTGTGGGGCCGGTTCAAGACCGCGCAGGACACCTTCTTCCAGGAGCGCTCGAAGGTGTTCTCGGCCAAGGAGACCGAGTTGCGCGAGCACGCCGAGGTCAAGACGACGCTCCTGGACGAGGCGGGGCAGCTCCTGCCGGTGACCAGTGTCCGGGCCGCACGGGCCGCGCTGCGGTCCATCCAGGAGCGCTGGGAGCACGCGGGGCCGGTGCCCCGGGAGGCCCACGAACGGCTGGAGTCCGGCCTGCGCCGGGTCGAGGACGCGGTGCGCAAGGCGGAGGACACGCAGTGGCGGCGGTCCAACCCGGAGGCCCTGGCCCGGGCCAAGGGGACGGTCGAGCAGATCCGGGCCGCCATCGCCGGGCTGGAAGGGCAGCTGGCCAAGGCGCAGGCCCGTGACGATGCCCGCGCCGCGCAGCAGGCTGAGGAAGCTATCGCCGCCCGCCAGTCCTGGCTTGAGGAAGCCGAACGGACCCTCGCTGAACTGTCTGGCTAGCTGACGGGGTGGCCCGCAGCGGCGCCGTCAGCTGGTGATCCGGTAGACGTCGTACACGCCGTCGATGGCCCGCAACGCCCGCAGCACGTGGCCGAGGTGCTTGGGGTCGCCCATCTCGAAGGTGAACCGGCTGACCGCCACCCGGTCCCTGGTCGTGGTCACCGACGCCGACAGGATGTTGACGTGCTGCTCGGAGATGGACCGGGTCACGTCGGAGAGCAGGCCGGTCCGGTCCAGCGCCTCCACCTGGATGGCCACCAGGAACAGCGAGCCATCCGTGGGCGACCAGCGCACCGCCACCAGCCGCTCGGGCTGGGAATCGAGGAGGTGCCTGAGGTTAAGGCAGTCCGCCCGGTGCACCGACACGCCGTGCCCGCGGGTGACGAAACCGGTGATCTCATCGCCCGGCACCGGCGTGCAGCACTTGGAGAGCCGCGCCCACACGTCGGAGGCGCCCTCCACGACCACTCCAGAGTCACCGGCCGGCCGGGGCCTCGGTGAGCGGGTGGGCAGCGTCGCCTCGGCCAGGTCATCCTGCGTACCGGCGATGCCGCCCGCCGACTGGACCAGCTTCATCGCCACGGACTGCGCGCTGACGTGGCCCTCGCCGACCGCCGCATACAGGGCGGACAGGTCGGAGTACCGCAGTTCCCGGGCGATGGCCAGCAGCGCGTCCCCGGTGGCCAGCCGCTGCAGGGGCAGGCCCTGCTTGCGCATGGCCCGGGCGATGGCGGTCTTCCCGGTCTCCGCCGCCGCTTCCCTGCGCTCCTTGGAGAACCAGTGCCGGATCTTGTTGCGCGCCCGTGCGCTCTTCACGAAGCCGAGCCAGTCCCGGCTCGGGGCCGCGTCCTGGGCCTTGGAGGTGAAGATCTCCACGGTGTCGCCGTTGTCGAGGGTGCTCTCCAGGGCGACCAGGCGCCCGTTCACCCTGGCCCCGATTGTCCGGTGCCCCACCTCGGTGTGGATCGCGTAGGCGAAGTCCACCGGGGTCGCGCCCTGGGGCAGGCCGAGCACCTCGCCACGCGGGGTGAAGACGTAGACCTCGGCCGCGCCGAGGTCGAACCGGAGTGACTCCAGGAACTCAGCGGGGTCCGCGGTCTCCCGCTGCCAGTCGACCAGCTGCCGGAGCCAGGCCATGTCGGCCGTGCCGACCTGCCCGGTGCCGCGGCCGGGTACCGTCTCCTCCTTGTACTTCCAGTGCGCGGCCACCCCGTACTCGGCCCGCCGGTGCATGCCCCAGGTCCTGATCTGCAGCTCGACCGGCTTGCCCTCCGGGCCGATCACCGTGGTGTGCAGCGACTGGTACATGTTGAACTTGGGCATCGCGATGTAGTCCTTGAA
>CAYPQM010000330.1:0-2407 GCA_964412845.1 uncultured Streptosporangiaceae bacterium
GGCCGTCTACATTTTCGGCGGCGACGTCACCTGGGCACCCGGCATGGGCGGAGGGGTCGTCAGCCCAGCCTACATCACGGGCTGTGGCTACCTGTCGACCGTTCAGTTGGGGGCCGGGACGCAGATCGTCGGGTCGGCCACCTTCGGCATCGACCTGTCGACCGGAACCTACGGCAGCGCCGCCATCTTCGGCCCCGGTGGCTCGGCCTGGGACACCGCCGGCTACGTGAAGGCCGTCGGGTTCTATTGCCGCAGCGGCACGACCGGCTCGTGGACCGGCAGCAACTTCAACATCCAGTGGACCGGCAGCGCCGCCAACCTGTGGGTCGACAGCACCAACGTCGGCGCCATCTCGACCACCTCGGACTACCGGCTTAAGGTCGTCGAGGGAGCCCTGACCGGCTTCCTCGATAGGATCGAGGCCCTGAACCCGATCTCGCATCGGTGGAAGAACACCGGGATCTTCAAGGACGACGGCAAGAGCCACCACAGCTTCCTGGCCCACGAGGTCCAAGCGGTGATCCCGACTGCCGCGACGTTCTCCAAGGACTCACTCAAGGAAGACGGCAGCCCGGAGTACCAGGCCCTCATCGTGCAGGAGATCATCCCCGACATCGTCGGCGCCATCAAGGAACTGTCCGCGATCGTGAAGTCGATGCAGGCGCACTAGTACAGTACTAGTAAAGAACTTACCCTTTACTGTGCTGATGCTGCGCGTTACATTCTCCATGGTCTGCTGGAGGATAGGCGCGTGCAGTACACGACCGGTACGGTTTCAGTCACCAACGGGTCGAATATTGTCGGTGGCGCCGGGACTGTCTGGGCCTCCGAAGCCTACGTCGGCGACATCTTCTTCATCCGGGAGGCCAACGTCTCCTACGAGATCTCGAGCGTCGACAACGACGGTCAGGTCCACCTCTCGACGCCATACGCCGGCCCGACGGCGACCGGGCTGCGGTACGCGATCTCTCGCGACTTCACGCCGCTGCTGAGCCTCCCCTACCCGCAGGACAACGACATCGGCACCGGCCTGCTGTTCAAGCGGGCTGTCATGGGCCTCGACATCGCCGTCAGCAATATCGTGAAAGGCGCCCCGCCGGTTCAGAGCGCCACCACCACGGCGCCGCCGGGGTCACCCGCGGCGGCGCAGCTCTGGCTCGTCCCGACAGGCGCGACCGGCGCCTGGAGCGGCCAGGCGGCGAAGCTCGCGCAGTGGGCCAGCGGGGCTTGGATCTTCTACACCCCGAACCCCGGCAGCCGGGCCTGGGCGCTCGACACGAAGGTCGAGTACCTGTTCGATGGCACGAACTGGCTCGCGGGCGGCGATCTCGACTGGCAGGGCGTCTGGAACGCCTCGACCAACACGCCGACGATCACGTCGGGCCCCGGCATCAAGGGACGCTTCTACAAGGTCGGCACCGCCGGCAGCACAACGATCGACGGAAACACCGGCTGGCACGTCGGCGACTGGGTCATCAACGACGGCGTCCAGTGGCAGAAGATCGACAACTATGAGGCCGTCACCTCGGTGGCGGGCCGGATCGGTGCAGTCGTCCTGGCCCAGGCGGACATCGCCGGCCTGACGACAGCCGACAGTCCGACTTTTGCCGGCCTAACCGTCCCCGGCATCACCACCGGAAGCGCGTCGGCGCTGTCGCTGTCGACCTCGGGTGGGGTGCAGGTGAAGGTGGCAAACGCGACAAGTGCGGTGAACTGCGCCGTGGCAACAGGAGCGGCCACCGGTGCAAACCCCAACATGAGCGTGGCTGGAACCGACCCCAACATCGGGACCGGCTATTCTGCAAAAGGTACCTCTGGGCACTCGTTCTTCACCGGTGGCGGCACGCAGTTTGTAATTTCTAACGCGGCAGCCTCGGCGAACTATATGGCCGTCAGCGGTGCTTCGACTGGCGTTCAGCCCTTCATGCAGTTCACTGGCAGCGATGCTATCGTGCCGGCCAAACTGCTGACTAAAGGTACAGCCGGATTTACTTTCGACACGGGCGGCTGGGGAAACACCCAGCTTGCTGTCAGCCACGTTGCCAGCGCGGTCAACAACCTCCAGGTGACTGGGAATTCCACCGGCAAATCCCCCGCCGTGCAGGCGACTGGTTCCGACGGCGTCAGCAACATTATCTACGCGGCGAAGGGGGCCGGTCATTACTTCCAGTCTGCCGGCGCCACCACGCAATTCGCGGTAGGGGCCGACGCCAGTGCGGTTAATAACATTCAAGCTACTGGTCGTGCTACCGGGTCAGACCCGTATTTTTATTCGCAGGGTACGGATACCGACGTTGGTACGGTGTTGGGGGCTAAGGGGGCCGGCGGGTTCTCCTTCATTACTGCGGCGCTGGGAGCCCAACAGTTTCGGGTGGTGCACGCCGCCAGTGCCGAAAACTTCGTGGTG
>CAYPQM010000331.1:0-2380 GCA_964412845.1 uncultured Streptosporangiaceae bacterium
CGGCCACTCGCATGGCCACGCTCACTAAGCTGGCCGCTCACGGTGGCGAGCGCGGCTACCGCGCTCGGTGACGGGAACTCCTGATGGTGCCCGTCCGGGTGATCTTCGGATCACCCCGGACGGGCACCATCTTTTTCTGCGGCCCGGGCGGGCGTCCGGTTAGGCCGGCTTCGGGCATCCTTGGCTGGGCTTACGCCGTATCCGGGGGAACGTCAGCAAGCTTAATTACGATGAGTAGCTACACGATTACTCATCGTAATTTTATGGCTCAGCGTGTCGGGGCGAAACATTAATGTGACCATTCCGTTGCCATCATCCGAGGCGGAAGCCCGGGCTTTCGTGGGCATCATTCATTCGTGACGGAGGGATGCATCATCCGGGCCGTGGTCGGCGAGGGGTGGCAGGTGTCGTCATTGCAAGCGGCTGATCCGGCCGACGAGGCAGTCGCCCCGGCGCCGCCGGAAGCGCGGCCGACCAAGATCGCGCGAGTGCCTGAGGGGGCCAGCTTGCGCGACCTGACCAGCTTGGCGGTCCGCGGGCACCCGGCAGCGATCGAGTCCCTGCTTGAGCACATCCGGCCCATGGTGGTCCGGTACTGCCGGGCCCGGCTGGGGCGGGTCACCGGCCATTACCACGTGGCCGACGACGTCGCGCAGGAGGTCTGCATCGCGCTGCTGTCCGCGCTCCCGCGGTACCGGGACATGGGCCGGCCGTTCGCGTCCTTCGTCTTCGGCATCGCCTCGCACAAGGTGGCCGACGCCGTCCGGAGCGCGTCCCGGCTGGCTGTCCCCACCGAGGACCTGCCCGACGGCCCGGACGATCGCCCCGGGCCGGAGGAGACCGTCGTCGCCTACATCGAGGCGCAACGGGCCAGGGCACTGCTCGCCCGGCTGCCCGCTCATCTCCGCGAACTGCTGATACTGCGCGTGGTAACAGGTCTGTCAGCCGAGGAGACGGGTAGTGTCCTGGGTATGTCAGCAGGAGCCGTTCGGGTCGCCCAGCACCGGGCGCTGGCCCGGCTCCGGGCGATTGCGGTTGAGGAGTCAATAGCGTGATCACGGGGCGGATTTGGAGCGCCCGGCGTGACACCTGGTGTGCAGTTCATGAGGGGGCCGGTGCCAGTAGGTAACTCAGGTGCCGGGGCCGTCAATCTGGGCGAAATCAGGCGGTCCGAGGAAATGATCGGAGTGCTCGCGGCGCGCGGCGCGCCGGGCACTCAGATGCTGCGCGATCCGGTCATTGTCCTGCTAAGCGCGCTGACGGCCGATGTTGATGCCCGGGACGCTGCCTCCACCGCCCGCCCTGCCGCCCCTGACGTGTTTCCCGGCTCCGCCTGGCAGCTCCGCCGCGGCCCCGGCACGGGGGTGCCCGCGGCCCCGCCACCGAGGATCGGCGCCTGGGTCAGGGCCGCGGCCGCGGGGGCGGCGGTCGTGGGGGTGGCAGGCACCACGAGCATCATGGCGGCGGGCATGCTGGCCCGGCTGGCCCGCAGCTCCGCCAGCGGACCCCGGAGATTCGCCCGGGGCTGGGTTGCCTCGCCGCACCCACGCCGGACCCGCTGACCGGTGCCGCTGACCGGTGCCGCTAACCGGCCAGGACCCCGCGGCGCACGCCCTAGACTGGGCAAGGTCAGCCACCAGCCTGCGGAAGGTGCCATGACCGACGCCGCCAAGTTCGCTCCTCCTGCCCTCACGTTCGACGACGTCCTGCTGCTGCCAGCGCACTCGGCGATCATGCCGGGGGAGGCGGACACGACCGCCAGGCTCAGCCGCCGGATCACCCTGAACGTCCCGCTCGTGTCATCGGCCATGGATACCGTGACCGAGGCGCGGATGGCGGTGGCCATGGCCCGCCAGGGTGGCGTCGGCGTGCTGCACCGGAACTTGTCCATCGAGGAACAGGCGCAGCAGGTCGACATGGTGAAGCGGTCCGAGGCCGGCATGATCACCAACCCGGTGACCTGCGGCCCGGACGCCACCGTCGCGGACGTGGAGAGCCTGTGTGCCACCTACCGCATCTCCGGCGTGCCGGTGATAGCGCCCGATGGCGTGCTACTCGGCATCGTGACCAACCGGGATATCCGGTTCGAGACGGACCACGGGCGCGGGGTCACCACCGTGATGACCCCGATGCCGCTGGTCACCGCGCCGGTCGGGGTGGCCAGGGACCAGGCGCTGAGCCTGCTGAGGCAGCACAAGGTGGAGAAGCTGCCGCTGGTCGATGGAGCGGGCCGGCTGCGCGGCCTGATCACCGTCAAGGACTTCACCAAGAGTGATGAGTTCCCGCAGGCCACCAAGGACGCTGAGGGACGCCTGGTGGTGGGGGCGGCGGTGGGCGTGGGCGAGGATGCCAAGCTGCGGGCGCAGGCGCTCGTCGAGGC
>CAYPQM010000332.1:0-2327 GCA_964412845.1 uncultured Streptosporangiaceae bacterium
AGCGCACCTCGTTCGCATCGAGGGGGCCAGGGGTTCGAATCCCCTCAGCTCCACCGGCTGATTCTGGTGTATGGCCAGGTCAGAAGCTCGTTGGCTAGACCCCATCCTAGTTCCTAGGGTGGGGTCTACCGCTGTTTTGGGAGGAATTTGGGAGATCATCTTCTCCCTGTCTCCCGGTGCCGTTGGCTCCTGCTGGGTGGTTGGCAGTGTCACTGGCTCCGCTGGCTCGTGGGTTTTCGGGCGGAACGGTGCCAGTAGTTCGTTAAGTACCGGTAGTGGCGAGTGCGGGTGGATGGCCGCGCGCTCGCGCAGCGAGTCCTCCCAGCGGGCCTGGAGGGCGGCCTTCAGGTCGTCGCGCATCCTCTCTGAGGCGTGGGCGTAGAGGCCGCGCATGCCGGGCACCTCGTGGCCGAGGCGCTGCTCGGCGAGGATCTCTGGGATGCCGTCTTCGGCCATCCAGGTCTTGTGGCCGTGCCTCAGGCCGTGCGGCGTCAAGCCGGGCTTCAGCGGCAGCCAGGAGGCAAGCGGGGTGGCCTCGGGGATGGCCTGGATGCCCCGGCCGCGGGGCGGCACGAATACGGCGCCGGGCGGGGCGGGCGGCCAGGCGGCGACCGGGCGGCCCGGCCAGATCGTGGCGTCCGTGACGATCAGCCGACCGGGGCGGCCCGGTGACACGTCCCGCCGCCCGTCGCAGGCCGGTCGGAACACGCGGCGGGCGTAGCCGCTGCGCCGGTAATGGCCGCCGTCGGGGCCGAGGAACACGTACTGTCCGCTGCCGCCGTGCTGCGCGGCGCAGGCGCAGCGTTGGCTGGGCTGGGCCTGGATCTGCCTGGTGAGCAGGCTGGCCAGGAACGGGGGGAGGTCGACGGGCAGGCACGGCTCCCAGGTGGGGCTGCGGTAGGAGTCGTCCTTCGGCGGGATCCGGTGGAACACGCTCCTGATCTCGCGGAGCTGCCATTCGACGTGGATCTCGTCCTGGCGGACGTAGCCGCGTTCAAGGCCGATCGTCTCCCCGTAGCGCAGGCCGGTGTAACCAATCGTGATGACCATGGTGAAGTCGTCGTCCCGGCCGGTCAGCAGCGCGGCCCGCTCGGCGACCAGTAACGCCTGCAGCGGCGTGGCCCACACCCGCTGCGGGGCGCGCTCCAGCCTGCGGCCGGTCCGCCGGCCGCGGTTGCGAGGGCGGAGCGCGGGGTTGTAGGGGATCAGCGGCGGCTTGGCGGCGGCCGCGTCACCGAGGATCGTGCCCAGCAGGCTGCGGGCATCACGGGCGACCCGGCGCGAGACACCGGTGCGGGCGGGTATCGAGTTCTCCCACTTGGTGATCTCCTCGGTGCTGAGCGAGCCCAGCTCACTGGCGCCCCACGCGGGCCGCAGGAACCGCCGGATCAGGTACTCGCGGTTCTCGACCGTGCTGATGCCGACGTCCTGCATGGCCAGCCACCGCTCGATCCACTCGCTGACCGTGATGTTCCCCGCGTTCGGGTCATTCCAGCGGCCTTCGCGCATCCAGGCCTCCTGGTCGCGTCCCCACGCGAGCGCGGCGGCCTTGGTCCTAAACCCGGACTCGCTGACCTCCATGCCGCTGGGCAGCTTGTACTTGACCCGCCACGGCTCCGGGCCCTTCCCGCGCTTCTCCGCATACGCCACGGATGCTCCTTCGTCTCGCCGGCGCCACTCAGGCCGTGCTGCGCCGTGATCCGGGCTGGCGTGCGGTGACTGGCTGGCGCGCCCCGGCCTTCATGATCTCGGCGATGTCGTCATCGCTGAACCGCAGGTGCTTGCCGATGAATGTGCAGGGAATCAGCCGCGCCGCAGCCTTGGTCTTGAGCCACGACTCGCGCACCTTGAGGATACCCGCGGCTTCTGCGGCAGTATGGAGTTCACTAGACGTCATCAATCCACCTCGGCCCTGGAAATGGCCCCCGCTCCCCGGCAGCTTCTCCCCCTGCGCCCACCTGGTGCGACGGGATCGTGACTACAGTTATGCCAATAGGCCATACCGGTGTCAAATGATGTGAACGTGATCCAATGACCGCCTGCGTCCGAATCCCTACCGCATTGTCCGCCATGGTCCGCCGGAGTTCGCCACGGTTCGTTTAGTGCCACTGAGTGCCAGAAATTTCTGCGGCCTAAAATGGTCTTTCGGCCGACCGGATTGTCGCGCCGTCACCGCCTGGCGCGTTCGGTTACGACCGTCAGGCGCTGTTCGAGATGGCTGCGGGCCTCATCAACGTCTCCCCCGGTGACACCGGTCATCGCCACGGCCGCAGTGATGATCACATCGCCCAGTTCGGCGAGCAGGTCATCGCGGCTGCGGCAGACCC
>CAYPQM010000333.1:0-2315 GCA_964412845.1 uncultured Streptosporangiaceae bacterium
GTCGTAGGAGTAGACCAGGCCCAGCTTGTCGGCGGGCACGTAATGCTGCATCGAGGTGACCCAGGCCACCCCGAACTGTTCCAGCGTCAGCCCGGCCACGAACGCGGCCGGCAGCAGCACGGGCATCGTCGGGTGCACGGCCAGGGCCAGCAGGACCAAGGACGGAACGGCCATGCACGCCACGCCGAGCCTGAGCAGCCGGCGTACCCGCAGCCGCAATGCCACGAAGCCGCCGGCCACCATGCCCAGGGTCAAGGTGGCCAGCACCAGGCCCCAGGCGGCCCGGCCGATCGTGGCATCGGCGACCACCGGCCCCAGCACCTGCACGCCGCCAGCCCACGCGGCGTTCAGGAACATGAAGCCGAGCACGACCGCCCAGACCCAGGTCCTGGACACGAACTCGGACCAGCCTTCGCGCAGCTGGGCGAGCGTGCTGGCGCGCGGCGCCGCCCGCTGGCCGGCGGCCGGCACCCGGATCAGGGCGAAGAAACAGCCAGCGACGAGGAACGACGCGGCGTCGACGGCGAGCCCCCAGCCGGGGCCGACTGTGGCCACGATAAGGCCGCCGCCGGACGCGCCGCCGATGGACGCCATGTTGAGCCCGAGCCGGGCGATCGCGTTCGCCTGCTGGCGGATTCCGTCCGGCACGGTCTGCGGGAGGATCGCCGCGGAGGCGGGCAGGTAGCCGGCGGCTACCGTTCCGTTGACCGCGGACAGCACCATGAGCAGGCCAATTGTGGCGGTATGGGTGAGCACCAGGGTGGCCACCGCCAGCTGGCTGGCGCCGCTCAGCGCGGCCGAGCCGACCATCACGGCGCGCCGGGGCAGCCGGTCGGCCAGCACCCCGCCGAGCAGCAGGAACACCACACTGGCGACGGACCGGGCGCCGTCGACCAGGCCCAGCGAGGTGACCGACCCGGTGAGATCGAGGACGGCGAACGCCAGCGCGATCGGCGCTATCCCGTTGCCCACCATGCTGACCAGGCCACCTATCGCCAGCATCCGGAATGCCCGGTGGCGCAGCGGGGCCAGTGCACTGGAGTGGGCCGCCGTGGGCTCGCTAGAGATGCTCTGGTCGCCCATGAACGGCGACGCTACTCAGTCCGGCGGCATCGCCGGGCGCGGAACCGTCAGCGGAGGCATCGCCGGCCGCGGGACCACCGGCCGAGGGATGGCCAGGGGCGGGATGGCCAGGCACAGCCGCAGGTAATCGAAGCCAGCCTCCCCGGGGCGGCGGTGGCCGTCGGGCCGCCACCCGTGGGCGGCGTAGAAGGCACGGGCCCGGCCGTTGTTCGCCCAGACTTCCACCCGGGCGGTGCCGATCGACGCGGACTGCCAGCAGCGGACGCACGCGTCGTGCAGCGCGCGGCCAATGCCCTGGCGCCAGTACCTGGGGCTGACGTGGATCTGGAATAGCTGGCCGACGATGCTGGGATCGGGCGCCGGCTCATGCGGCGGACCGAGTATCACGAAACCGGCCAGCTGCCCGTCGCGTTCCGCGCATAACGTCGTGCAGCGGGGATCCGCGATCCGCTGCTGGTGAGCCTCGCGCCAGCGAGCCGACGCGGCCAGCTCGGCGAGCTGCTCATCCGGCACGAAGCCGCGATAGCAGGCGGAACGGGCCGCCGCGTGCAGGCCGATGATCGCGTCGAGGTCGGCCGGAGCCGCGGTCCGGATCGTTAAATGAGAGTCGTTCATACCCCCGGAACCATAGCCCTGGGAAGCTACTGGCCAGGCCCCCCTCGCGCTGGGGCCAGTTGACTCGGTAGCGTTTGGTGGTGATCGGACGAATCCCCATCCTTGACATCCAGCCCGTTCTGGAGGCTGGGCGGCGCCCAGCCAAGGCGGTAGCGGGTGAGACGTTCGGTGTCAGCGCCACCGTGTTCCGGGAGGGACACGAGATGCTCGGCGCCGGCGTGGTGCTGATCAGCCCCGACGGCCAGCAGCACCAGCCGGTGACCATGCGCGAGCTGCAGCCCGGTACCGATCGCTATGGCGCGGATGTGACGGTCACCTCGGAAGGGCTCTGGCGCTTCCGGGTCGAGGCCTGGGGGGACCCGATAGCGCACTGGCTGCATGATGCCGCCATCAAGATCCCGCGCGGCCAGGACGTGGAACTCATGCTCACCGAGGGCGCGATTCTGCTCGACCGCGCGGCGAAGTCACTGCGGGCGATCAGCGCAAGGCTGCGCCGGGCCACCGACGGCGCCCGCTGGGCGAACGCGGCGCGGGGGGCCGAGGCGGCCCGCAGCGCCCGGTCCGCGCTGACCGCGGCCGCATCGCGGCTCCGGGATCCGACCATCCCGTCCTGGGAC
>CAYPQM010000334.1:0-2279 GCA_964412845.1 uncultured Streptosporangiaceae bacterium
CACCGGCGCGAACAACGTCCTCATGCTCGGCGGCGAGGAGTACTCCAACGACCTGACGTCGTGGCTGGCCAATGAGCCTGCCGACCCGGATCACAACCTGGTCGCGTCCTGGCATTCCTACAACTTCAACACCTGCTCCACCCAGTCCTGCTGGACCAGCCAGGTCGCCCCGGTGATCGCGGCTGTCCCGGTGATTACCGGCGAGATCGGCGAGAACGACTGCGGCGGCAGCTACATGAATACGCTGACGAGCTGGCTCAATTCAGCGAACACCAGCTACCTGGCCTGGACTTGGGACGCCTGGGGCAGCTGTCCCGGGGTCCTCATCACCGACTACGCCGGCGACGCGACCCCGTACGGCGCCGCCTTCAAGGCGATCCTGCAGGCACTTCCTTAAACGCAACCACGGCATGTGGGTCGATGCACTCACCTGAGCGGCGACGTCACGCATGGGGTCAGCGAGGCAGGCGCCAGCCTGATCCCGGCCGCGGCGCTGCTGCTGTACGTCGCCAGCGGCTGATCAGGGTCAGCCGGCGAGGTCGCGCTGATACCAGGTGCCTGGCTTACCGCCGAGGTCGGCCGGGTCGGCCGGGCCAGCCGGGACGAACCCGGCCTTGGCCAGCACCTTCTGGGACGCGGCATTCTCGTGGGAGGTGGCCGCCCGCAGCGTGCGCAGCCCGTGCCGCGCCGCCGCCAGCCGGCACAACTCCCGCACGGTTGCGGTCGCCACGCCGCGGCCGGCGACGTGCTGCGCGACCCGGTAGCCGAGCTTCGCGGTGCCGTCCTCGAGGTTGTACAGGTTGAACCGGCCCAGTACCGAGCCATCCTCGGCGACGAGCACGTAGAAGGCGCAGGTGCCGGCCTCCTGCTCAGCCAGCAGGGCGCTGTGCCGGTCGGTGAACTGGTCGTAGAACTCGTCGCCGCGGTCGGAGATCGAGGCCGCGAAGTAGGCGCGGTTCGCCAGCTCGAAGGCCAGGACCGCCGGGGCATGGTCAGCATCCAGCCGCTGCAGCTCGGGCACTGCCCGACTCTACCCAGATGGTGCGCTGGGTCACCTGAGTTTCCGCCTGGCCAGGCTGGCCCAGGCACTTGGCGACGCTACCTGGCGACCAGGATCGCAGGTGTGTGGTTATGACTTGCTGGCGGGAGTGTCGACGCACTCACATGTGCGCCTGCCGAGGCGGTTGAGCCGGGTCCGCTAAGGGGAATCTGACGGCTCTCGGTGAAGGGGGACACGTCATACCCGCGGCGACTGAGGAAGGCTGGGGCTGGCAAGAGGCGAACGAACCATCTTGTGGTGGAGGTTACTGAAGGCCGACGTCCACGGGTCATGACGGCCGCCCGCCGAATTGCCAGTTGTGCACCTCGATCCCGGCGTACCGGTCCAGGGTCAGGATGGCGCGTGCCGTGTCCGGGTCCGGCGCCCGGACCAGCACCGCCGTACCCAGCCAGGTGGCGCCGTTGTCGGACAGCAGCGGCCCGTACGCGATCAGCTCGTCCCGGTCCGGCGGCACGGCAAGGTCGGCGGCCGGCCCGGTGCCGAGGCCGAGCACCAGGTACCGGTTACCACCGGTCCGGCCGCCGGGGAAGTCCCACATGGTGCGCCCCAGTAGGTTGCGCCAGCGGCGCAGCAGGACGTCCCGGTACACACCGGCCTGGTAGCCGGGCTCGTCGAAGGCGAACGCGCGGGCGGCAGCGGGATCGGGCAGGCCGACGATGTGCACGCTGCCGGTGGGCGTGTCGCCGTCGCCGGCCAGGGTCGGGCCGCGGGCGATCATCTCTGCCGCGTACCGGTCCATGTAGGACCAGTGCTCTTCCAGCAACTCCTCGCGCAGCGTCACAGAGCCGGGCCGGTCGCGGTGGTAGCAGAAGAACTTCACGCCCATAGTCTTGACCATCACGCCGGTGACCGGCACCACGTCGCAGCCGATAGCAACGTCGCAGCCGCCATTAAGGACCTCTAGCGCCGCGACACCTGAGATCACTGCCTGATCGCACGCAACGGGCACGCCGCCTAGCACAATCGGGAACATGAACGCGCTGGACTGGGATCACAACGCCTACTACCACCGCCTGGTCTTGCGGCACCTGCCACGTCAATGTAATCGGGCACTTGATGTCGGCTGTGGCGCCGGGGCTTTCGCCGTGGAACTGGCCAAGCGAGCGGAACATGTCGACGCCCTTGACCGCTCCCCGGCCATGATCGAAGAGGCCAGGCGGGTGGCACCGCCCAATGTCACATGCATCCTCGCTGACGTACTGCAAGAGCCACTGCCAGA
>CAYPQM010000335.1:0-2273 GCA_964412845.1 uncultured Streptosporangiaceae bacterium
GCCATCGTCAGGGATGCTCTGCCCAGCCTGGGGTGCTGGCATACTCATCCGGCTCCTCCGGTCTGTCGTCGCGGGTGGCAGGCCCCCGCACGACGGTATCCGGTTCGCTGGGCCCGCTGGCCGGATCCGGGCCGTTCGCGTCATCAAAAGGGCCGTCCCCCAGCTCGGCGGGCTGCGTGCCACCCTGCGGGCCGCCGCCTCGCCGGAATGCCCGTCCGCCCGCCGTGAGGACGAACACGGCGACGGCGATCCCGATGATCACCAGGGCGAGCGTGCCGAAATGCGTCGCGTCCACGGTGAGCGTCGATGTCCCGCCGGGCAGCGGGATGCCACCTGGGGTAAGCAGGCTGAGCCTGAGCGTGGTGGTGCCCGCCGCGGCCGCCTTCACCCGGACCGCGATGGTCCGTTGCTCACCGGACGCGATGGTGACGGTGGGATTGAAGGGCACGATCGTAATCCGCCCATCGCTGGGTCCCCGCACGCGCAGCTGGACGGTGACGGTCTGGCCGAGCTTGTTGCTGATGGATACCGGCACCGAGCCGGACTGGCCGCCCAGCGTCACCTGGGAGGAGTCGATGATCTTCACCAGTCGTTCCCGCGACGTGATGTAGCCGGACACCCGGGCGAGCAGGCGGCGCGCCTGCCGCGCGCCGCGGCGGCCGCGCCAGGCCGCCGATTCCACCGCGGCGACGGCCGTGCTGAGGTAGGCGCTGTTGGGCGGGTTGAGGATGCTGCCCTGCAGCCGGAGCCGCCCATCCAGTTGCCGCACCTGGCGGAGCAGCGACGCGCCCAGCTCGGCCGTGCTGTGCAGCTGCGACGGTGGTTGCTGGAGGGGCGTCTGCCCGCTGGCCGGGGTGGCCGTCACCAGGTCAGCCAGGCTGACCGGGCTGAGCCAGGGTGCGTTGACGGTCTCGGAGAGCAGCGCGGCGGCCACTCCGGGCGCTGGATCCCACCGCCGGGGTGGGGCAATGACCACGGAGCGGCGCAGCGCCGGTACCTCGGCGGCGATCATGGCTGTCTCGGCGAGGAAACGCTGCTCGGTGCTGAATGAGGCGCCTGCCGCCGTGGCTCGGGAACTCGCTGACCGGGCCGTCGCCGGTATCGGCGCCGTGCCCAGGATCTGGGTGAGGGTGTCGTCAGCCAGCGCGACGTGCAGTTCAGCGCCCACCCCGTCCGGGGTCTGGGTCACCGCGCCCGGGGTGTAGGTCACCGGGGGTGAGGGGGGCATCGTGGTGCTGTCCAGGATGACAGTGCCGATCCCGTTGACCGCGAGGTTGCCGAGCACCCCGTAGTCAGCGGCCCCGTCGGCGGGCCAGGCGATCCCGCCGAGGCTGTCAGTGGGGCCGCTGTCACCCTGGGTCGCGGTGGTCGAGGCCATCGCCGGCCGCTGCGCGCTGCCCAGTCTCTGGCGAGCCAGCACCCGGCCGTCGTTGAACGCGTGGGTCAGGTCCGCGTCCATGCCCTGATGGGTGAGAGCGGCCACGTCCACGTCGTTGTACGGGGTGACGAAGAAGTCCTGCCGGGCAGTGACCGAGCGGAGTGCCCCGAGCCAGGTTTCCGCGGCCGCGGAAACCTGCTTCCCGGTCGTGCCGGCGCAGGTCGCGCTCCCGCCGACCCGGTAGGGCCGGGTCATCGCCACCACGTTCGCCAGCAGGCCCGGGTCGATGGCCCAGGTGAGGTGGGCACTGCTGGCCGCGGATGTGCTGCCGGCCGCGAGCAGGCCCGCCAGCCGTCCGCCCTGGGACACGCTGGCCGCGAGGCCGTTGTTCAGCAGTGCCCGGCAGGCGGCCTGGTGCGGCGTGTCGATGACAGGCCAGACCCAGGCGATCTGCAGCGGGCCGGCCAGCGTGGAGGCTGATTTGCCCGGCCAGAACGGCAGGAAGCTACGGTCGGTGTCGAGGGCGGCGCCATTGGCGTCCACCTCGGCCGCCAGCGGGTAGACACCGAAGGACCGCGTGCCGATCTCGTGGGCCGAGATGGACACGGTCCATTTCGCCGTGCCCCCGGGCGCAAGCGGGCCAGGGAGCTGGGCCACCGCCCCGGCCACGGGCGAGTCGGCCAGCAGGTTCCCCGCGGCGTAGTTCGTGAGCTCACCCCGGCTGGTCAGGTGAGATCCTGAGGACCGGAGCTGGATGGACAAGCCGGACACGGCATCCGCGGTCGCGTTGCTGACCGTGCCGGAGACGGTCACCGGCTTACCAGGTACGGCAACATCGGGGCTGATCGACGTGATGGTGACAGATACGTGGGCGGCGGCCGCCGCCACCGGTCCC
>CAYPQM010000336.1:0-2252 GCA_964412845.1 uncultured Streptosporangiaceae bacterium
CCTGGCGTTCCGATACGGTCCCCCTCAGCCTGCTCGCCGTGCCGTGCCCACAGGTCACCCCGGCCTGCGATCGCAGGACTTGCTGGGAGGCCTTGGCTGCCCCCCAGCAACCCGCGAACTGCGCCGACACATCACATGTCGTATGCGATACCCCCAGATATGGCTACCGCATATGAAAAGGTACTGTCCCATTCTCCCGGATGGAGGGTATTTGCTGAATTTTCCGGATGATTCGAGACCGGCGGCTCCGGCGGCCGACACGGAAAGACTCCGCGGCCCCAGGCCAGCTCATGTCATCTCCTTGCCAACACCGGGCACCCCGTTCTCGATCACCCCAGGGCGCACATCACTTCACTCTGGCCCCAGCCGAAGCTGCTCCTGGGAGCCCCGCGCGCTGGCGCAGGAGGGTGCCAGCCGTCCGGGAGAACATGGCTGAGGCTTCCTCCCGGCAAGACGGGCAACTGGAAGGTAGCGTGCAGTTAAATAACAACCGGTCATTCCGGTTGAATAGCAACTCATCGTGTGCTGCGCTGTCGTATGGGGATTGTGTCCTTCTGTACGCGCGCCTCAGGGGGTTTGGCCGCATGGGAGAAGACAGCAGCATCCAGCCGCTGCCCCGGCGCGTGCCAGGCGCGACAGATGGGCGTTGGCCCGCGGCGCCGGCAGTGCGGCCGGCGCTGCCGGAGTCCCTGCTGCAGCGCGTCCGGGCCGCGATGGAGGCTACGCCGGAGCAGGGAGCTAGCCAGGAGCCGCCTGCCAGTTCCCAGCGTCCGGCCTCCTTGTCTGGGCGGACGCCGGGCGCGAATGATGGGCCGGGGGCACCGGCGCGGGCCTCGTCGATGGCCTCGCCGCAGTCTTTGCTGGGCCGCGTGGTAGATCCGGAAGCCGATACGATTCCGATCGCGGTCATTCCAGGGCCAGTGAGCAACGGCTTCGTGAGCCCTGCTGCCGCCGAGACCTCCGTGAAGCCGGATCCCACCGCGAAACCGGATCCCACCGCGAAACCGGATCCCACCGCGAGACCGCCAGCCGACCGCAGGCTGGCCGCCGTCATGCAGACCCCTGGAGAACTGCAGGCCCCTGGAGACCTGCGGGCCCCTGCAGACCTGCGGCCCAAGCAGCAGGCCCTCGGCCGGAAGGCCGTGGCCTGGCGGGCCTACCGCTTGGTCGGGGTATCCGTCTTGATGGTTGCGTTCTTCGCTGCGGGGTCGGTGGCACTGACGCTGTTCCGGCATACCGGTCACGGCGTCAGTGCGGACGTTCTTGGTGCCGAAGCGGCGACCCGCAACCAGGCGGCTGAATGGGTCGCCAGTCAGGTCAGCCGGGCCACCATCGTGGCCTGTGATCCAGTGATGTGCCGAGCGCTTGAGGCGCACGGGATTCCGAATGGTGACCTGCTTGAGCTCGGGCCGGGGACAGCCGATCCGCGTAGCTCCGATGTCATCGTCGCGACGGCAGCCGTCCGCAACGAGTTCGGCAGGGTCCTGTCCTCCGTCTACGCGCCGGCCGTCATTGCGAGCTTCGGCTCCGGAGGCCCGCGGATCACCATCCGGGCGATCGTTCCGGGCGGAGCGGCTAAATACAGGTCTGCGCTCAGCGCCGACCTGATGGCCCGGAAGGCCTCCGGAGCCCAGCTGCTGCAGAGCACGCGGATCGCCGTCTCAGCCAAGGCCAGGAGACAGCTCGCCGCTGGGCAAGTGGACTCGCGACTGCTGATCACGATCGCGGGGATGGCCGCACTGCAGCCGGTGCACATTGTGGCGTTTGGCGATTCCAATCCAGGCGCTGGCGCGGATAGCCCGCTTCGTTCCGTCGACCTGGCCGAGACCACCGGCGCGGCGCGCGCGGGCTCTACCGCAATGCGCTCAATGCTGGCTTTCCTGCATGCTCAGCGCCCCCCTTATCTTGCCGCGCGCGCCGGGATCGTACGGCTGGCCAGAGGCCGGATCGTCCTACGTATCGAATTCGCCGCGCCGAGCCGGCTTGGACTGCTCAGCCCCAATACCCCGTGATCAAGAGGTGGACGCTCATTATTCGGGAATCGGCAAATGCCCATCCTTGGCGGAAACGGAGCAGTACCTTTCCATATGCGGTGTCCCAGTGCGGGGATACCGCTACGGCACGTGCTGCCGCAGGTACATGACGAGGGCTGCCGGGGGGCAACCGAGGAATCCCTGGTACGTCCCTGATCGCAGGCGGGTGCGACTCTTGGACGACGGCACGGCGACAGGTTGGCGCGACCACATTCCCAC
>CAYPQM010000337.1:0-2249 GCA_964412845.1 uncultured Streptosporangiaceae bacterium
GCCGCCCTTCGGATGAGGGGCGCAGACGAGCTGACCGCCCGGCTGGGGGCGGAAGTGGGGATGCTCGCCTTCACAATCGCCGTTGAGCGCTGGATGGTGTCGGACGATGACGAACCGTTCGCGCTCCATGCCGCAGCGGCCTTGAGTGAGCTGCAGACGCGCGCGGCCGAGCTTGACTCCCGGTCCCGCCTTTCAGCCTGACGTGAGTTCAGCGAGTGCGGGATCAACCGGCTCAAGCGCAACCGTGCCGTCGCCACCGCTACGACAAGCTCGCCGTCCGCTACCCGGCCACCCTCCACGTCGCACCATCGGAGAGTGGCTCCGGCCTCTCACTTCTTAGACACGGCCTAGCGGCGCGACGACGCGTACGGCGCGACGACTACCTCGACCCGCTGGAATTCCTTCAGATCGGAGTAGCCGGAGGTGGCCATGGTCCGGCGCAGCGCGCCCATCAGGTTCAGCGAGCCGTCAGCCACGGTGGACGGGCCGTGCAGGATCTCCTCCAGGGTACCGATGGTGCCCACCTTGACCCGGGCTCCCCGCGGCAGGTCAGGATGGTGTGCCTCACTGCCCCAGTGGTAGCCGCGGCCCGGCGCCTGCTCGGCGCGGGCGAACGGCGAGCCGACCATGACCGCGTCGGCGCCACAGGCGAGCGCCTTGGCGATGTCTCCGCTGCGGGTCATGCTCCCGTCCGCGATGACGTGCACGTACCGGCCGCCGGATTCGTCGAGGTACTCGCGGCGCGCGGCGGCCACGTCCGCGATCGCGGTGGCCATCGGCACGGCGACACCGAGTACCGCCGCCGTGGTATGCCCCGAACCGCCGCCGAACCCGACCAGGACGCCGGCCGCCCCGGTCCGCATGAGGTGCAGCGCCGAGGTATAGGTGGCGCAGCCGCCTACGATGACCGGGACATCGAGCTCGTAGATGAACTGCTTGAGGTTGAGCGGCTCGGCCTGCCCGGACACATGCTCGGCGGACACGGTGGTGCCGCGTATAACGAAGATATCCACGCCCGCATCGATAACTGCCTTGTAATACCGCACGGTGCGCTGCGGTGACAGCCGGGCGGCGGTGGTGACTCCCGCGGCACGGATCTCCTCGATCCTGCGTCCGATCAGGTCTTCTTTGATCGGCTCCGCGTAGATCTCCTGAAGCCGCCGGGTGGCCGCCTCCTCGCCCAGCTCGGTCACCTCGGCGAGGATCGGCTCCGGGTCCTCATACCTGGTCCACAGCCCTTCCAGGTCGAGTACGGCCAGCCCGCCCAGGCGGCCGATCGCGACCGCGGTCCGGGGCGAGACGACGCTGTCCATCGGGCAGACCACCAGCGGCAGGTCGAACCGGTAGGCATCGATCTGCCAGGCGATGGACACCTCCTCGGGGTGCCTGGTCCGGCGGGACGGGACGATGCCGATCTCGTCGAGCGCGTAGGCCCGGCGGCCGCTCTTGCCCCGGCCGATCTCCACCGGGCTGGTCATCGGGTTACCACGGGCGTCACAGATTCGCCTCAGGCATCATGGCCGCCGCCTCGCGTAGTTCGGCGCCTCCGCAGTCATCTCGATGTCGTGCGGGTGGCTCTCGGCCAGGCCGGCCGCGGTGATCTGGGTGAAACTCGCCTGCTGCAGCTCGGCGATGCTGGCCGTGCCGCAGAAACCCATCGCGGCCCGCAGGCCGCCGACCAGCTGGCCCGCGACGGCGGCCAGCGGCCCCCGGTAGGGCACCTGACCCTCGACGCCCTGGGGGACCAGCTTGTCCTCGCGCAGCACGTCGTCCTGGAAATAGCGGTCCTTGGAGTAGGACCGGCCGCGCTCGGTGTTCCGCATGGCCGCCAGTGATCCCATCCCCCGGTACAGCTTGTACTGCTTGCCGTGGATGAAGACCATCTCCCCGGGGCCCTCCTCGCACCCGGCGAGCAGGCTGCCCAGCATGACGGTGTCCGCGCCCGCGGCGATGGCCTTGGCGATGTCACCGGAGTGCTGCAGGCCACCGTCCCCGATCACCGGCACGCCGGCCGGCCGGGCCGCCTGCGCGGCTTCGTAGATCGCGGTGACCTGGGGGACCCCGACACCCGCCACCACCCGGGTGGTGCAGATGGAACCCGGGCCCACGCCGACCTTGATCGCGTCGGCGCCCGCGTCGATCAGCGCCTGCGCACCGGCCCGGGTGGCAATGTTCCCGCCGATTACGTCGACCTTGGCGTTCGCCTTCACCTGGGCCACCATGTCGAGGACCGCCTGGGCGTGGCCATG
>CAYPQM010000338.1:0-2242 GCA_964412845.1 uncultured Streptosporangiaceae bacterium
GGCTTGCGCTACCGCGGAACCGGCAAAGCAGCGCGGCGGCCTTCCCCTGACTCCAGGGAAGGCCGCCGCGCTCCTGTAGCAGACGCCAGGCGCCTAACGCCCGGGCCGGCGGGTTTAGTACCAGCCGACCGCTTGTGAGTGGTCCCAGGCGGCACACGGCGAGCCGTAGACCGACTGGATGTAACCCAGGCCCCACTTGATCTGCGTTGCCGGGTTGCTCGCCCAGTCAGCGCCGGCGCTCGCCATCTTGGATCCGGGGAGCGCCTGCGGGATCCCGTACGCGCCCGAGCTCGGGTTGCTCGCGTAGGTGTTCCAGCCGCTCTCCCGGTTCCAGAGTGAGACCAGGCAGGAGAACTGGCTGGATGACCAGCCGAACGAACTCAGCATCGACAGCGCTATCTGCTGCGGGTTGCCAGACGGCTGGACCGCGGCGGGTGCGGCCTGCTTGGCCGCCGCCGCCTTGGCCGCGGCTGCATTTGCCGCGGCCGCTCGCTCATGCGCGGCGCGCCGGGCGGCGGCGTGCTCAGCCGCGATACGCGCCTTGGCGGCGATGTGCTGTACGTGCTCAAGGACGGCGTCCGCCCGGACGACCTGCAGCTGACGGTCCGGGACGACATAGCTGATCAGCTTGGCCTGATGGTGGCCGGCTGTCTGCTGCCCAGTCACGGAGACCGCCCGGGCGACCGGGCTGGCCGATCCCACCGCTACGCCCGCCGCCACCACTGCCGTGGCGGCCACGGTCGTCGCGGCGACCGCGAACGTGATCCTTGAGGGTTTCCTGACGTTGTTACGGAGCGGAGACAAAATATGCTCTCGGTCGGGCACGCGAAGTGTGCTCGGCTTCCACCCGAGACACTGCCTGGCAGCACAGATCGTGGCCGGCAGCGGCGCGAGGATGTGACGCGGGTCAGGGCGGCGAGTTGCACGGAACGCAACCATCACACACGCAGGGTGCTGTCGGGCACCCACACTGCCTAACGCGGACTGTTATCTAGCCCAAGAGCGGCAGAATTAAGCTGTGACCTAGGTCACATCGGTGGTTTGATCATCTAGATCATACATTCGAATTACTGACTTAACGAAGAGCTACAGCCTTTGAGATCGGCAGACTCTCGGCACTATGAAGCATCTCACATTATGACGGTATACACATGCTCAATCACGATGAGTTGCCGCTTCCATGATGGCATTCATCAATCTGACCATACGTTTGACTACGTTAGATCATGAAGCAAGCACGCTAAGTCATAATAATGGCCATCAGCCAGGAACCGGGAGGCTGACCCAGAGAGACCTCATGAGGATCGTCGGGCCTCGATCTGCCGGGCAATCGCGAGAGCCTGGTTGATGGGAACCGCGAACGCGACGCTGCGGCGGCCGCTGCCTGTACCGGCCACGTCAATGCCAATCACCTGGCCGGACAGGTTCACCAGCGGGCCGCCGATGCCCTGAACAGGCACTACCTGAGCGCTAGCCGCCAACAGCCCGGTCAGCCGCCGGCCGCCAATGGTCGTGACGCCGTGCGGGCTGGTGAGGTTACCGCTGTCGAGAGTGAACGTCTTGGCCATCCCGCTGCTGCCCAGCTCGGTAACCGCCGCCCCGGCGGCGACGTAACGGGAATTCCCGATGGCGACCGGCTTGAACCCTGAGCCGCCTTCGATCTGCAGCAGAGCCAGATCCGCACCCGGGGCCGAGCCGACAACCCTGGCGGTGAACGCTTCGCCGGACAGCACGAGCCGCACCGCCACTGTGCTGGTGCCCGCCACGATCTGGTCGCTGGTCAGCACGATGCCCGAACGCGTGAGCAGCACGCCAATCCCGGCGGGGGTCCCGCGCGACGACACGATGTGCACCAGCCCGGGAGCAGTGGAGGCCAGGATGTTGGCCTGGCTGTCCGCGCCCGGTCCGTCGTCGTCCGCGACGAAATGCGCGCTCCCCCGCGGCGGCGACGGGATGACCGAGGATGCGTCGGCGGAGTGGGACGTGCCGCGGATCACAGCAGCCACGCCAAACCCGGCCCCCAGCGCAAGTGCGCCCGCCGCGATGTATGCCACGAACCGGGTGCCCATGTGCCGCCAGGCCCGCACCGGGGCCGGGCCCGATGGGCCATCGTGTTCATCCGCGCCAGGTGCGCTGGGGCCGCCCGGTGCGGTTCCTCCGGGCGCGTCCAGCCCGCCGCTACCGTCCTCGCTGTCCTGCATCGCCGACTCCTTGCCTGGAACCAATGCCGCTGCGCTGTCCC
>CAYPQM010000339.1:0-2197 GCA_964412845.1 uncultured Streptosporangiaceae bacterium
GGCGGGTCAACCAGATCCGGGCTGAGATCGACAACACCGACTCCGACTACGACCGGGGGAAGCTGCAGGAGCGGCTGGCCAAGCTGGCCGGCGGCGTCGCCGTCATCAGGGCGGGGGCAGCGACCGAGGTCGAATTGAAGGAGCGCAAGCACCGCATCGAGGACGCGGTGCGCAACGCCAAGGCCGCCGTCGAGGAGGGTGTCGTGCCCGGTGGGGGCGTGGCGCTGCTCCAGGCCGGCATCAGCGCGTTCAAGAAGCTCGAGCTGTCGGGCGACGAGGCAACCGGCGCGGCCATCGTGCGCCGGGCGCTGGATGAGCCGCTGAAGCAGATCGCGATCAACGCCGGCCTTGAGGGCGGCGTGGTGGCCGAGAAGGTGAGATCGCTCAGCGCCGGTCACGGTCTCAATGCCGAGAATGGCGAGTACGTCGACATGTTCAAGGCCGGGATCATCGACCCGGCCAAGGTCACCCGCTCCGCGCTGCAGAACGCGGCCTCCATCGCTGGTCTGTTCCTCACGACCGAGGCAGTGATCGCCGAGAAGCCGGAAAAGGAGAAGGCACCCGCCGCCCCCGGTGGCGGTGACATGGACTTCTAGGCATGTGGCATCACAGGTGAGCGATACGGATAGCAGGATGCTGCACGGTGGCTTGGGGGAGGTGCAGTGATCGAGCTGCTGAAACCGTTCACGTCGGCTCGTCAGTTCGTCGCCGCTGTATTCTCCTGGGGACTGCCGCTCGCGGTGGCGCTCGGCGCCTACGTCGCTCTTGTATTCCCCTCTGTTGAAGGGACCGCCGTAGCACGGGAAGGAGCCAGAGCGCTCCATCATGCGGGCGCCAGGCCAGTGTGGTTCCTCATTGGACTGTTGATCATCCTGGCGGTCGGACTATCGGTAAGCAGCCGCTGGATCTACCAAGTGCTAGAAGGTATCCGGTGGCCGCGCTCCGTACGCGTGCGTCGTGTGAAGATCCACACCTTGCAGTGGGAGGTACTGACCGCCGAGAGCGGGCTGCAGGAAGCTAAATCTCGGCTTGAATACGCAGAACAAGAGCTTGCCTCAGCAGGCGACGATGACCCATCTGCCTCGGTGGCAACAGCTATCACAGAAAAACAAAAGGCGGAAAAGCAGCTTAAAGACGCCGAGGAAATCTTGGCGGCCGCCAAGGAGAAGCTACGTAATCGACCCCTCGGAGCGATGCGCCGCGACCGGCCGCCGCTATTCACCTTGAATAGCATCAGCGACTATCCAGCCAACAGCGAGTGGATTCGGGCCACTCGGCTCGGTAACCGCATCCATGCATTCGAAACGTACGGCGTCCATCGTTACGCACTCGACCCACTCGCACTTTGGTATGAGCTGCTCGCTACTGCGCCCAAAGACCTCGCTGACAACGTCCAAGACGCGCGTCAGGGCGTGGAGCTGTGGGTGGGTGCCTGGAGCTCGGCTGTACTGCTCGGAGTAGCAAGTTTGGCCACAGAGATCCTCGCGGTCCTGGCTCCCTCGGGCCACGCGCTGATCACTCCAATCGTGGTCGCAGCCGTGTGCTGCGTCGCGGCTAGCATCGCTTACAGGGCCGCCACGGCCTCAGTCGAGGAGTGGAGATTCGCGGTCACGGCACTCGTTAACCTCGGGCGCCAGCCTCTCGCACGCGCTTACGGCCTAGACATGCCGACCTCGTTCGACGAAGAAAAGCTCATGTGGGAAGCGCTAGGCGCCTACATCCTCTACGGCTCCGACGCCTACGCGGACCGGCTAGACGAATACCGCACACGGTCCAGCCCGGCCACCCTAACAGTCCCTTCGGACGACCGCGAGGCACCCATCCGGGTGAAGGGGGAACCGCCCAACCGTTGAGCTGAGCAGCAAGTGCGTGTATAGATGATCAGGGCTCGTGCAGAACTCACCTCGCGGTCTTTCGACAGCGTTCGTCAGCATGTTCCCGCTGCATGCAGTGCAGCTCGGATTGACCTGCCTGGCAGTCCCGGCCGAGGAGGCCGAATCGGGAAGCCAGGAGGACGAAACAACCGCCCGCAACCGACATGCTGAGTGAGATGGCCGAGCCGCTGATCTGCAACCTGCACCTCGCCAGTCACAGTCGATTCCTTCAGGCCCGCCTGCACCAAAGCGTGGATCTCGGGTACACTCACCGGCTCGTCGGCCCGACAGATTGACTGTTCTGTCCGCCACGGCTGCCCAAG
>CAYPQM010000340.1:0-2177 GCA_964412845.1 uncultured Streptosporangiaceae bacterium
TGGCCGGCGCTTCGTTCGGCTGGTTCTCCTGGCTGCAGGCGGCGACGGTGGCGCCGATCGAGGTCCTTGCGGTGGAAGGTTACGCTTCCCACTACTGGCCCGCCTTGATCCACAGCACCGGCCCGAACACCGGCCTCATCACGCCGCTCGGCTACGTGATCGCCGTTGTGCTCATGGCTATCTTCGTCGGAGTCAACTTCCTCGGCATCAAGTGGCTGGCGCGCACCAACAGCGCGGCCACCTGGTGGAAGATAGCCATCCCGGTGTTCGCCATCATCGTCCTGCTGTTCAAGTTCCACGGCAGCAACTTCAGCCCTCCCGGCGGCTTCGCACCCGACGGTGTGAAGGGCGTCCTGAACGCGATCAGCGCGTCGGGCATCGTGTTCGCCTTGCTGGGCTTCGAGCAGGCTGACCAGCTGGCCGCCGAGGCCAAGAACCCGCAGCGAGACCTGCCCCGGGCCATCATCGCTGCGATGATCATCGGCACGATCATCTACCTCATGCTGCAGATCGTCTTCATCGGCGCGATGCCTGCCAGCCAGCTGACCCACGGCTTCGCCGGCATCAAAAACACCAACATCATCAACGGGCCGTTCGCCGGGCTGGCCGGTGTGATCGCCCTGGGCTGGCTGGCATTCATCCTGCGGGTCGACGCGGTCATCTCGCCAGGCGGCACCGGGCTGATCTACACTACGTCCACCTCGCGCGTCTCCTACGGCCTGGCCCGGAACAAGTACTTCCCGCCGATTTTCGGGAAGACCGACGCCCGCGGCGTCCCGTGGTTCGGCCTGGTCTTCGCGTTCATCGTCGGGCTGCTCGTCTTCCTGCCCTTCCCCAGCTGGAACAAGCTGGTCGGGTTCGTCACCGACGCGAGCGTGCTGATGTACGCGGGGGCGCCGCTGGCGCTGGCCTCTTTCCGCAAGCAGGTGCCGGAGGCCTCCCGGCCATACCGGATGCCCGCGGCCACGGTGCTGGCGCCGGTCGCGTTCGTCGTAGCCAACCTGATCATCTACTGGTCGGGCTTTGAGACGGTCTGGCGGCTCGGTGTCGCCATCGTGCTGGGCTACGTCCTGATCGGCATCACGATGGCGCTGGAGAAGGACAAGCCAGCGCCGAACCTGAAGTCGGCCCAGTGGCTGCCGGTGTACCTGATCGGCATGGGCATCATCTCCTGGCAGGGCGGATTCGGGAGCGGTGAAAACCACCTCAAGCTGTGGTACGACATCATCGTTGTCGCCGTATTCAGCCTGGTCATCTACTACTGGGCGGTCAGCGCCAGGCTGTCCAGGGATGAGATGCTCGACTATGTCGGCAAGGTCGACGTAGTCGAGGACGTGCAGGGCCTCGGATAGCACTCCCGGTCCCGCTGGCCCCGGCTAGCGCTGGCCCTGTCCCTGATTCCAGGGACAGGGCCAGCGGCGTCCAGCGGCCGCACACCGGCCCAGTAGCGCGGCAGCACTCATGGGCCGCCCGGCCGGCCGTGGCGATAGCGCAGCAGCATCCGGCCCATGATCAGCTCGGGCGGCACCGGGCCGAACCGCCGACTGTCCACGGCACCTGCACCGGGATTGTCGGACTCCAGCCACCAGCCGCCCGCCGCACGCCGGGCCGCACGCTTGACGAGCAGCATGTCCGGTCGGCCTGGATGCGTGGCGATGACAACCTGGCCGGGCCGGATCCGCACCGACCCGCCGGGGCGGAGGGCCCGGCGCACTAGCAGCCAGTCGCCGGGCCGAAGGGTCGGCTCCATGGACCGCTCGGCCACGGCCACCCGCCACAACGGCCAGCGCATGCCATACCTCCCCGGTTAGCTTCGGCGCCGACGGGGTAGTGTCGGACTCCGGTACCCATGATCCGACATGAGAGAAGGGGATCGATGAGGCTGTTCGCACGTCTCCTCGAACCGCAGGCCACCGCGCACGCTCATTGCGACCTGCCCTGCGGTGTTTATGATCCAGCCCAGGCCCGGATCGAGGCCGAGTCCGTCAAAGCGATCATCCAGAAGTATCACGACAACGACGACCCGGCATTCCGGACCCGCGCGCTGCTGATCAAGGAACAGCGGTCCGAGCTCGTGAAGCACCACCTGTGGGTGCTGTGGACGGACTACTTCAAGCCGCCTCACTTCGAGAAGTACCCGCAGCTGAACCAGTTGTTCAACGACGCCACCAAGCTCG
>CAYPQM010000341.1:0-2129 GCA_964412845.1 uncultured Streptosporangiaceae bacterium
GTGCAACAGCTTGTCCACCACCCGGCGCATGGCCCGCGCGACCTCGTCATGCGCGCGGGCGTCCAGTGTGTTCAGCCGGCTCGCGAGCCGGGCGATCTCGGCGTCCACCACCTCGGCGGCCTTGGCCCGCAGGGCAACCACCGTGGGCGCCACCCGGGCCGCGTGCTCAGCCGATACCCGCGCGTCGAACTCCTGCGCCACGATGGCCCGGACCGCTGCCACGTCGCCGCGCTGGGTGATCTGCTCACCCAGCGCGGAGTCCCCCGCCTCGCCGAGTGTCGCCAGGCTGACCAGGCTGACGCCGGGGATCTGGCCCGCGGCCTCCTCCACGTCGCGGGGCAGCGCCAGGTCAAGCAGCACCATCCGGGGCTCCGCGCTGCCCGCGGCGCGGCCGGCCTGGGCCTTCGCGGCGCGTCGCCGCAGCGCTCGGCGGACGTCGTCCGCGCTGATGACAAGCCCGGCGGCGCCAGTGCAGGAGATGATCAGATCGGCGCCGGCCAGCGCGCTCGTCAGGTCGTCCAGATCGGCAGTGCCACCGGAGACCTCGGCCGCCAGCCGCCGGGCCCGGTCCGGGGTACGGTTGGCCACCACGATGCGGGCCGCTCCCATCCGGGCCGCGGTGGTGGCCGCCAGCGAGCTCATCGAACCGGCCCCGACCACCAGAACGCTGCAGCCACGCAGCGTGGCGGACAGGTCATCGGCGGGGCCGTCCCGGGCCGTCAGGTGCTCCGCGGCGAGCCGGATCCCGACCCCGACCACGTTGGCGCCGGCCCGGTCGATGCCGGTCTCGGTGTGCGCCCTCTTGGCCGTGCGCAGGGCAAGGGCTCCGAGGTCGCCAAGGATGCGGCTGAGCGTGTTCTGCTCACGCGCCACGCCGAGGGACTGGCGGACCTGGCCGAGGATCTGGCTCTCGCCCACCACCATCGACTCCAGCCCGCAGGCCACGGCCAGCAGGTGCTGCACGGCACGATCCTCGTAATGCACGTACAGGTGCGGGGTGAGCTCGCTCAGCGGGAGGCCGGAGTGCCTGGCCAGCAACTCGGAGATGGAGGTGACGCCGCCATGGAACTTGTCCACCTCGGCGTAGACCTCGACCCGGTTGCAGGTGGACACCACGAAGACGCCGGCCACATTGCCCGCCTGGGAGACGTCGCGCAGCAGCTTGGTGAGCGCGTCGCCGCTCACCACCGCACGCTCCAGGGTGGCCACCGGCGCACTCTTATGGCTGAGACCGACCACGAGAACGCTCACGCCCGCACCCCTCGGCCTGCCACCGGGGTGCTAACGGGCAAGGTCGGGGGATCATCCGGCCAGCCGCGATCATTCTGGTCTACGCGCACGACAGACCTCCGCTGCGCGTGGAAGGCGAGAATCTGCAATTCGATGGACAGGTCGACCTTACGCACGTCGACGCCCGCCGGCACGTTAAGCACCATAGGGGCGAAATTGAGGATGCTCGTCACGCCGGCCGCGACGAGCCTGTCGCAGACACCTTGCGCGGAGCCCGCCGGGGTCGCGATCACGCCGATCGACACGCCGTGCCTGGTCACCACGGACTCGAGCTGGTCCGCACAGCCCACCACATGGCCCGCGATCTCGGTGCCCACAACGTCCGGGTCGCTGTCCAGCAATGCCGCGACACGGAAGCCGCGTGATGCGAAACCTCCATAATTCGCCAGCGCGCGGCCCAGGTTGCCCGCGCCCACGATGACGACCGGCCAGTCCTGGGTCAGCCCGAGCTCACGGGACACCTGGTAGACGAGGTAGTCCACGTCGTAGCCGACGCCGCGGGTGCCATAGGAGCCCAGATGGGACAGGTCCTTGCGGAGCTTGGCCGAGTTGACGCCGGCCGCGGCCGCTAGTTCCTCACTGGACACGGTCGCGATGTCCTGCTCGGCAAAGGCATACAGCACTCGCAGGTATACCGGGAGGCGGGCGATGGTCGCCTCGGGGATGCCCTGGCTGCCATTGGCGGACACGGTACGGCGGGACATGCGCCGGCACTCCTGAGGGGATCGACGCTGCGGGCACTGCGGGCTGCCCAGGCGCCCGCCAGGAAAATCTGTGCTTTACGGTACGCCCTTGTGAACGTTTGCACAAAGTCGGGACTCGGTGAGCCAGGTCAGCAC
>CAYPQM010000342.1:0-2119 GCA_964412845.1 uncultured Streptosporangiaceae bacterium
CAATGCCGCGAAGTTAGGGGCCGGTGGCGGTTGTCGAGCAGGCTGGGCTTGGCGTGTTGAGTGCGTAGGTGCCGTAGCCGGTGCGGGTGAAGAAGCCGAGTTTGGCCCATTCGCCGAGCTGGGTGTGCATGTTGCGCGGTTTGACTCCCAGGAGCTGGGCGAGTTCGCGGCCGCTCCAGTCCCGCGGGGGCTGGCTGGTGATGATCTCGGTGATGCGCTGCCGCCGGGTGGGTGGCTGGTCTGGGCGTGGTGCCCGGGTGGAGTAGCGGGCGCGGCTGGGAGCTCCGCTGGCCAGAGGCGGGGTGTGCACGGTGATGTCGATCGCGGTGATGGCGGCGGGCAGGCGGGGGCGGGTGTCGTCGTTCTCGTGGTAGCGGGAGGTGGAGCATTTGACGATGCGGGCGCTGTAGCGGGGCCGCCGGGCGGCCAGCAGTGTGGCCAGGACAGCGCGGCCGATGACGCCGGGCTGGCCAGCGGGGTGATCGGGGCAGATTCCGGCGGCGGCGATGAGCTGGTCGCGGGCAGCTTCCAGGGCGGAGGTGAAGCTGGCCCGGTCCGGGTCAGTGCCGGGCTGGGACTCGATGGCATCGGTCATGGCCATCCGCACCAGCTGGTAGAGAGTCAGCAGTGCCCAGGTTTCCTGTTCCAGGCCGCTGCGGTCGCCGGAGCGCAGCACATGGCCGCCCAGCAGGGTGTGCCGCAGCGCATAGTAGGCACTCTCGATCTCCCACCGCTCGTGGTAGAGCCGGACGAGGGCTGGCGCCGGGTAGCGGTCGTGGTCGGTCAGGGTGGTGATCAGCCGGTAGGCCTCCCCGAGGCGGCTGCCGTCCGAGCCGGTGATGGTCACGTCGGCTTCGATGATCCGCACGGCCAGCCCGTCCAGGTCGGAGAGGTAGGAGCCGTCGGGTAGGTGCCGCAGGACGCGGGGGTTACGGGCGGATCGGGCGCGGGCCAGCAGCATCGCCCCGGTGGCATGGACCTCGGCGAGGAAGGCGTTCGCGTCGAAGGCGCGGTCGAGCAGGAGGAGCATGCCTGGGCGCAGCAGGTGCAGCAGCCGCCGGGCCAGGTAGGCCTCATCCCGGTCGCCCGCCGAGCCGAGCACCGCGCCGAGCAGCCCGCGGGTGCCTGTCTCGGCCAGGGCCATCAGCCGCAGCGTGGGATACCCGGCGAAGCCCATCCGGAAGCGGATCCGCCCGATCCACGACCGGTTCCGGTCCGTGTCGGGGACCTTGAGGGAGTTCAGGCCATCGAAGGCGACCGTGCGCAGCCCGGCGAAGCACACTCCCGGGGTGCGCGGCCAGGCCAGCGGCCCGGCCACCACCTCGAACAGTGCTTTCAGCGGTGCCGGGCCGAGGCGGCGGCGCAGGTCCCGCAGGGCCTTCTCCGAAGGGGACGGCACGTCCAGCCCAGCCAGCCCGGCGGTCAGCTTGGCCCAGACCCGCGCGTAGCCCAGCCGCGGGAACATCGCCAGCGCAACCAGGAAATACACCCCGGTCCGGGACGGCAGGTCACGCAGCCGCCGCTGCACCGTCCTGGTCTGCTCCAGGACATCATCGACCAGCTCGAACGGCAGGTACTGCGTTAACTCACCCAGGTGACCCGGGGCATACACCCCGGCGGCGGTAGTGACGGCGCGGGTGATCGTGGCGGTGGCAGACTGAGCGCTCAACGGGACCTCTGGTATCTGGAAGATCTTGGCGGATTGACCTGATCTACCAGAGGTCCTGTCTTCTGCCAGCCATAACACGCCGCGCAAGATCCACTTGACTATGCCCTCATCCGCCTAACTCCGCGGCATTGCCCGCGTCAGCGGGCTTGGCCTTGACTCGGCGGCCACAGCGAAGACCATGGAACGGCGAGGAGGGACGCAGCAGCTAAAACTGAGCCCCCAACCTGGAGGACCAAACCGGTACGCGCCTGGTACGCCGACGGGCGCAGACAGCACCGTGCCCGCGAACTCAACATCGAGCGGTCAAGGTCAAACGCATAGCCAACCGATTTGTCTGAAGCGCATCCAGTGCGAATACCTGGCTCCCCGCCTCAGAGCTAAGGCCACCGCTAAGGGCCTTTACGCAAGCCAGGCTGCTTCCACCATGGCGAGCTGCTCGCGGGGTTAGGT
>CAYPQM010000343.1:0-2117 GCA_964412845.1 uncultured Streptosporangiaceae bacterium
CTTGTGCTCGTCTACAAAGTTGTCAAGTTTCGCGCGAATCGCGTCGAGGCGTTCTGCGAGGTCTGGGTGAGCTCGGCGCAAGTCGCCCGATCCGCCGCGTAGCTGAAGCCCTGCATTCCGCAGATGTGAGTCTGGCATGGTGCCCGGATCTGGGGTCTGACCTGCGTGAACGCATGCTGGGATGGTGACGGGGCGTGTCACTAGCCGGTGGTGTCGCTGCTGGTCAGGGGCTGGCCGGGGTTGCCTCGATGATCTTCTTCGGGGGCGGGATCTTGAGCTTGGCGAGCAGGTCGCGCTGGGCCTTGGTGAGCTCGGCGGTCTGCCGGAAGGTGCCTGCCGGGCCGGTGAACGTGCCGAGGGTGAGCAGGTCCAGCTCGTCGGTGATCCTGTCCCAGGTGGTGCCGGCGGTGGTCTCGGCGATGCGGATGAGCAGCAGGGCGAGCCAGCACAGGATGACGTGGGCGCGGATGCGCTCTTCCTTGCGGTGGTAGACGGGGCGCAGGTCGATGACCTGCTTGAGGTCGCGCCAGCCGCGCTCGACTTCCAGGAGCTGCTTGTATCCCAGGGCGATGTCCTCGGCGGTCAGCTTGGGGTCACTGGTGCGCAGCAGGTACTTGCCGTCGAGGTTCTCCTCGGCCTTGACGGCGGCGGCGTCGGTCCGCAGCAGGCCGCCGGGGGTGACGCGCAGGTACCGGTTCAGCCCGGGCTTGGTGGAGATGACCCCGCGCAGCTCGGCCCGCTTGGTGGCGGTGAGCTTGTCGCTGCCGGCGGTCATCTCCTCGAGCTGGGCGAGCATCCGCGCCCGGACGGCGGCGTCCCGCTCGGCTCCTTCGGGGTTGAAGCAGATCACGAACCGCTCGGAGTCGCTGACCTTGACTTCCTTGACCCGCAGGTTCGCGGCGACTTCCTGGTAGCGGCCCTGCCGGGACAGCGCCGCGTCAGCCTCGGCGGACCCGGAGCGCAGTCTCTCCCCGATGATGTAGTGGTGGTCCCCGGCGCGCAGGTAGCGGCGGTTGGCGGCTGAGGTGAAGCCGCGGTCGGCGACCCACACGATGCGCGACAGGGTCCAGTCCCGCATGTCGTCCTTGACCTGGCGGATCAGCGCGGAGTCGCCGGTGTTCCCGGGCCAGCACCAGATCCGGACCGGGATGCCGTCGCGGGTGACCGCCATGCCGATCACGACCTGGGGCAGGTCGTCGCGGTGGTCCTTGGACTTGCCGAAGGCCCGGAAGCCGCCGGGCTTGCCCTCGGCCGCCCGCTGCTCGTCATCTGTCACGTTGCCGTTCTTGTCCCGGGGCACGGGCTCGTCGGCCTGGTCCGTCTCGAAGTAGGTGCTGGTGGTGTCGAAGAACAGCAGGTCGACCTCGAGGTTGAGCAGGTTCGCGACCTGGTGGAAGATCTCCTTCTCCACTGGCTCCCTGACCTGGTGCAGCCAGTCCATCGCCCGGTAGCACGCGTCGTCGGTGGTCCCGGCAAGGCCGTCGATCCAGGCCTTGCGGCCGGCCCAGTGCGCCGCCGCGAGCTTGGACGAGGGATCCAGCGCCCGGTTGGCGACCAGCGCGAACAGCACCCGCTCGGCCGAGGCGTCCCGGCGGGTCGTCTTGAGCCGGGCGGACAGGATCGCGCCGATGCCCAGCCGCTGCCACAGCTGGTCCAGCAGCCACGGGCCGCCGTAGGCGACCGAGCCGGAGTAGGACAGGCCCGGCTCGCGCAGCGCGGCCTCCCGCCCGGGGTCCAGCAGCCGGAACAGCGACCCGGCCAGCCGCTCGATCGCCGCCTTGTCGACCTGGTCCTCGCGGCCGAAGTTGTGCAGCACCCGCATCTTCGCCGACTTGGTGGCCGGGTCCCACTCGTTGTGGACGAGCTGCAGGTAGCGGACGGCGGTGCCGTCCTTGTTCCGCCGCGTCGCGGTCCGCACGAACATGTCACCAGAAAATACCGGAAAATCCTCAGCCTGACACGCTAAACGCGTCAAGACGTGTCACTAGGCAGTTTCACATATTCCACCAGCCAGCACAGCCCCGACCTGCGACTCCGCTAGCGAGCGTGTCATGAACTCAGCCGGAGCTGCGGAACGCAGGAATGAAGGAACGCACTGAAACGGACTATGCTCCGCT
>CAYPQM010000344.1:0-2106 GCA_964412845.1 uncultured Streptosporangiaceae bacterium
CTTCAACACGCACACTGCCGCCGTCGTCGATGGCGGCACGGACGGTGAATGTGCCGCCCGGCTGGCGGCTGGCGGAATGGATGACACTATTGCTGGCGAGTTCTGACAGGCACAGGACAGCATCGTGGGCCGCCGGGTAACCCGCGAGAATGCCGGCGAGGAATCTGCGGGCGTGGCCGACCTGCTCGGCAAGTGCCGGGAATACTTCTTGATGCGTGCGCGGCGTCGTGGCCGTGGCCGCACGGGTGGTGCCTGGCAGGCTGCTCCCGGCGGGTGTCATGGATGTCCTCTCGTTGCTTCGTTTTCCGTTTAGCAGCTTGCTGTCACAGGACTACGCTGGGGAAGGGTTAAGGCCCGTACTGGCAGGCCGTGGCCTTGGCCCGCTGTGCGGGTAAGGGCCGGTGGAGGATCGGCAGGATGGGGTGAGCAGGAGTGCACCGGGACCGTGACTTCGACCGATCATGGTTAGCCCTGTTCGCTGAGGAGCTGAAGCTGGCCCGCGCCGGTGCTGGGCGCTCGCAGGAGCAGTTAGCGGATGAGATCGGCTACAGCGCATCGCTGGTGGCGAAGATCGAGACGTGCCGGGGCGTGCCGACGCTGGATTTCGCGAGGCGCTGCGACGATGCGCTGGGCACTGGCGGGACGCTCGGGCGCATACACAAGTTCCTGGGAAAGGCACCGTTTCCGTCGTGGTTCCGGCCGTTCGTCGACTACGAGGCGGCGGCGAAGTCGCTGCGGCTCTTTGAGCACGTGCTGGTGCCTGGCCTGCTGCAGACGGAAGAGTACGCGCGGGCGGTGCTGGCGACCCGGCCGAACACTACCGAGGAGGAAACGGACCAGCTGGTGAGCGCCCGCCTGGAACGCCAGGCGATCCTGGCCCCGGATGACCCGCCGCTGCTGTGGGTCGTGCTCGATGAGGGCGTGCTGCACCGCGAGGTCGGCGACGGCACAGTGATGAAGGGCCAGCCTCTGCACCTGGCAGAGATGTCACGCCGGCCTAACATCGCCCTGGAGGTTGTGCCTTATAGCACCGGCGCGCATGGTGGCCTGCTGGGTGCGTTCGTGATCGCCGAGTTTGAGGACGCACCGGCTATCGTGTACTTGGAGACGGCTGCGGGCGGGCAGATCGCGGAGGACCCCTCCATGGTCGCCCAGGTCAGGTTGAGCTTCGATACTCTCCGCTCTGAGGGCCTTCCCCGTGGCGCCTCACGAGACCTGATCATGAAAGTGGCTGAGGAGAAATGGACCTGACCGGCGCACAATGGCGCAAGTCTTCACGAAGCGGCAACAACGGCGGCAACTGCGTGGAGGTAGCCCGCAACCTCGCGGGCGTCGTTGCCGTACGTGACTCTAAGGACCCGCAGGGTCCCAAGCTCGTCTGCACCCCTGCCGAGTGGGAAGCATTCACCGCTGGAGCGCGAGTCGGCGAATTTGATCTCGCCTGATCCGTGGTGAGGTGCGGCCGCCTGGCTAGAGTGCATTGTTGCGTCCATACGATGCTCGTTGTTTCCTGCTTTGCTATCTAATCGATGACGCGTGCGTGAGGAATGTCGATCTAGTTGAGGGCGCGGTTCAGGTAGGCGACGAGTGAACCGGTATCAAGGATCAGAATCGTCTTGTTCGAGTTCGGCGCGCACGATCTCCTTGGCCGTCGAGCCAAGGTCCGATTTCGGGCCGCTGAACACGCGCAGGACCTTGATCCGGCCGCTGGCCGGTTCCACCAGCCTGTGCGCATGCCGAGACGGCTCCGCCTTCGGTCAGCCGGTCACACGGGACTGCCGGTGCTGCCAGCCAATCGCCTGGGCGTCCGGTACTGAATTAATCGCGTGGCGACCCGGCGCCATTTGCGGCTTCGCCCCTTCCATTAGCCACTCCGCCGTCAGGCGCGGACGTGCTGTCGATGCCCATGTGGTGGAGAAGCCTGCTCAGCGCGCTGTCGGTAGTGCTCACGAAGTCGAACACGTCCTTGTCGCGGTACGCCTCGCTCGTCGTATCGCAGAGCTTGCGCAGCTCGTCGGTGAGTCGCTCGCGTTCCGACGTGCGCTTCGTAATGACGTCGGCGAGTTGATCCGGGTTGCTCGCGAGTTGCGCGGCCAGCGATCCGAG
>CAYPQM010000345.1:0-2087 GCA_964412845.1 uncultured Streptosporangiaceae bacterium
GGCTGCCCGCCCAGGGAAAGCGGTGACTACTGCCGAGCGGTGATCACCCGCGAGTGGTGACTACTGCTGAGCGGTGATCACTGTGATGCGGCGTTGTCCGGCTTCGATGACTCCAGCGGCGCGGCTGCGGCCACCGCGGGCAGCGTCGAGGGGTCCACGAAGGTGCTGCCGGAAGGCCCGGCCTGCACTGCCTCGTTCAGGGCGCTCCCCTTCAGCAGTTGCTTCCAGCTGAGGAACCACACCGTCCACCCGTCGTCCCACTTGCCGGCGGCCGGGCTTCCGGTGATGGTGACCGGATCGCCGGGGACGGCCATGTTGTAGTAGATCTCGGAGTGAGCCGGAGAGACGTTCACGCATCCGTGGCTGACGTTGATATGCCCTTGCTGGAGCACTGACCAGTACGCGTCGTGGATGTAGTTCCCGCTGTAGGTGAACCGCACCGCGAAGGGCACCAGCTCGTTGTAGCCGTTCCCCTTCATCCTGGTCGGGTTGGCTTTCTCGATGGTCACGTAGGTGCCGTTGGCCGTGTCGTTGCCCGGATCCCCCGTGCTGATCGGCCATTTGGCGTACAGACTCCCGCCGACATACAAGTGCATGTAGTGCGTTCTCGTGCTCGCGGTCACGATCACCGACTGCCCGATGTCGAATGACTGGGTCAGGTCGGCCGTGCCGTACACGCCGGGCGAGGTCTCCACCCCGTCGAAGTGCCCGGTGAAGCTCACCTGGGTGTGCGCGGGCCAGTAGGTCTCCGGCCGGAAGTACAGGGTCTGGTTACCGTCCCAGTACCAGGCGCCCACCACCGGGTTGGACGACTTCACCTCAAGGGCGCTCTCTACGGCAGTCTTGTTGGTGACCGGCGTGGCGAACTGGATGATGATCGGCATGCCGACCCCGTACGTCTGGTGGTAGCCCTCGAAAATCGAGGGCTGCTGCGACTGGGCCGGGGTCAGCGTGCGGAACGAACTCGTCGCGGCTACCTTCGCCCCGGCCGGATTCACCGCCGTCGCGGTGACCTTGTACCTGAGCGACGGGTGCAGGGCCCACTGGCTGTGCCAGACCGTGCCCGCCGTGTTGAGGGTGCCGGTCACTGACTCGCTTCCTGCGGTCACGGTGACGTCCTGGATCTTGCCGCCCTTCGCGGTGACCGTGACCCCGTCGCTCGGGTTGACGGTCTTGCTGCCCGTTCCCGGCGTGATCGAAAGCTGTGCGGCGGGCGCCGCAGGCGACCCTTTCACCTGGGGCGCCGTGGCCTGGCCCGGCTGAGAGCCGCTCTGGCAGGCGGCGATGAACAAGCATCCCGCGCCGGCGATTGCCGTGATGGCCAGCCGGCCCCGGCGGCTGGCCGCGCCCCGCTGAGTCCCGAACCGACCCTGGCGGCCGGAGAGTCCACCCCGCCTTCCGCCTGCTCCCGCACTATCCCGCACTCTCGTCCTCCACTGCTGGTCCGAATTCACAGGGCCGTTCTTGGGGCACGTTCGCTCCCGCCAGAAGGTTCATCTGTCCGCCCAGGCCCAGGGGGCCCGGTTCCGGTGCGAGCCGGGGTTCCGGGGGCGGTATCGCTGCCGGACGGAACTCCCACTATGGAGACGGATCGGGCACGCCGGTGGTTGCCTTCCAACAGTATCTCTATGGGGCGATAGGGACGACCTGCCTGTAGCAGGGCGATAACGGCGGCAAGCAGGGCGATTGCGGTGGCCGTCCAGGGGACGTAGTCGCCCAGCCGGTCATACGGGGTGCGTGCCGTGGCCGGCGGGAGCTTGAGCGTCACCACCCGGACCCCGCGGCTCTGTGACGTCATCGAGATCAGCAGCCTGCCCTGGGAGTCGTAGGCCACCGTGTCCCCGGTCAGCGCGGCCTGCACCACCGGCCGCCCGGTTTCCGCCGCGCGCAGCGCACCCAGCGAGGCATGCTGGGCCGGCTGCCAGCTTTGCTGGAATGTGGAATCGGAAGTCTGGTAGACGATCAGCTGGGCGCCGTGATCCGTGTCCACCCGCGACATGTCAGGGAACGCTGACTCGAAGCAGATCAGCACTCCGAGCGGCAGCGGGCGCCCGGCCCGGTCCACCGCCTGGACCAGGTGGGCGCCG
>CAYPQM010000346.1:0-2086 GCA_964412845.1 uncultured Streptosporangiaceae bacterium
AGCACCTCGATGCCGTCGAAGTCGGGCAGCATGATGTCCAGCACGACGGCATCCGGCCGGAACTCCCGGGCGGCCCGTACCGCTTCCGCGCCGTCGCCCGCCGTCTGGATTTCCCAGCCCTCGTAGCGCAGCACACTGGCCAGCAACTCGGCGAGACTCGGCTCGTCATCGACCACCAGCACCCTGATGGGCGTGCCATCGAGCCGCGTCGCGGGCGGCTGCGCCCGGGCGGTGGACTGCCGTGCCTGTGTGTCGCTCATCATCTATCCAGCTTTATCTGGTCGCGTATGGGATCAGTATGCCCGCCTGCTGAGAATTCTCTGCGGAGGCTCAGGGCAGAGGCTCAGGTCAGGATGGGTGGAGGAGTTTGAGGGCCAGCGCTGGGCAGTCGGTCACCGCGCGCCGGGCCTCCCGGTCGAGCCCGCGGGGCACCGGCTGGCGGGCCAGGATCGGGTAGCCCCATTCGTCGAGCGAGATGAGCTCGGGGACAAGTTCCGCGCACAGGCCGTGGCCGGTGCATGCGGTCGGGTCGACATGCAGTTGCTTCTTCATCTCAGTTCCAGTCGGCGTCAGTGCTGGCGGTGTCCGCCGGGAGCGGCAGGAAGGGCTGCGCGCGGGGTGCGGTGCACCGGCCCTGGGCGTGCAGGTCGATTTCGGCCCGGAACACCTGCAGGGCGCTGCGGACGAACCGCACCGTCCCGTCCGGGTGATGGCAGGCGCCGCGTCCCTCGACGAGCCCGGCCCAGCGCTTCACGTCGGCCAGGGCGCGCCGGTCCGGCCGCGGGCCGGCCAGCTCATCCAGCACGGTGGCGATGCGGGGCAGGCCGTTGAAGCACGGGCCGCACTGCCCGGCGGATTCCAGCGCCAGGTAGCGGGTCACCCGCGCCGTTTCCGCTATGCCGCACCGGTCCGCGGGCAGCGCCACCAGCACCCCGGCGCCGACGAACCCTCCGGCGGGCCGCAGCGCCGCGTTGCTGAGCGTCATCCTGGCCGCCATTGAGGCAGGCAGCCAGGCGCCGTGGTAGCCGCCGACGAGGACCGCCTGGGCGGCGGCGGCCTCGCCGGATGGCGCTCCCAGCCCCTGCGCCGGGTCGCCGAGCGCAAGCAGGTTCCGCAGCGGGGTGCCGAGAACCGTCTCCACGACATCCCTGGTGCCGTCGGCCTGGTGCACCGTGCAGAGCATGCTGCCGGGCTCCTCGGCGGTGCCCAGGGACCGGAACCAGCGGGCGCCGTACCTGGCGATGAGGGCAAAATGGGCCAGCGTCTCGACGTTCTGCACCAGGGTCGGCCGGCCGGCCACGCCCCGCTCGAACACGCGGGGGTGCTTGAAGGCTGGCCTAGCGGCTCCGCCGTTCGCCCGGCTGGCCAGCGCGGACTCCTCACCGGCCAGGAAGCGGGGCGGCGCGTCGATGATCTCCACCGGTACCCGGTCGATCCCGACCGCGGTCCGCTCGGCCAGGGCGGCCCGCAGCCGCTCCTGAAGCCGGGAGCTGCGGTGCACGTAGAGCCCCACCGACTGGGAGCCGACCGCCTCGGCGGCCAGTTGCAGCCCGTCCAGGACCAGGTGCGGCGAGATCCACAGCAGGGCCTTGTCCTTGTCGCTCGCTGGCTCGCCTTCCGCGCCATTGCCGATCACGATCGGCCGCGTGCCGGCCTCGACGACCGCGGTGAGCTTGCGGTGGACCGGGAACGCCGCTCCGCCGCGCCCGGTCAGCCCGGATTCCTGCATCACCGGGATCAGCACCCGGCGCCTGCCGCGATAGGGCGGCCTGCCGTAGCGTCCCAGGTGTGTCCGCAGGTCAACCGGGACCGCCCCGCGATCGGGCAGCAGCCGGGGCAGCCCGGCGGCCCCGCCGGGCGGCGGGCTGAGCGGCTGAGTGGGCGCCAGCGCCAGGTTCGGCGCGGCGGTGGCGTAGGTCATCGCAGGTCGGCTTCCTTGAGTCGGTCAGTGGCTGGTCGCCGGTGGTCGGCTGGCCGCCCGTAATCGGCTGGCCGCCTGGGGCTGGCTGGCCCTTCGTGGGGCAGCCGGGCCCGCGGCCGCGGGCGGCCCTGGGCGAGGGTGGCGGCGGCCCGCTCCGCGCGGGGC
>CAYPQM010000347.1:0-1999 GCA_964412845.1 uncultured Streptosporangiaceae bacterium
GGTGGAGCTGAGGGGATTCGAACCCCTGGCCCCCTCGATGCGAACGAGGTGCGCTACCGGACTGCGCTACAGCCCCAAGAACGGCTGTCAGCGTAGCAAACTCAACCGCCTGCTCGCGCGCATGAGACCTCCGTGGCAGATCACGAACCACATCACCGCCGCGAACACCCCGCCCAGCAGCGCTACCCGCTCAGTCGCCGATGGCGCGCACCGCTGCGTCCGAGTACTGGTCGTAGAGCTGGTCGCCAAGACGAGCCGAGATGTCGATGATCGTCGCACTCCACGAACGCTCCGGCTCGGCGACGGGCGCGCGAACCTCCTCTGCCACCACAACCGGCGCCGCAACGCCCTCAGCGGCATCCTCCCGGACCTGCACGGCGGCCCTAGCCTGGGCATCGGCCAGCCGCCGAGCCCGCTCAGCGTCGGTATGCGCAGCCTCCCGCAGCAGCACCAGGAAGCCGCCAAGCATGAAACCCGGCGCTACGACGACCCACCACGCGGCCAGGTGGGCCACCGCGATCACCATCGACCCCGCGGTAAGAGCACTGATCATGAGCAGCATGCGCCGCCTGGCCCGCAGGATCGCGCGGCGTCGCGCGGCCGGGGAGCCCCCGGACCTCTGCTGATCGTGATCGGGCCGGATGACCGGGATCGGCTCAGTGTCTGAGTCGGAATCTGACCAAGGGGGAGTGGCGTCGCCGCGATGACGGGTTTCCCCGGACCGCGCGACGAACTGCGCCGGGCGCAGCCACCTGGGCACCAGCACTCCCAGCCAGATGGCGACGATGGCGAGATAGAGGATTGCGCTGCTCAACGGCCCACCCCGGGATCACGCCGCATTAGGGCAGGATTGACCTGCCCCGCAGGCGCGGATGCCATCGTCGCGGGCATGCTCACGTGACGCACGGTAGGTGCCACGGCAGCCGTTGACGAGCATTCAGCCCGGTGTGTCGCAAGATCGGCTGGCCGGAACCCTGATGCCGGACTGCCCCACCGTCCCGATCCGGACCGCACACCGTCCCGATCCGGACCGCCAGAGCGCCTCAAACCGGACCGCCCTGACGACCCCGACCTACGCGGCTCCGGGCCGCGGACTGCCGCTCGTTCCCGAACGCAATCCCGACAGCGTGCTGCGCCAGCGCGGCAGCAATCCGCCGGGCACGTCCTCGACGGTCAGGGCGTAACACATGTGGTCCCGCCAGGCGCCGTCGATGTGCAGGTACCTGCGGCGCAGGCCTTCCTCGCGGAAGCCGAGTTTCTCCACGACCCGGCGGCTGGCCTGGTTTTCCGGCCGGATGCTGGCCTCGATCCGGTGCAGGCCGACCACGAAGAAACAGTGGTCGATCGCGATCGCGGCCGCGGTCGGGGTCAGGTTCCGGCCCGCGTACGCCTCATCGATCCAGTAGCCGACCTGGGCCGTGCGGGCCGAACCCCAGACGATGCTGCCCACCGTCAGCTGCCCGGCGAACTTGCCGCCATACGTGATCACCCAGGGCAGCGCCAGCCCTTGCCGGGCCTCGCGGCGCATGGTGCGCGCCATGGCCACGTACGGGCTGATCGTGGAACGGTACAGCGGCGTCTCCGGGTTGGTCGGCTCCCACGGCCGGAGCCACTCGGCGTTGCGCACGCGGGAATCACGCCATACGGCGGCATCCCTGACCCGGACGGGGCGCAGGCCCACCGGCGCGTCCAAGAGGGCTGGCTCGATGATGGTCACCGGCCAGCCACGCATTCGTCCCACGTCGCCCATCATTCCCTTGTTCCCGACGGGGACGCTACGCCGTGACGGGACGAATACGCCGCGCGGCGCAGAATCGTAAGGTTTTTCCGGTCCTGGGTGCCTCATCCGGGCCGCGGGTGGTCTCCGCCGCGCGCCTGGTCCACCGCATGACGCAGGACGCCGGCCAGCACGGCCATGCCGTCCCGGACGCCCCCGGTCGACCCGGGCAGGTTGACGATCAGCACCGGCCCGGCCAGCCCAGCCAGCCCGCGGGACAGG
>CAYPQM010000348.1:0-1946 GCA_964412845.1 uncultured Streptosporangiaceae bacterium
CCTGCTCGGCCCCGGCGCTGTCGAACCCGTCGCTGTCGAACCCGCTGTCGCCGAACCCGCTGTCGCCGAACCCGCTGTCGCCGAAGCCACCGGCCCCGGACCCGTCGCTGGACTGGCTGTCCTCGCGCATCGTCATCCCGTCCACGCGGCGTTCGCCCGCTGCCTGGCCAGGCCGACGATGGTGCTGACGACCTCATCCAGGCTGAGCGTGGTGGAGTCGATGTGCACCGCGTCCGCCGCCATCGCGGTCTGCGGAGCGTCGATCTGGTCCCGGCGCTGCTGCTCTGACTGGGTCACCGCGACCGTGGCGGCGGGGTCGGCGGCCAGGTCGGCGCTGCGGCGGTGGGCCCGGACCGCCTCGCTGGCGGTCAGGAACACCTTGATCGCCGCGTCGGGGGCGACGACCGTGCCGATGTCCCTTCCCTCGGCGACGATGCCCTCACCTGCCCGGCAGCTGGTGGCAATAATGCCCTGCTGCATCGCGACCAGGTATGCGCGGACCTCAGGCACCCGGGCCACCGCGCTGACCGCGTTGGACACCTCACGGGTGCGGATCGCGCCGGCCACGTCGTCCCCGTCCACCGTGATCGCCGGGGCGCTAGGGTCGGTGCCCACCTCGATGGCGGGGCGCCGCACGTGCGCCGCCACTTCCGCAGGACTGGCCACCACTACGCCATGGCGGATCATCCACCAGGTCATGGCCCGGTACATCGCCCCGGTGTCCAGGTAACGCAGGCCAAGCACACGGGCTGCGCCGCGTGCGGCACTGGATTTGCCGGATCCGGCGGGGCCATCCACGGCGATAATAAGGCAGTCGGTCACGAGGGCGATGTTACCGGCGGACTGGCCATCCATTAGCCGCCAGTGCCTCGGTGAGCGAGCCGACGGCCTCCGGGCGGACCGTCAATTCGGCCACTCCCACTTGCAAACCCGGGGAATGCTCGATGCCGATGTCCTCGATATTGACCCCCGCTTTGCCCGCCGCCTCGAAGAGCCTGGCCAGTTCACCCGGCCGGTCGGGGATGACGACCTGGACCACGGCGTCCGCCCGGGCGGGCGCGCCCCGCTTGCCGGGAATCCTGGCTACCCCGGCGCAGCCCTGGTCGAGCAGCGCGCCCAGGATCTTCAGCGCAGCGTGCGGGTCCGCCGGCCCGGCCCGGGAGGCCGCTTCCGCCAGTGCCTCAGCGGCGACGGCCAGATCGGCGGCGACCGCCGCGAGCACCTCGGCGACCGGTGCCGCATTTGCGGCGAGGATTTGCGTCCACAGCGCCGTGTCTCCGGCCGCGATCCTGGTCACATCCCGCAACCCCTGGCCGGCCAGGGCGAGTGCGCCATCGCTGGAGTCGGCCAGCCGCGCGGCCATGGCGGCGGAGACCACATGCGGCGCATGCGAGACCAGCGCCACCCAGCGGTCGTGCTCGGCGGCACTGACCAGGACCGGCTCGGCGCCGCAGGCTCGGGCCAGGGCCGCCACCGCGGCCACGGCCGCCTCGGGGTTCTCTGCCGCGGGGCAGATCACCCACGGCCGGCCGAGGAACAGGTCGGCCCGGGCGGCGGCGGGGCCAGAACGCTCCCTCCCGGACAGCGGGTGCCCGGGTACGAAGCTGGCCAGATCGCAGCCCAGGGCGCGGGCGCGGGCCAGCGGGAGAGCCTTCACGCTCGCCACGTCGGTGTAGCAGCGGGCCAGCTTCCGGGCCTGCGCCTCGGCCAGTACGGGTGCCACGGCCGCAGGCGGCACGGCGAGCAGGGCCAGGTCGGCGGGACCGGCCCCAGGCCCCGCCCACGGCTGGCCGTCCTGCGGCAGCAGCGTCCCGGCGCCGATGTCCGCCGCCAGCCGCGCGGCGGCCATGTCCCGGTCCGCGAGCCAGACGTCGGTTCCCCGTTCCCGGAGGGCGCGCGCCACCGAGGTGCCGATCTGGCCGGGCCCGAGCACCACCACGCGGCGG
>CAYPQM010000349.1:0-1918 GCA_964412845.1 uncultured Streptosporangiaceae bacterium
AATGGCGTTCGGCGGGGCGCCATTCGAGGCTTGGGCCGACGTCACCGCGCCGCTGCTCGGCCCGCGCGGCGCGGCCGCCGTGTTCGGCCCGCAGAAGGGCGCCGACACCAGCCAGGTTGCCCAGCTCGACCAGGGGCTGGCCCGGCTGGCCGCCGTGCTCGGCGGTGACCCGGGAGCGCCCGGAGCGGGGGCCGCGGGCGGCACCGGGTACGGATTCGCCGCCGTCTGGGACGCGCAGATCCGTCCCGGCGCCCCGGAGCTGTGCCGCATCGCCGGGCTGGACCGTGCACTGCACGGGGCGGAGCTGGTGATCACGGGCGAAGGCCGTTATGACGCAACGTCCACGGGCGGCAAGGTGGCCGGCGCGGTGTTCGCGGCCGGCGCCGCCGCCGGGGTTCCCGCGGCCCTGGTGGCCGGGCAGGTCGCCGGCCATCCGTCGGCCGCGGCGGCCGCGATCTCGCTCTCGGAACTCGCCGGCAGCCCGGCGGCGGCCCTGGCCGCGCCAGCCCGCTGGCTGCGGCTGGCCGGCCAGCGCCTGGCCGGTGAGATGGACCCGGCGCACCGTCCGGGGGACCGGGCTGGGCCGCGCGGTACCGCGGACCGCTAGCCTGGGCGACGTGCGGGAGATCGCAGTCTTCAGCGGCAGCGCCCACCCCGGGCTGGCGGCCGAGATCTGCGCCGAACTCGGCGTGCCGCTGCGGCCGGTCCGGCTGCTCCGTTTCGCGAACGACTGCCTCGAAGCCCAGCTCCAGTCGAACTGCCGGGAGCGGGACGTCTTCGTGATCCAGCCGCTGTCCGCGCCGGTCCAGGAGCACCTGGTCGAGCTGCTGCTCATGCTGGACGCCGCCCGCGGCGCGTCCGCGGCGAGAGTCACGGCGGTGATCCCGCATTACGCCTACGCCCGGTCGGACAAGAAGAACATGCCCCGGGTGTCCATCGGCGGCCGCCTGGTCGCCGACCTGCTGGTCACGGCCGGCGCGACCCGGGTCCTCACGATGGCCCTGCACTCACCGCAGGTGCACGGGTTCTTCTCGGTCCCCGTCGACCACCTGCACGCGCTGCACGAGCTGGCCAACCACTTCCGCCGCCAGGACCTCTCCGGCGCGGTGGTGGTGTCACCTGACCTGGGCAACGCCAAGAACGCCGCCGCATTCGCCCGCCGCCTGGACCTGCCGGTGGCGGCCGGCGCGAAGGAGCGGCACAGCGACGAATCGGTCACCATCAGCTCGATCATCGGTGACGTCGCCGGCCGTGACGTGATCGTGCTCGACGACGAGATCGCGCGCGGTACCACGATCATCGAGCTGCTGGACCGGCTGCGCGAGCAGCAGGTGCGCTCGGTGCGCATCGCCTGCACGCACGGGCTGTTCTGTGACGGCGCGCTGGAGCGGATCTCGGCCGTGCCGGAGGTGACCGAGATCGTCTGCACCAACACCGTGCCGATCCCGGCCCAGCTGCGCGGCGGGAAACTCCGCGTCCTGTCACTGGCCCCGGCCCTGGCCGAGGCCATCCGCCGGATCCACGAAGGCGAGTCAGTCAGCGTGCTGTTCGGCCCGCACTAACCGGCCCGCACTGGCCGGCCCGCACTGGCCGGCCCGGTCAGCTCTCCTCGATGGCCCGGGTGACCTGCTCGGTCGTCAGCGGCAGGTCACGCACCCGGACGCCGACCGCGGCGGCCACGGCATTGCCGATCGCCCCGGCGACCGGGCCCTGGGCCACTTCCCCGGCGCCGGCCTCCCGCTCGCCGGCGGCATCGACGATCCGCACCGCGACCTCGGGGACCTCGGTGAAGCGCAGGATGGGGTAGCTGTCCCAGTTCACTGACGTGATGGCGGCCCGGTCGAAGCGGACCCGTTCCCGCAGGGCCCAGCTCGCGCTCTGCACGGCCCCGCCCTCGACCTGGTTGACCACCCCGTCG
>CAYPQM010000350.1:0-1896 GCA_964412845.1 uncultured Streptosporangiaceae bacterium
TAAGGAGATTCGAACTCCTGACCTCTTGCATGCCATCCAGCGGCAACCCGTCCACCGCAGTGTCTCTGTGCAGGTCATCGTCCTCCTGCCTCCGCCCGGGTCCACTCGCGTCCAGGCCTGTTGCGGTACTTTCCTGCTGTACTCCTGCCCGTGTCGGCCAGCCACACCGGTCACGTTCTAAACAGGCACGCGACCAGCGAAAACCTCCTGGAAGTCTACCGCTGCACTCTCTTCCTCAGCCAGGCATCCAACCAGGCCTGCGAAAGCCAGAATCCAGGAACTTCGAGTACTCGGAGCAACCCTGCCCCACAGCCACCCGCCCCAAGACTCGCCGAGGCCACGTCCAGACATCCGACTCGCCGACGCTGTTGTCCCGAACCCGACGAACGTCCGATTCTGCTTGATATGGAGGTGATCGCGAGGCACCAGGACCAAAAGCTCTGTGCCTCGATCACCTGCATGATCAGGCATTATGTGGCCCGAAGGGCGAAGGTGATCGAAGATCACCCACATAATGCCGATGTGAGGATCTCGCAGCTTGCAGGTTCGAAGCCAGGCAGCGTGTCCTCCTTGGCAACAATCACGAGGTGTCCGACGACGCGAAATGGGGCCATGCCAACGCCGGGCCGCGATGTTATTCGTTCTTGTCGCCAGAACCTTCTGAGAAGCCCGGCGAGCGCCTGACCGCCTGCTCGGCCCAGCCACTTATCAGAACCCCGAGGACGAACACAAGCAGGAAAATTCCGATGATCCGTTCAACATCGGCGATAACCTGGGACGCAAAACGGGTTTCGTCTAGCGCACCGCTATTGTTGATGATGGTGAGAAATGAGTTCTGAATGAATAGCCAGAAGCTATAGGTCGTACTTGAGTTGCGTGACAGGCCCGCAAAGTACGATACGCTAGCTTGCCACAGCACGAGAGACAAGATGCCGAAGTAAACAATGGCGTAGACAACGGATACTATCGCAGCGTAGATAGTCGCCGGTCTTGCGGTAACGGCTTGTGGCCTAAAGCTTCTCCGGCTAACTGTTCGCATGAAACTCTGCAGCCGGCCTGCCCGGATTACGGCAATGATAGCGCAAGTTGCAAGCGAAATCAGCTCCATAATCGTAAGAACATACAAGGCGACTATCCGTACTGCCAGAACGTGGACAGCCATCAACATGACAACTGAGGCAACTCCAAGAGCAAGGAAGTATGGGGTCGACGTATATATTCCAAATTCGAAACTCGGTCGATACTTTTTTATCGCGCGCTCGATTGTCCAGGCCGGATAAGTTAGTGGCGCGCCAACGACAAGGACGATCAGTATTGCCATTCGCATCCATCTGGCCCGAGAACGATCTGCATCGAGCGTCCTTACGGCACTTCCGCTCGGCCGGCCAATTGCCTCTCTGGCGTCCGGAGGAAAACCGGATTCGTCTGCCATACTTCTGCCCTTCGAGCCCATATCCTCAAGGTAGGTCGGCGACCCACTGAGGTGAGCCATGCCGCTTCAACGTCCGAGGCGGGACCACGAACCCTACAAGATCATGTCACGAAGGTTGCGTTCCGGCGATAGTGCCAGCATGGTCGGGGTGCCAAACAGAACGCACGCACATGCCGCCGATCGGTTGATGACCTGCCGCCGTAGGGCCGGTGCGACGGCAGGCTGATCGATGTGCTCTCAGCGCACTTCGAGAGCAGCATGCAAGCCCAAGCCAGAATCAGCGGCTGCGGGGGAACGCCACTGGGCTGACAGCGGACAGTTCAGCGTGCCGCTGGGGCGGCCAGTGGTGGCGGCGGCCCAGGCCAGGGCGAGGCAGGCGCCCCCGGCGCAGCACGAACGGCGATGGCCCGTGTCAGCGGCCGTTGCTCTCGGCGTGGTACCGCTCCGCCACACTGGCCGGGAGC
>CAYPQM010000351.1:0-1408 GCA_964412845.1 uncultured Streptosporangiaceae bacterium
ACTACGGATCAGAAGGTTGGGGGTTCGAGTCCCTCCGAGCGCGCCACCACCACCGCAGGTCAGGGTCTTGTTCTCAGTCGTGGGACGAGGCCCTGTTTCGTTGCTGGGAGCCTGCCGTCTCACAATTTCTCACAGCACTAAGCGATCTTGTGAATCTTGGCCAGCGCAGAACGTCCTTGCCGCAAGTCGTCGTCGCTCGCGTGGACATAGGTCCGTTGGGTGAACGTGTACTGATCACCTCACACTATGTAATCAGCCGATCGTAATAAAGCGAGATTGCGTCAGATGCGCTGAGGCAACGAGCCAGATTGGCCGATACCCAGCCTTCAGCGGGCCGACGGCCGACTCCGCCGCTGTTGGCTATGGTGAGGGCATGGGTTGCTTCGCTGTCATGCTCACCCGGACCGCCGCTTAGCGGCGGTACCGCGGTTGCCGCAACCGCGGCCTCATTGCCTGCCCCTACTGGGGTCAGTGCCAGGGCGTACCGCCGGATCAGTGTCCCGCCGGCAGCCACTTGCATGTTCCTATGCTGCCGGGCCGTCCTGCCTGATCAGGGGAGCCATGTCTCAGTCGCAGCGATTCGATTCCCAGTTCAAAGAACCGGCGCAGGACCAATGCGCCGCCACAATGCTCCTGATGGTCGGGCTCCCCGGGGCCGGGAAAACCACCCGGGCCAAAGAACTCGCCGCGGCGAACCGGGCACTGCGGCTGACCCCGGATCACTGGATGATCCCGCTGTTCGGCGAGCCGATGGCCGACGGCAAGCGCTTCGTGCTGGAAGGACGGCTCATTTCGATCGCCCTGCAGGCGCTGCGGCTGGGGACCAGCGTCGTGCTCGACTACGGGCTCTCGGGTCGCGATGAACGGTCGGCACTGCGCTGGCTGGCGCGATCAGCCGGGGCATCCGGCCAGGTGATCTACCTGCCCGTGGACAAGGACGTCCAGCTCGCCCGGATCGCGCACCGCCAGGCAACCGCACCGCACCAGACGTTCCCGATGAACGAGGCCGACGTAGACCAATGGCGGAAACAGTTCCAGGTACCTGACGCCGCCGAACTCGACGGCGGTGAAATCCCCGGTCCGCCAGCGGGATGGCCGGGCTGGCCGGAATGGGCAGCAGACCACTGGCCCTCATGCACCGGCAGCTAACCTGACCGTCCTGTCTAGGGCCGTCCTGACGGCGTCCGTGCTGGCCAGCGATGCGGGGAGTGCGGCCGGACTTCGATCATGCAGCGTGCGAGCCGGGCCTTCACAGCGGAGGCTGTCGGGTGGGCGATGCTGTTCCTGGCGGCGGCGGCGGCGGCAAGCTTCGCGTGGGCCGCCTGGGACCTGGCTATCGCTCGTTCCGCATCTGCCCGAACCTGAGCCTGCGCGACTCGCACTGGGCCTGCCGTGGCTTCGGGCAGCG
>CAYPQM010000351.1:1418-1871 GCA_964412845.1 uncultured Streptosporangiaceae bacterium
CCGTGCCGGATTCAGGTTACAAGCAGGCGAAGGCCAAGCTCGGCTGCGTCGAGAGCGACGAGGTCGCGGTTGCGTTCGGCCCACCGGCCGGATGAGAGGTCATCACGGAGGCTGCGCACTGCCCTCTGCTCGGGCTCCGGCCCGACTCTGGCCCACACCGATACTCCGCGACGTACACGATCGTCCAGGTATGCCTCGGGCCGGCGCCAGTAGGCCTCGAAGAAGCCGTCAGCGCAGTCCCACGGAATGAGCACCGGCTCCACCCGGGCTCCGATCGCGCGGGCCATCTCGGTCAGCGACGGCCGGCCGGCTAGGAGGTCAGCGAACTCGGGCAGGTAGTCACGAGTCAGCCAGAACCGGTCAGGGTCACTGGCGTCGTACGTGAACACCACCACCAACACGCGGCGGGCCACGCGCCGCATCTCGCGCAGGCCCGCGATCGGGTCCGGCCAG
>CAYPQM010000352.1:0-1828 GCA_964412845.1 uncultured Streptosporangiaceae bacterium
CATCGTCGACGTTCTCGATCCGCGCCCCGCCGTGCAGCTTGCGGATCTGGGTGATGTGCAGCAGGCCGTCCTTGCCCGGCAGCAGCGAAATGAACGCGCCGAACGTGGTGGTCTTCACCACGGTGCCGAGGAACCGCTCCCCGACCTCGGGGATGTGCGGGTTGGCGATGGCGTTGATCGTGGCCCGGGCCGCCTCGGCCGACGGGCCGTCGGTGGCGCCGATGTAGATGGTGCCATCGTCCTCGATGGTGATCTCGGCGCCGGTGTCGTCCTGGATCGAATTGATCATCTTCCCCTTGGGGCCGATCACCTCGCCGATCTTGTCCACCGGGACCTTGATCGTGATGATCCGCGGCGCCTGCGGGCTCATCGGGCCTGGGGCGTCAATGGCTTCGGCCATCACGTCCAGGATGGTGAGCCGGGCTCCCCGCGCCTGGGTCAGCGCGGCGGCGAGCACGGAGGCGGGAATCCCGTCCAGCTTGGTGTCCAGCTGCAGGGCGGTGATGATCTCCCGGGTGCCCGCCACCTTGAAGTCCATGTCGCCGAACGCGTCCTCGGCGCCCAGGATGTCAGTGAGCGTCACATACTGCCCGCCCTCGCTGATCAGCCCCATGGCGATGCCGGCCACCTTGTCCTTCAGCGGCACCCCGGCATCCAGCAGCGACATGACGGAGGCGCAGACCGAACCCATCGACGTGGAGCCGTTGGAACCGAGGGCCTCGGAAACCTGCCGGATCGCGTACGGGAAGTCCTCGCGAGAGGGCAGCACCGGAACGACCGCGCGCTCGGCGAGCGCGCCGTGGCCGATCTCGCGCCGCTTGGGCGAGCCGACCCGCCCGGTCTCCCCGGTGGAGTACGGCGGCATGTTGTAGTTGTGCATGTACCGCTTTGTCCGCTCCGGGTTGAGCGTGTCGATCATCTGCTCCATGCGGAGCATGTTCAGCGTGGTGACGCCGAGGATCTGGGTCTCGCCGCGCTCGAACAGCGCCGAGCCGTGCACCCGGGGCAGCACATGCGACTCCGCGGACAGCTGCCGGATGTCGGCGAGGCCGCGGCCGTCGATGCGTACGCCGTCACGGACGATCCGCTCCCGGACGAGCTTCTTGGTGAGCGCGCGGAAAGCCCCGCTGATTTCCTTCTCGCGGCCCTCGAACTGGCTGGCCAGCTTCTCGGCAGCGAGCGCCTTGACCCGGTCGGTCTCGATGTCCCTGGCCTGCTTGCCCGCGACCGTCAGGGCCTGGGCCAGCTCATCGGAGACCGACGCGGCCAGGGCGTCGTACAAGTCCGGCTGGTAGTCCGCGAAGACCGGGAATTCGGCTGTCTCCTTGGCGGCCTGGTCAGCGATCTGCTGCTGCGCCTCGCAGAGCAGCTTGATGAACGGCTTGGCCGCCTCCAGCCCCTCGGCGACCGTCTCCTCGGTGGGCCGGACAGCGCCGCTGTCCGGGTCCGCGAGCAGATCCAGCGTGCTTGGCGTGGACTCAGCCTCCACCATCATGATGGCCACATCGCCGTCCGCCAGGACGCGGCCCGCGACCACCATGTCGAAGGTGGCCTCGGCGAGCTGGGGATGGGTGGGGAACGCCACCCACTGGCCCTTGATCAGGGCGACCCGGACGCCGCCGATCGGCCCGGAGAAGGGCAGCCCGGCGAGCTGGGTGGACAGCGAGGCGGCATTGATGGCCACCACGTCGTACAGGTGCTCAGGATGCAAGGCCATGATCGTCTCGACGATCTGAACCTCGTTGCGCAGGCCCTTCACGAACGACGGCCGAAGCGGCCGGTCGATCAGCCGGCAGGTGAGGATCGCGTCCTCGGACGGGCGGCCCTC
>CAYPQM010000353.1:0-1782 GCA_964412845.1 uncultured Streptosporangiaceae bacterium
CCGTGCTGACCGGGCCGTGCTGACCGGGCCGTGCTGACCGGGTCTGGGTGACCGGGTCTGGGTGACCGGACCGGCTTGTGACGCCCCGCCGCTCAGCCAGGTCAGGGCTGCTTGGTCAGGGTGCCGGTGGGCATGGGGCCGTTGGACCGGCTGAAACTGAACGTCAGCGTGCCGCCGGTGTGCTTGGTCAGCGTGACCACGCCGCTGTCGCAACTCTGCTGCCCGGTGCTGATCCCCTCATCAAGGGTCAGCGTGTTCGCGGCGGCCGAGACGAGCTGCAGATGACCTGAGCACTTCAGTGCCGGGTAGGCGATGGTCCCCGCCGATGATCCCGTGGTGAGCGTGACATCGACGGTCACCTGCAGCGTCGGGTTGGTCTGGTGGACCGGCCCAGACCAGGAACCGGCGAATGCCGCCGGAACCGTGGGGGTGACCGACGGCGACGGGGATGCTACCGGGGTCTGCGATGCGGCGCTGGTGGCGGCCGTATGCCGCGCCGGGTCGCCCTGGTGACCGTGGTGGCGCATGACGATGAGGGTGCCGGCCCCGGCGATCGCAGCGACGCAGGCCACGCAGGCCGCGACCCAGCCCACCCGCCGGACCGTCGGCCCGGTCCTGGCCCCCTCGGCCGGTTTCCCGAGGCTGATCTGGGGCGTGCCCCGGCCCACCAGGCGGGACCGCCTCGAGCCCTCGGCGAGCAGCCCGGCCGCCGGGTCGCTCCGGCCCAGCAGCGCGGTCACGACGCTCCGGGCGGGCGGCCGCCCGCCCGGGTCGGGGGCCAGGCAGGCGGCCACCGCGCCGCGCAGGGGCTCCGCCAGGAAGTTCAGGTCCTGCGGGCCGATGGCCGGGCGGCCTGCGGCGGCGAACAGTATCGTCTGCGCCCAGGCGAGCATGTCGGCGGATGGCGTTGCGGAGCCATAGGGCGGAGTGATGCTGAAGTGAACGACCCTGGGGCCCTCGGCGCCGAGCACGACATGATCCGGCCCGAAATCCCCGTGCACCAGCCCGGCCTGGTGGACCGCGGTGAGGCCGGTGGCCGTCCCGATGGCCAGCGCCTCCAGTTCGGCTCCCTCGAAGGGCCCCTCGGCCTCGATGACATCGGTCAGCGACGGCCCCTCGACCAGTTCGCTGACCAGGTAGGGCTCATCAACGTCGAACCCGGCATCCAGAATCCGGGCCGCGCAGAAGGGCGCCACCCGGCGCGCCGCCCTGGCCTCCGCGGTGAACCGGTCCCGCGATGCGCCATCCGGCGCCCAGTCCTTGCCCAGCAGGGCGATGGACGCAGCGGCGCCGTCCGGAAGCCGGGTAGCGTAGGTGCCCGTCGGCCCAGGATCGTCTGGATCATCCGCGATGCGTCCGGACAGCCGGTACCGACCGACGCGCCGGGGATCATCCGGCCCCAGTGGCGTGACGAAGGGCATGCGGTGTCTCCGCGGGTCCTGCAGGGGTGGCCTGAGTGCGTTTGTACCATACGCACTCAGCGCTGGTTAGCGGCACTGATCGGGGGAAGTTACCGTGCGAGACATGCTGCGGAGGGCTGTCTTTGCGGGCTGAGGGTGACGGCCGACCCAGACACGGACACGCAGGACCGCGGCCTGCGTGTGCCGGGCGGCAGGACGTGACAGAATTCGCCGCCGGAATCGGGCACAACTGCGGCTCGCCAAGCGTTACACCCGCGCGACGAGGCGCACAACGAATGGAGGGGGTGGAGTACCCACATGGCAACTGACTATGACAGCCCGCGGAAGACCGACGAAGAACTCACCGAAGACAGCCTGCAGG
>CAYPQM010000354.1:0-1726 GCA_964412845.1 uncultured Streptosporangiaceae bacterium
GCGGGAAGTGGAAGAACGCGAACTTCAGCCCGCCCGGGTGGGTGGCGAGGTCATGGGCCAGCCACTGGTACTCCGCCGCGCCCGCCGTCCAGTGCGCGTCGTGGTCCACCTGGTAGTCGGCGCAGGCGGGGCCGCAGGGCCCACCGGTCGCCGAGCCGAGGTTCGTGTCCGGCCACGCGGCGTTGAGCAGGTAGAACCGCACCCCGCCGGCCGAGAACGCGTAGTACGACGTGCCGTAGCTGCCCGCCTTCGTGCCGTCAATCGAGGGGTAGCTGACGGGTGAGTACACCCCGCCGGACGCCGCGACCGTCGCGGGCTGCGGCCACACCGTCATGAACGTCGCGTTCTGCCCGTGGTTCCCGGTCGCGGTATAGATCGGGATGTCCTGCCCGGGCTTGGCCCAGTAGGACGGGCCGAAGACGTCGCTGATGTAGCGGCCGGTCTGGTTGAGGTCGCCGTAGTTGGTCTGCGTGCCGCCCTGGTAGGCGACGTCTCCCAGGGAGACCATGAACTGGGCCCCGCTGCCGGCGATCTCGGAGTCCACGGCGGCCTGGTTAGCGTTGACCGCGCCGGTATTGACCTTGCTGTTGGTCGTGTCCCCCCAGTCATCCATCACGTCAAACGTCAGCGGATGACTGCCGGTGGCCGGGGGCAGGGTACTGAACTGTGCTGCGGCGTTGGACCCGAGCAGGTCCACCGGGGCACTGCCGCCGGTGCTGATCCGGTAGCAGTAACTGGCGGCGGCCGACAGCCCGGTGACGGTGACGGTGTTGCTGTATTCCTTGATTCCGTTGACGGTGATCGGGATGGCCAGCTTGGCGGCCGTCACCGAATGCGCGGTGCAGGTGCCGGCCGGGCCGTACTGCACCACTGGCCGGTACTGCTTGCTGGTGGCCCAGGTCACCTGGACCGAGGAACTGGTCAGGTCGGTCAGGTACGGTGCCCGGGTCAGCAGCGCGCTGGCTCCCGGCAGGCTGGCTTGCGCGCTGGCGGGCAGGGCCAGCAGCCCGGCCGCGGCGGCGATCCCGGCGGCCAGCAGGCGGCCGGGTCGCCGGATCGGATAGCTGGTCATGAGTCCCCCTGCGTGACGTTCACGTCGTCGAGTGCGATGTCGTAGCTGCGGGCGGTCGTGGTGTCGCCCAGCTGGATCGTGGTGATGGGCCGGGTGCCGAGGTTCTGCCCGGTCAGGGTCAGTCCGGGTACCGGTGTGCCATCCAGGGACACGCCCAGGCTGCTGGCCGGGCCGGCGATGATGGCGTGCAAGGTGACCAGGTGCCAGCCGCCGGCCGCGACAGCGGTGCGGCTCGTGGTGGTCACCAGGCCGACGTTGTTGCGCAGCGCCAGTTTCCCGGTCTGGCTGAGGTAGACGTTGACGATGGACCCGCCGGTGGCGCTGCGGACCCCGAAGAGGCCGGCGGCGGTCGTCCGGCCCGCTACGTAGATCCATGCCTGGGCCTGCACGTCGGAGTAGCTGCCGGGCAGGGTCGCGTAGGCGTACGTGGCGCGGCCGGTGCTCGTCTCCCGGGCGCCGTAGCGGCCGGTGTGCGCGAGCGCGGTCTGGGCCGTGATCGCCCCGCTGACGGTGCGCCAGGCCGAGAGATCGCCTGACTCGAACCCGTCGGAGAACACCGATGGGCCAGCCGGGGGCGGCGGGTTACCGCTGGATGATCCGCCGTTGACGGTGATGGTCGCCTTGGTGGTGTGGCCGGCCAGGTCGCGGGCGGCG
>CAYPQM010000355.1:0-1696 GCA_964412845.1 uncultured Streptosporangiaceae bacterium
CCTGAAGCGAGCGGGCTCGCCGCGACCGTCCCGCCGACGATTGTCCTTCCTGATGGCGGCTCGTACGTAAGTCACGGGGGTGTCGCTCTTGGGATGGATCAGTCCACGTTCTAGCGCCCGCTGGGTGATGTCGGCGACGGACAACGGTCCGCCGTTCTCTTTGAGCACTTGCTCGGCAGCGTCGGCGAAGTTCATCCGAGCCGTGACCTCCTCATATCGATCCCCGTACTGCTGACTCTCTCAGCTCCTAGTGAACCGCCGGCTACCTTATCGCTGTCAACGGCCAAGTTGCGGTGGCTCTGGCCCAATTTTGGTGAAGTGATCTGTCCCGGCGTGTCGGGTGGCTTCGTGATCATCATGTTTGTGATCATGCCGGGCGTGCGATCTTGAGACTCTCACTGTCCTGGTTCCTCACCTGGCCGGGCTGGCCATCGAGCGTGTAGAGACCGCGGGCAAGTCGGTGCGTGTGCTGGCCGGGACCTGTGCCCGTGAGGCGGCGTGCCCGGCGTGCGGCGTGCTGTCGCGGCGGGTGCACAGCCGGTATGAGCGAAAGCTGGCCGATACCGCGAGCGGTGGCCAGGAAGTGCTCATCTGCTTGCGGGCCCGCCGGTTCTTCTGCCGGAACGATGCGTGCGCGAAGACGACGTTCGCGGAGCAGGTGCCAGGCCTGACCACACGTTACGGCCGGCGGACCTGCGGCCTGGACGGCGCGCTGCAGGCGGTGGCGATGGCGCTGGGCGGCCGGGCTGGTGCCCGGCTGGCCGGCAGGCTGGCCTGCGCGGTGAGCCGCTCCACTCTGATACGGCTGATCCGCGCTGCCCCTGACCCGCAGGGCGGGACTGTGCTGGTCCTCGGTGTCGATGACTTCGCCTTGCGCAAGGGGCACGTCTACGGCACGGTGCTGGTGGATATCGAGACCCGCCGGCCCATCGACATCCTCCCGGAGCGGTCCGCGGAGTCCTTCCGCGCCTGGCTGGATGCCCACCCGGGAGCAGAGATCATCTGCCGCGACCGCGGCGGCTGCTACGCCGAAGGAGCCGCTGCGGGCGCGCCGCTGGCCACCCAGGTCGCGGACCGGTGGCACCTGTGGCACAACCTGGCCGAAGCCGTCGAGCGTGCTGTCACCCGCCACCGCTCCTGCCTGCAAGAACCACCACCGCAATCCGAACCCCGGCCCCCGGCGCAGGAGGCCGCACTGGCCCCGGAGAAAGGCCTGGCCACGCGGACCCGGGCCCGGCACGCCGAGGTCCACGCCGCGCTGGCCCGCGGGCTGACCATCACCGAGATCAGCCGCACCTTACGGCTGGAACGCAAGACCGTGCGCCGCTACGCCACCGCCGCGACCCCAGAGCACCTGATCCCTGGCACCCGCCTGACCCAGCCGGGCCTCCTCGGCCCGCACCAGGCCTACCTGCGCCAGCGGTGGGACGAAGGGATCCGCAGCACCGAGCGGCTGCATGAGGAACTACGTGCCCGCGGCTACCGGGGAAGCTTGCGCACCCTGCGCCGGCTCACCGCCCAGCTGCGCCAGGACACCGCCGTCCCCGCACCGCCACCCGCGCCCGCCGCCAGGAAAGCAGCCAGCTGGATCCTCACCCCGCCAGGAAACCTCGCCGATGACAACCGGGCCACGCTCGCGCGGATCACCGCCCGCTGCGAGGAACTGGCCGCCACCCGCGCTCTGGTCCGTGGCTTT
>CAYPQM010000356.1:0-1608 GCA_964412845.1 uncultured Streptosporangiaceae bacterium
GAAAACCGCCACACCCGAGCCCGCCGGGAGCGAGCCGCCCCGGTACAGCGGCCAGACGCTCACGACGATGCCGTGAGTGACGAGGCCCGGCCGGTCCAGCGGGCCGCCCGGTAGCAGCTGCGGCCGGGGGGCGGCCGGGCAGGTGACCCAACGGCAACCACGGACACCGCGCCAGCCGGTGCCATTTTGGGTGCTGGCCAGCGACGGCGCCGTGGCGCCGCGTCCAGTTAATCTCTTGGTGTGAGCGACAATACCGGGCACCCTCAGGTTCGGCTGGCCGAGGTCGTTGCCGCCCTGTCGCTGGGCATTGACCTGGGATTCGGCCAGCCTATGGAACACGTGCTGCGCCAGTGCCTGATCGCGCTGCGGCTGGCTGAGCGGCTGGGCCTAGCCGAGCAGGAACGGGCCGTCGTCTACTACACGGCTTTGCTGGTGAACGTCGGGTGCCACGCCGACGCGCATGAGCAGGCGAAGTGGTTCGGCGACGACATAGCCCTGAAGGCGGGCAAGTACGACCACGAGTTCAGGAGCCTGGGCGGGGCCGTGGCCGCCCTGCGGCTGATCGGTGCGGGCAATCCGCCGCTGCACCGGTTCTGGGTGGGGCTCGAATTCGCCCTGTCCGTGCATCGGGAGCTCGACGGCACGATCGAGCAGCACGCACGGCTGGCGGCGACGCTCGCTGAGCAGCTTGGCCTGCCCGGGGCAGTGCGCGACGCGGTCCGCTCGTCCTACGAGCAGTGGGACGGCCGCGGCTGGCCAGGCGAGCTGACGGCGGAGGAGGTCCCGGTCGCCTCGAGGATCACGCAGCTGGCGGAATTCGCCGAGGTGGCCCTCCGGGTGGGCGGGATTGGCGCGGCAACGGCGCTGGCCCGCAAGCGCGCAGGCACGCAGTTCGATCCGGCGCTGGCGGCGATCCTGTGCACCGCGGCCGAGGACATGCTCGGCGACCTGCAGGCGGTGCGAACCTGGGACGCCGTGATCGAGGCCGAGCCCGCGCTGGCCGTCGTGCTGTCCGCCGAGGAACTCGACACGGCACTCACCGCCATCGCGAATTTCGTGGACCTCAAGTCGCCGTACACGCTGGGCCATTCCCGGGCGGTCGCGGAACTGGCCGGAGAAGCCGGCACGGTCCTCGGGCTGCCGGGCCAGGAGGCGCGGACGCTGCGCCAGGCCGGGCTGGTGCACGACTACGGGCGGCTCGGCGTCTCGAACTCGATCTGGGACCGGCCGGGGCCGCTGGGCGCCGGGGAGTGGGAACGGGTCCGGATGTACCCGTACCTGACGCAGCGCATGCTCCGCCAGTCGGCGGCCTTGTCGCCACTGGGCGCGATCGCGGTCCAGCATCGTGAGTACCTGGACGGCAGCGGATACCCGCTCGGGCTGTCCGGCGGCGCGATCTCGCAGTCGGCCAGGATCCTCGGCGCGGCGGATGCCTACCAGTCGATGCGTGAGCCGCGAGCGCACCGGCCCGCGCGGTCGGCCGAGGAGGCCGTGGCCGAGCTGCGCGCAGGGGTCCGGGCCAGCCGGCTGGACAGTGCGGCCGTCGACGCTGTGCTGGCAGCGGCCGGTCACCGGGTCCCGCGCCGCCGGGACGGGCTGTCCGGCCTG
>CAYPQM010000357.1:0-1591 GCA_964412845.1 uncultured Streptosporangiaceae bacterium
GCGCCGCTGCTCCAGGAGATTGGCGATGTACTCGCAGCTGTATGCACCCAGGGCATGGGCATCCTCGAGTGCCCGGCCTGTCACCTCCGGCCCGTAAATCTCGCTCAAGGCGACGATCTTCTGAGCGTGATGGCGGACGTTGAAGCGCCGCTCGGCCAGATTGTCGTGATAGGCCTGGGCTTGGGGCGAGAGGCGAAGGAAGGCGAGGAGCAGCCGGTCGTGCCGGGCGTGGGCCCGCTCACGCAGGAGTTGTCGGGCATGGTCGGGGTGTTCGAAGTCACGCCCGCGCTCGTAACTGCGCAGGTGCTCGGCGACCAGTTCATCGCGTTCAAACAGCCGCAGCCGATCCGCGTAGAGCTTGAGGGTCAGCGTGCGCGAGGCGTACCGCGGCGGAACCGAGTAGCGGTTGGCGTCGACCACCACCCGCCAGCGGTTCGTGACGTGGACCGGCCGGATAATCGCGCAATCGTAGGGCGCTGGCAACGGCTGGAGCCGCGGCCGCTCTTCCGCGTGCATGTCGATCGGGCGGCGCTTGGTCTCGGCGTGCAGCCGCACGTTTGCCACCCCGTCCAGCCAAAGCCGCGCCGCCGGGTTGATCGGGGCAAACTCCGTCGCGTTCAGGCCGGAAAGGAAGTTGCCCTTCACATACCCGACCCCGTTCTCGATCCGGCCTTTTCCCTGGGGATGCTGGCGGCCGCATGCCCTGGGCTCGAAGCCATAATGCCGTGCAAAGTCGACGTACTTCGGATTGAAGACGGCCGGACCTCCGGACGGGTGCGACAGGACCGCGGTTTTAAGATTATCGATCCAGATCTCGTGCGGCACGCCGCCGAGATACTGGAACGCTCGCTCGTGACAGGAGAGGAACAGTTCCTGGGACTGGCGCAGCGTAAATTCCACGTACAGCATCCGGCTCCACGCCAGCACCAGGGCGAAGAAGCTGAGGTTGCGCCGGGTATTGCCCACCTGCACCGAGCCCCACGATCCCCAGTCGAGCTGGGCGCACTGCCCGGGGGCAAACTGCAGGGTCAAAAACGCCGGCGCCGGCCGCGGCCTCACCGTCTGGATAAACCGCTTGAGGATCGTGTAGCTGCCCTCGTAGCCGTCCTCCCGCAGCCGTGTCAGCACCTGCACGGCCGTGTACGGATGGGCCTCCAGAAGCCGCGCGATCTTCCCCCTGTGCACGTCGAGCTTGCTCGAGCGCGGCGGCGCCTTGCGCTGCTCGTAGCGCGGCCGCTTCAGCCACTTGTTCACCGTCTCCGGCCGCAGCCCGAGTTTTCGGGCAATCTGCCGGCCGGTGAGTCCATCGCGTTCGCGCCCCTCGCGGATCGCGCAGTAGGTCTGGTAGTCGATCATGGGATTTGCTCCGGGGTGTCCAGTCCGAGCACCTGGTAAAACGGCTTCTCGTAGGCGATCACCCCGGCCTGTTCGAGCTGGCGCCGTCCCGCCGCGATCTCCTCGGGCGTGAGCGACAGCAGCCGTCCCAGGCTCTGGTCCCCGTAATAGCTCAGCCCGTTCTCATCACCCACCGTGACCAGGACCAGGTACAGCGCCCACGCCTTCGCCTCGGCCCGCCGCAGCAGGCCCTGCC
>CAYPQM010000358.1:0-1565 GCA_964412845.1 uncultured Streptosporangiaceae bacterium
AGCAGCAGGATCAGCAGCGAGTCCGACACGTTGCCGCGGCTCAGCAGCACGGTGATGGGCGTGACGGCGAGCACCGCCGCGGCGGTCAGGCCGGCCGCAGGCCCAGCCAGCCGGCGGACCGCCCGGTACAGCACCAGGATGGTGAGCACGCCCTCGGCCACCTGCGGCAGGACCAGCGCCCAGATGTGAAAGCCGAAGACCCGCAGCGACAGGGCCTGCATCCAGAGCGCGCCGGGCAGCTTGTCGACGGTGACGGTCCCGGCTGGATCGAACGCCCCGAAGATGAAAGCGTGCCAGCTTTCCGACATGCTGCGGGCCGCCGCGCCGTAGAACGGCTCGACGCTGGCGCCGGCCATTCCCCAGCCGTACGCGACCGCCGCGACGACCGCGATGGCGAGCAGCGCCGGCCGGGCCCAGGCGGGCTGATCCGCGGGCGAGCGCCACGGCGTCAGGAAACGGCGCCAGCGAGGTGCTCCTGACGCAGGCGCTGGCGCTGTTTCCGGAATAATTCCCCTTTCCGCCACCTGCCCAGTATGGCGGGAAGCATGTCGTGTCCGCCTGGCGCATAGGACCCGCCGCGTTCGCGGCGAAATGCGAAAGGACATGATTCATTGACCCATGTCCCGGGCGTGTCCCGTAAATCGGGGAACGGGGTCTCGTAGCCAGATCCTGATCGAGGCGACGTCGATGTTGGCCTGGTACATGTAATCGCGTTTGCCGTATGCGGGTGGCGACGGCGCGGAACTGCAGGTGAAGTGCCGGGCAGGTCCGCGGGACCAGGCTGCGAGCGCTTTCATCGCGACGAGATGCCCGGGCGAGGCGGCGAAGGCCCGGTGGTCCTGCGTATCAGCGATAACTACGGGTCGCACCCTCTCAGCCGTGCAAATCTTGTAGAAGTGATTACGTGGATAATCCTGCTGTGCTCCAGGTGCATCCGCTGTCGGAGGTCAGGCAGCAACTTCCCGGCATACTTGCGCGCTTCCGCCGTGAGGGCGCGGCGGCGGCGCCGGTCGCCTTCGGTTCGCACCGCAAGCCCGAGGCCGTCCTCCTGCCATATGAGGCATACCAGCGGTACGAGGCGATCGCCCGGCAGCGCGCACGCCTGGACTCCGCGCTCTCCGCAGCGCAGTCCGTCCAGGCCGAGCTGCCGGGGCCGTGCACCCCGGATCATGACCGGGAGGTCTCGGCCTATATCGACGGCGAGATCAGCGCCGCAGAACTGTACCGCAGGACCGTTGCCCGGTACCGGGAGCAGTAAGTGGCGGACGACCCGCACACCGAGCCGGTTACGGGAGCCCAGCCAAGCTCCGAAGGCTGTTGTGCCGCTTTACCGCGCTTAGCGGCCTCGGGAGGCGTCGTGATGTCTGGGCTACGCTGGTGACCATGGCTGGTCGTACGTACGCGGAGAACCGCCCGTACCTGCTGCCCGAGACTCTTGGGGAGCTGACGGGACCGGTGACTGGTGTCATCCAGTTGCCGTTGCGCCTGGACTGGTCAGAACGAGCCGAGTTCCACCTGGATGATCCGGGCGAGCGGAATGTGATGTACGAGCGCGTGATCCGGGA
>CAYPQM010000359.1:0-1556 GCA_964412845.1 uncultured Streptosporangiaceae bacterium
CTCGTGGATGCGGACATTCGTAGGCCCGAACGCGGTCCAGTGGTCGTTGCGATCTTCGCCGAGTCGCTCAGCGACCCGCCGCGCCGCGGCTAGGGACCGGTCAGCGGCGGCACGGTCGAAGCTGGCCGAGGCGGCCAGCGCGTCAGCGAGGTAGAGGCCGCCCAGGACGGACAGCCGCTCCGGATCGGCTTGCGGGGCAGAGCGCTCGATGGCACTGGCCGCGCCGATCACCAGGTCGCGCGCCTGGGAGGTGTGCTTGCGGCGGATGAACACATGCGCCAGCCGGAACGCCGACATCGCGGCCAGCAGCCCAGCCTCGGCGTGCTCGGCTGCGGTGACCGCCCGGTCCCCGGCCGTCCACGCCAGGGCGGTTTCACCGACCCGGCTGAGCACCATCGCGGTCGCCTGATAGACCTGCGCACGCAACGCGCCGACCGCGAGCGCTTCCGCACGGGGGCAGGTCCGGGCGGCGGTTTCCACACTCCGGATCAGGCCGGGCAGGATCCGGCCCGCCTCTTCGTAGCGGGCCGCCTGGTAGCTGCGGTTCACCCGCTCCACGTCCAGGCGCAGTCGCGCCAGATCCGGCGCGTGGACGGCACCATCAGCCCCGATCACCGATTCCAGGGCGTCATAGGCCATCATCGCTCGCTCTATCTCGCGAGCCGCCGCGTACTGAGTCGCCCGCAGATCGCCCGGTTCATCTCCGGTCAACTCGCTGACATCCACGCGAAGGATGTCCGCCAGGGACACCAGGACGCTGTGACTGTCCACCTGGCGCAGGCCGTGCTCGACCTGGGACAGCCAGCTTTCCGACCGCCCAGCTAACCCCGCGAGCGCCGACTGGGACAGGCCACGGCGGCGGCGTGCCCGCGCGATCCGCTGCCCGCGTACCGAAGCATCCACCGTCAGTCCCTCCCGCCTGAGCCATCTCCGGTAACAGTGTGCAGTTCCTCCAGCACCCTAGGCCAGCCTGGCATACGCGACTGCGGTGGCGCCTGCGGGTCGAACATGACACGCACCCCCATCCCGCGCAGCACCTCCAGGTTCCCCCCGAACGCCACGTGCCGGGCGAGCGCATCCTTGACCAGCGGGACCGCGACGATCGGCACCCCCAGGCCGGTCAGCTCACACAGCAAGCCGGTCGCGAACGTGTCGGTGATCCCGGCCGCCCACTTGTTCAGCGTGTTGAAGGTGGCCGGTGCCACCACCACGGCGTCAGCAGCGGGGAGTTCGTCCGGCTCATCCGGCATCCGGAACCCGGCCCGCACCCGGTCCCCGGTGAGCGCGGCCAGCTGGGCGGCGTCGATGAACCGCTCGCCCATCGGTGTGGCGATCACCCGGACCAGCCATCCCGCGTCCAAGGCGAGCCGGACGAACTCATCGACGTTCGACGCAGCCGGGGCACCGCACACGATCACATACAGAACACCTGGTGATCCATCGCTAACACTCATCAACCGGGAGCGTAGCTCTTCGGGTGCAGAGCAGCATCGAGGCGAAAAGAACAGATTAAAGCCGAGTCAAAGTCAAACCCATATCGGAAGGCGGCAGACGGG